>PLTW01000092.1 GCA_003164655.1 Actinomycetota bacterium
TCTTCGCCATCGACGAAGCGCACTGCGTCTCGCAGTGGGGCCACGACTTTCGCCCCGAGTACATCGACCTCGGCCGGCTGCGCGAGCTGTTTCCCGGCGTACCCATCGTCGCCTGCACGGCCACCGCCGACCCGCAGACCCGCGACGACGTGCGCAGCCGCCTGGGTCTCTCGGGCGCGCCCTGCTTCGTCGCCGGTTTCGACCGGCCCAACATTCGCTACACGGTGGTCGACAAGCGTCATCCGGCCGACCAGCTCCTGGCCTTCGTGCGCGACCGCTCCGGCCAGGCGGGCATCGTCTACTGCCTCTCGCGCAAGCGCACCGAAGAGGTCGCCGGGCGTCTGGCGGCGGCCGGCGTGCCGGCCGCCGCCTACCACGCCGGCCTGCCGCCGACCGAACGCGACCGCGTGCAGACGGCCTTCGCCCACGACGAGATCGACGTGGTCGTCGCCACGGTCGCCTTTGGCCTGGGCATCGACAAACCCGACGTGCGCTTCGTGTGCCATTACGACCTGCCCAAGAACCTCGAGAGTTACTACCAGGAGACGGGGCGGGCAGGCCGGGACGGCCTGCCCGCCGACGCCCTGCTGCTCTTCAGCCTCGGCGACGCCGCCGTCGCGCGGTCGCTGATCGAGCGCGGCGGCAACCCCGAGCAGATCCGCATAGAGCTGCACAAGCTCAACGCCATGGTCGGCTTCGCCGAGGCCACCACGTGCCGGCGCCGCGTGCTGCTCGGCTACCTCGGCGAGC
The DNA here is from genome assembly GCA_003164655.1 of Actinomycetota bacterium. Lineage (GTDB taxonomy): Bacteria > Actinomycetota > Thermoleophilia > UBA2241 > UBA2241 > Bog-752. The sequence continues at coordinate 751 of PLTW01000092.1, forward strand.
CTCTCGCCGACGACTGCGGCAACTGCGACGTCTGTCTCGACCCGCCCGACACCTACGACGCCACCGAGCACGCGCGCATGGCGCTGTCGTGCGTCTACCGGCTGCGACAGAGCTACGGCATCGGCTACGTCGTCGACGTCTTGCGCGGCAGCGGCAGCGAGAAGGTGTTCGCCCGCGGCCACGATCAGCTCAGCACCTACGGCATCGGCGCCGAGCAGAGCAAGGACGCCTGGCAGCAGCTCATCCGCCAGCTTATCCATCGCGGCTACCTCGAACAGGACATCGCGCGCTACTCGGTGCTGCGACTGACTCCGGCGGCCATGGCGCTTCTGCGCGGCGACGAGACGCTCGTACTGTCGCGACCGCGGGTCAGGCCGCCGCGCGAACCACGCACCCGCGATCGGCGCCGCAAGGCCGGTGCGGACACCGGACCCGAGTGGTTCACCGGCAGCCCGCCGGCACGTCTGACCGGCGGCGGGCCGGGCCTCGATCGGCCCGAGCCCGACGCCGAGCTTCTCGAGCGGCTCAAGGGGCTCCGCCGGCGCCTCGCCCAGCAACGCCGGGTGCCGGCCTACGTCGTCTTCAACGACGCCACGCTCCAGGAGATGGCCGCCCTCAAGCCGGCGACACGCGACGAGCTGCTCCAGGTCAACGGGGTCGGTCAGGCCAAGCTGGAACGCTACGGCGACGAGTTTCTCGACGCTATCAGGTCACCCGAGGGACTCACGGAGCCGTGACCCGGACGAGGGTGGACAGAGACCCCCCGGGCCGCGCCGCCGATCGACCGGACACGGCCTGGTCCTGGCGCCGCCATCTGATACCGTTGGCCCGACAGGCGTTCGCGCAGTCGCCCGGAGCCGGCGGAGCCCCCGGGAGACGCGGGCGCCCCGGCAGGGGGGAGGCGCCATGACAGATTCCTTGAGCGCGAGGGACGGCCGCCGTGCGAGGCGCCGCCGTCTGGGTGTCGCCCTCGGTACGGCGCTGGTCGCCGTCGCCGTCGCCGGCCTGGCGAGCGGTATCGTGCGAGCGCTGGCCGTGACCGCCTCGCCGGCACCGGCCGGCGCCACCGTGCTCAAGGTCGGCTGGGTCAACGAGCCCGACAACCTCAACCCGTTCGTCGGCACGTCGACGTCGTCGTTTCTGATCTTCCACCTCAACTACGACATGCTCACCGGCTATCGGGCGAGCAACGTCGACCCGGCCCCCGAACTGGCCGTGAGCTGGAGCCACAGCTCCGACGGCAAGGTCTGGACCTTCAAGCTGCGTCCCCACGTGACCTGGCAGGACGGGGTGCCGTTCACGGCGCGCGACGTGGTGTTCACCTACGAGTACATCATTCGCAACAACATGGCCTCGTATACGAGCTACACGGAGGGAATCAAACAGGTGGTCGCGGTCGACCCGCTGACGGTGCGGTTCGCCTGCTCGGCCCCCAAGGCCAATATCCTGGGCATGTGGGTGCCGATCGTGCCTCAGCACATCTGGTCGAAGATCAGCCCCAACGCCGCCCAGAACTCGTTTCAGAACCACCCGCCCATCATCGGCACGGGGCCGTTTCAGACAGTCGAGTTCAACAAGGGCCAGGACATCCGCATGGTGGCCAACAAGAACTACTGGCGCGGCGCCCCGCGTATCGACGAGGTCATCTTCACCCCGTACCAGAACCCCGACTCGATGGTCCAGGAGCTGCGCAGCGGCACCATCGACGCCTGCTGGGGGATCCCCGAGGCGCAGGTCGCCCCGTTGAGCCGCGACCACGACTTCAAGACCATCGTCTACCCGGTCAAGGGCATCGACGAGCTGGGTTTCAACTGCTACACGGGCAAGTCGCAGGGCAATCCCGTCCTGCGGGACTGGCGATTCCGCCAGGCGCTGAACTGGGCCATCGACAAGCAGCAGATCGTGAAGATCGCCTACGACGGCTACGCGGTCCCCGGCACGACCCTCGTCGTGCCCGGCTACTACCACGACCCCGACTGGCACTGGCAGCCGCCCGCCGACCAGGCCTACGGCTACGACCCCGCCAGGGCGACACAGCTGCTGGCCGCCGCCGGCTACCGGACCGTGAACGGCAAGCTCCTCGACAAGCGCGGCAAACCGATCGTCCTGCGCCTGTTCGCCTGCGACGCCCCGCCCCAGGGCGACAACATCGGCAAGCTGCTGGCCGGCTACCTCGGGGCGATCGGCATCGACGTGAAGTTCGTCTACATGGACGAAGGCGCCATGAACGACTACCTGTACAACACGGTCGGCGGCAAGTACGTGCCCAATGTGGACCTGTACATCTACAACTGGACGGGCGATGTCGACCCCATGTTCATCTTCTCGATCTTTCTCACGAACCAGATCAACGGCTGGAGCGACTGCGCCTGGTCCAACCCCACCTACGACCGGCTCTACGCCCAGCAGGCGGCCGCCATCGACCCCTCCCAACGACAGGCCATCCTCTTTGAGATGCAGCGGCTTCTCTACCAGCAGAGCCCCTACATCATCCTCGCCTACCCGAAAGGCCTCGAAGCGGTCAACACGAGCCGCTGGACGGGGTGGGTGCAATCGCCGAGCGGCGACGGTTCGGCGATCTACTCCGTCGACAACATCGACAGCTACCTCTCCGTACACCGGGTCAGCGCGGCGGTGACCACCAGATCGCACGGACCGTTGATCACCTTCCTGATCACGGCGGTGATCTCGGTCGTGCTGATCGTCATCGTGCTCGTGCTGCGCCGGCGGCGGCCGCAGGCCGTCGAGACCTGAGGGTAGATGGAGGAACGGGCGTGAAGGTCTTCATCAGCATCGATCTCGAGGGGGCCAGCGGCGTCTGCCGGCTGGCTCAGATCGAACACGGCAGCGACGACTGGCAGGCCGCCCGCGGGTTCATGCGCGGCGACCTCGACGCGGTGCTCGAGGGCTGCCTCGAGGGCGGCGCCGACGAGATCGTGGTCTGCGACGCCCACGACTGCGGCGACAACCTGAGCGTCGCGGGGCTGCCGGCCGGCGTCTCGCTGATCGGCGGCGGCGGCACGCAGCTCAGCATGATGGCCGGGGTCGAGGCCGGGTTCGACGCGGTCTTCATGGTCGGCTACCATGCGCGGGCCGGAACGGCCCGCGCCACCCTCGCCCACACCTATCTGTTCGCCATCACCGACGTCGTCGTGTGCGGCGGCCCCGACGGCGAGCTGGCGATCGGCGAGCTGGGGTTGAACGCGGCGGTCGCCGGCGCCTGCGGCGCGCCGCTCGCCTTCGCCTCGGGCGACGACAAGCTCGTCGCCGAAGCCCGGGCCCTGGTTCCCGGTGTCGAGGCGGTCGCGGTCAAGGACGGACTGGCGTGGTCGACGGCCCGGCTCCCCGGACCCGACGCGACCCACGCGGCCCTGCGTGCCGGAGCGCGTCGCGCCTTGACCGGGCCGCTGCCCCGCGCGCTCGACTGGAACGGTCGCTCGCTACGTGTGACCTTTGGCCGCCCCGACTGGTGCGACGGGCCGGCCGGCTGCCCCGGAGTCACCAGGCTCGACGGCACGACGATCGCGATCCCGGCCGCCGACTGGCTCACGGTCTTTGCCACGTTCGTCGCCTGCACGAACCTTATCTAGGACACCCCCGGCGCTGGTCGAAGACGCCCCGGCTGCCGAACGCCGCGCCGGTCGGCTACCGCCCGATCAGACGCGCGGTCAGGTCGGCGCGCTTCGAGGGCTTGCCGGTGCGGGCTTCGACGCGATCGGCGCTGCCCATCATGGCCAGCGACAGGTTCACGCCGAGGTAGCGCAGCGGCTCGGGCTCCCAGCGCGGCGACAGGTGACCGACCCACGGCAGCCCGGCCAGCCCGTGGTCGGCGCCGGCGATGAGCTCGGCCAGCGTGCGACCCGCGAGGTTGGTCGTGGACACGCCGTCGCCGACGTAACCGCCGGCCCATGCCATGCCCTTCTCCTTGTCGTAGCCGACCGACGTGAACCAGTCGCGCGGCACGCCCAGGCAGCCGCCCCAGGTGTGCGTGATGCGCGCGTCGCCGAGCGCCGGGAACAGGCTCTTCAGCACGCCGTGCAGCTCGCCGAACACTTTGGGAGCGAGATCGTAGTCGTCTCTGATCTTTGAACCGAAGTGGTACGGGGCCCCACGGCCGCCGAGAGCGATGCGGTCGTCGTCGGTGCGCATGCAGTAGATGAGCAGGTAGCGCTCGTCGCCGAAGACCTCGCGGCCCGACCAGCCGACCTCGTCCCAGAACGACTGCGGCAGCGGCTCGGTGGCGATCATCACCGAGTACAGCGGCACCATGTCGCGCGCGTGGCCCGGCAGGGAGGTCACGTAGCCTTCGAGGGCGTTTACAATGACGCCGGCTTTGACCGCGCCGCCGGGCGTGGGCACCTCGTGTGGCGTCAGGGCGAGCGCCGGCGTCTGCTCGTAGATGGTCACGCCGAGTCGCTCCACCACGTCGGCCAGACCGCGGGCCAGACGCGCCGGGTCGACACAGGCACAATGCGGCGAGTACATCGCCCCGAGGCAGCCCTCGACCCGCACGCGCCGCGCGGTCTCGGCCGCCGAAAGATAGGCGTAGTCGGTCTCGCCGAAACCCCACTCGCGTTCGTGGTCGATCTCGCCCTGCAGGCGGGTCAGCTGGGCTGCGCTGGTCGCCAGGGTGAGCGTGCCGCTCTTGTGGTAGCGGGCGTCGATGCCTTCGTCTGCGACCACGCGGCCGACCTCGTCGACGGTCGCGAACATGGCGCGCTGCATGGCGATCGCCGCCTCGCGGCCGAACTCCGCGGCGATCGTGCCCGGCGAAGCCGCGAAGAAGCTCGAGCACCAGCCGCCGTTGCGGCCCGAAGCGCCGAACCCGGCGATCTCCTTCTCGAGGATGGCGATGCGCAGCGAGGGGTCGGCTTTCTTCAGGTAGTAGGCGGTCCACAGACCCGTGTAGCCGGCGCCGACCACGGCCACATCGACCTCGGTCGAACCAGCCAGCGCGGGCCGCGGCGAGAGCTCGCCGGGCACGCCGTCGAGCCACATCGAAAACGCGCGATAGTCCCTGCTCACGATCCCGCCCACCCTCGTTTCTTGAGCGCCTTCATGGCCGCGATGCGCACGGCCTCGTCGCGGTCGCGCAGCGCCGACTCGATGAGCTCGTCGGACCGCGGGCCGGCGATCTTCGAAAGCGATCGCACTGCCAGCAGACGAACGCCGGAGTCGCGGTCTCTGAGCCCGTCGGCGAGCGCCGGCAGCACCGTCGGCAGGCCGATCTCGCCGAGAACGTGGACCGCGTCCTGGCGGCGCCCGGTGTCGCCGTGGTCGACGACGTCGGCCAGGAACGGCACCGCCGGCTGGCCGATCTGATGGAAGGCGTCGCGCGCCAACACCATGTGGCGCGTGTTCTTTGACTGGAAGGTGTCGAGCAGGATCGGCATGCGGCGCTCGAGCGCCAGCCGTGCCTGCTCGGCGAGTTCGGGGTCTTTCTTGTACTTGCTCGCCCGCACAAGGCCTTCGACCAGGCCTCTGGCGTCGAGCCGCTCGACGTTGGGTCGTCCAATCGGCATGAAAGCGCCCGCCTTTCGGGTTCGGCAGCCTAGGCGCGGGCATGACCCGCGCCCTGCGATTCTACAGCGAGATGCCTGCATGCCGCCTCATGCCCCGCACCCCGCCTCATGCCCTCAGGTCCGGCGACTCGCCGCGGCGCACGTCGCGGGGTACAGTTGCGCCATGAGCGACCTGCCACACGGCGCATCGTCACCGGCGGCCCACGAGACGGCGTCACGGCCGGCCCGCGAAGCGCCGCGGCCGCGTCTCGAGGCTCTCCACCTGCTCGTGACGTACCGCTGCACCTTCGCCTGCGACCACTGCTTCGTCTGGGGCAGCCCGCAGCAGGAAGGGACGATGACGCTGGCCCAGCTTTGTGACGTCATCGACCAGGCCGCGGCGGCCGGCTGCTCGACGGTGTACTTCGAGGGCGGCGAGCCGCTGCTCGTTTACCCGGTCGTGCTGGCCGCGGCGCGCCACGCCCGTGAAGCGGGGCTCGCGGTCGGCGTCGTCACCAACTGCTTCTGGGCGGAGTCGCTCGACGACGCCCTCGTGTGGCTCGCTCCGTTCGCCGGGCTGGGCGTGGCCGACCTGTCGCTGTCGTCGTATGCGTACTTTACCGAGGAGCTGGCGCAGGAGACCCACCTGCGCAACGCCGTGGTCGCGGCCCGGCAGCTCGATCTGCCCGTGGCGGTGCTCGAGGTCGGCGCGCCGGCCGCCCTGGCCGATCTCGATGTGGCCTGTGGCACCCCCGGCGCGATCATGTACAAGGGGCGGGCGAGTGAGGCGCTCGCCCGCGGCGAGCGCCTCACTCGCCCGCCCGACACGCTCACCTCGTGCCCCTACGAAGACTTCGCCGACCCGGGCCGCTGCCACGTGGGCTGCGACGGCAACCTCATGCCGTGCCAGGGCATCAGCATCGGCAACGTGTGGCAGCGCCCTCTGGCCGACATCCTCGCGGCCTACGACCCCGCAACACTGTCCGTCGTGAGTGAGATCGCCGGTGGCGGTCCGTGGGCGCTGGCCCGCGCCGCCGGGCTGGAACCGATGCGGGCTCTGTACGCCGACGAGTGTCACCTCTGCTACGAGCTGCGCAGCCGTTTGCGGGCGGCCGGGCGCTACCTCCATGTGCTGGCACCCGAACAGTGCTACGGGGTGGACAAGTAAAGGAGTCCTGATGGCATCGCAACGACAGTCGTTCTGGGATCACGCGAGCTTCGCGGTAGTAGGCCACAGCGGCAAGCGCTCCTTTCCCAAGCTCACCTACAGCGCTCTGAAGAGGTCGGGCAGGCCGGTGTACGCGGTCGACCCGTCCGTCGACGAGGTCGAGGGCGACCGCACGTTCCCCGACCTGGCCGCCCTCCCGACGCCGGTCGAGGCGGTCGTTCTCGAGCTGCCCAAAGACGAGACCGCAGCGTGGGTGGCCCGCGCCGCCGACGCCGGCGCCAAGGCGGTGTGGATCCACCAGCACACCGACACGCCCGAGGCGCTCGCGCTGGCCGGTGAGCGCGGCCTCGAGGTCTGCGCCGGCACATGCGCGGTGATGTATGTCACGCCGGGGTTCAGCGGACACTCGCCGCATCGCTGGATCATGCGGGCGCTGGGCAAGTTCTGACGGCGAGCAGGTGACGAGCGTGACCGGGCCTGATCGCAACGGCACAAAGGGGACCAGATGAGCAACGACGAGCCCGCGCCGCCGACGCAAGGGCTGCCGGGGCCCGACGGCCCGGTCCCGCGCACGCCCGACGGATGGGTCCCGCCGGCGCCGCCCCCGCCGCGTGGCGGCTGGGCGCCGCCCGACCGCGGCGACCCTCAGCCGTACGCGGCCTCGTATGTCCCGCAGCCGGGATACGCCTACGGGCCGCCACCGCCGGGCTCGGTCGAGCCCACCTACCAGCCGGGCTTCGGCAAGGTCAGCATCCTGCCTCCCGCGGCCGGCGGCTGGAACTGGGGCGCCTTCTTCTTCACCTGGATCTGGGGGCCCTTCAACGGCGCCTACGTGGCGCTCTGGGGGCTGCTCCTGGCGTTCGTCCCCTTCGGTGGCCTGGCGTGGGCAATCGTCTGCGGCGTCAACGGCAACCGCTGGGCCTGGCAGGGCAAGCCCTGGATGAGCGTCGAACAGTTTCGCTCCGCCCAGCACAAGTGGGCGGTGGCGGCGCTGGTGGTGTTCGTCGTCGCGATCGTCGTGCCCATTCTGATCGTGATCGTGTTCGTCGCGGAACGCCATGCGTCGGCGGCCGGCGCCGTGCCGTCAGGTGTGCCGCTCTGAGACCCGCTCGCGGGCGGACGACGCGGGCGGACGACGCGGCGGGGGCGGGAAGCTCGGTCCGAGCTTCCCGCCCCCGCCGACTCACGTCTGATCTGTCGTCAGGACTCGGCCGGTGGAACGGGTGGCGCCGGAGGTGCGGGCGGAGCGACGTCGGCAGCCGGGGCGGGTGGCGCCGGCGGCGCGACATTGGGGGCCGGAGTCGCGGGTGCCGGAGTCGCAGGCGCGGGAGCCGGGGCGGCCTGCGGGGCCGGAGCGGGTGGCGCTTGTGGGGTCGGAGCGGGTGGCGCCGGCGGCGCGGCAGCCGGAGCGGCCTGCGGAGCCGGGGGCGCGGGCGCCGGTGATGCCGGAGCAGGTGCGGCCTGTGGGGCCGGGGCGGGTGGCGCAGGGGGAGCCGGAGGCACGGCCGCCGCCACAGGCTGCGTGATCCACGGAGGCGGCGTCGATGGAGTGACCCAGGGCGCGCCGGTCGGCCCGGAAGCAACGCCTGACTGCCCGTACGGCGGCGCCGGCGCGTAGGGCGCGGACTGGTCGGAAGTGGCAGCGTACGGGGTGGCGGCATAGGCGCCGGCGGCGTAGGCGGCCGGCTGGGGACGTCCGCCCCCGTACCGCGCGTCGCCGAAGGCGAGGATCGGATAGAAGATGAAGCCGAGCAGCCACAGGCCGATGCCAAAGCCCGTGCCCTTGCCGAAAACTCGCGCCACGTCGAGCGACACGATGATCAGGACGACCAGGTTCGCGATCGGGATGAAGAACAGGATTATCCACCACAGCGGGCGCTCCGCGACCTCGAGCAGGACGATGATGTTGTAGATCGGGATGATGGCCGCCCACCCCGGCTTGCCCGCCTTGACGAACACTTTCCACATCGAGACGACGTAGAGGACAAGGACGAGAAGCTCTACCAGGAAGCCCGCCCCCCCGAACAGAGAGCCGCCGGCACTTGCGGCGAACGACGCAACCGTGCTCATAGATCCTCCTTTGGCCGGAAGGCCGGCCGGCCGTGACGACGGTCCAAAACGACGGCGCGTCGAGTGTCGTGCCGCAGTCCCGTCCTATCATTCGGCTGGAAGGGGTCTCGTCCTTTAGTTCTCAAGTCCGTGATGGGCTCGATGGGGGCGCTGTGTGCGTGTCGACCACGTCCTGCGCGTCGCCGACACGCCCGACATGCGCCACGGCCCGATCGGCGGCGGCGGCTCCCTCGCGGATGCAGTCGCCGATGCCGATGCCGTGCAGATAGCCGCCGGCGAGCTCGACGCCGGGCAGCTCGCCCGCCCGCTTTTCGATCCGCGCGACGAGCGCCCCGTGACCGACGCGATACTGCGGCATGCCCCGCGGCCAGCGGAAGATGCGGCTGAACAGCGGCTCCGCACCCAGGCCGACGATGCTCTCGAGCTCTGCGCGCACGAGCCGGACGAGCTCGTCGTCGGGCAGTCCCACGAGTTCCTCGCGTCCGGCGCGCCCGACGAAAGCGCGCACCAGGACGCCGTCGTCGGGCGCCCTCCCGGCAAACTTCAGCGAGCTGAACGTCCCGGCCATGATGCCCCGCTCCTCGGCGCGCGGCACCACGAAGCCGAAGCCGTGCAGCGGCCGGGCGACATCCGCTTTGCGGTAGGCCAGCGAGACGGTGGCCGTCGTGACGTAGGGGATCGAAGACAGGTCCTCCGAGGCGGCTGGCGCGATGCTGCGCAGCAGCTCGCCCGCCGCAAACGAAGGGACGGCGAGCACGACAGCCTGCGCCACGAAGGCAGTGCCGTCGGAGAGTCGTAAGCGATAGCCGGCGCGCCCGTCGGGGCCTGCTCCGCCGGCCGCGACCGGCGCAGGGGTCATGGACTCGAGCGCCACGCCGGTGCGCAAGTGGTCGGCCGGAAGGTCGGCCACGACGGCCTCGGCCAGATCGGCCAGACCGGTCCGAAACGACAGAAAGTAGGCGCGCGGCCGGCGCGGGGCGGCGCCGACGGCGTCTTGCACGCCGGCAGCGCCGCCTCGCGCGGGCTGGCCGCCGGGCGCCGGCGTCGCCCGCGCCCGCGCCCGGCGCCGGCGGATCATGCCGGCGATCAGGCTGCGGTGCTTCTCCTCCATGTCGAGGAACATCGGGAACGTCGCCCGCACGCTCATCTGCTCGGGATCGCCAGCGTGGATGCCGGCCACAAGCGGCTCGGCCACCCTGGCGAGCGCCTCGCGCCCGAGCCGCCGGCGCACGAAGTCGCCCAGGCTTTCGTCGCTGCCCGGATGGCCGCGCGGCAGCAGCAGGTCGAGGCCCATGCGCAGCTTGCCGTGCCAGCTGATCAGGCTCGACATGGCGAACGGCAGCAGCCTCGTTGGGACCATCAGGATCAGGCCCTCGGGCAGTTCGTGCAGACGTCCGTGCGAGAAGACGTAGCTTTTGCGAACATCCTCGTTGGAGTCGAGCAGGCGGTCGTAGATGCCGACTTTGCGAGCGAGCTCCATGGGCCACGGTTTCTCGACGATGAACGAGTCGGGGCCGCCCTCGATGACGAAGTCGGCGACGCGCTCGGTGCGGACCTTGCCGCCAAGGTAGTCCTCGCGCTCGAGCAGGACCCAGTCGAAGGGCGCCGCCGCGCCGCGGCCGGCCGTACGACGGGCGCTCTCGAGCGCATGCGCGGCGCCCAGGCCGGCCATGCCGCCGCCGACCACGGCGATGACCGGGAGGTCCTGCCTCGTCGCCCCCGTGCGCGTCACGTTCGCGGCGGCGGGCCGTGCCAGTGCGAGCCGTTGGGGTCGAGCTCGACGGGGTGCAGGATCGGGCGATGGGCGAGGTAGTCGATCACGATGTCGGCGAGCGCCTCGATGAAGCGTGGCGCATCGTTCGGGGCGGGACTGCGCAGAAACTCCATGCCGCACGAGACGGCGAGCTCGCGCAGTTCGATGTCGAGGTCGTAGAGAGTCTCGACGTGGTCGGCGACGAAGCCGATCGGCGCCACCAGGAGCTTCGTCCAGCCGGCGGCGGCGAGCTCGTGTACCGCGGTCGCCGCCTCGGGCTCGAGCCACTCGCCGCCGCGCCGGCCCTTGCTCTGGAAGGCCAGGCGCCAGTCACCCGGCATGACTGTCGGCAGAAGCCGCGCGGCCGTCTGCTGGAGCTGCTCGACGTAAGGGTCGCCCTCCATGACCGTCTCGAGCGGCACGTTGTGGGCCGTGAACAGCAGAGGGAACTCGTTGGGGTCGGCGCCGTCGAGCGTTTCGTTGATGCGCTGGCTGAGGGCGGCCAGGAAGCGCCGGTCTGCATGCCAGCCATCGAGCAGCGGCAGCTCCTCACGGCCGGCCGCCGCCAGGGCCGAGTGGTAGGCGCCGGTCGTCAGGCGCGACGAGAAAGGCGACATGGGCAGCACGACCGTGTCGCGGGCGTCGAGCTCAGCCAGACACTCGGCCACCGTCGGCGAGCAGTACAGAAAGCCGGGCCGTACGCGCACCTCGACGCCGAGCTCTGCGATCATGACGGCCTGCAGGGCGGCCGCCTGGCGCCTCGTGATCTCGGGCAGCGGCGAGCCGCCGCCGATCGCCTCGTACTTGCGCACGACGTCGGCGAGCGTCGCGGGCGCCGGCGGTGCGCCCGTCATGGCCTCGATGAACCGCCCGATGTCGGCGGCCGTCTCGGGGCCGCCGAAGGCGAGCATGGCGACGTCGATGGTTGCCATATGACTTTCAGCCCTCTCCGTTCCAGTCGTGGACGAACTCGACGAGGCGTGCGACCGTGTCGGGCGACGTGGCTGGCAGCACCCCGTGGCCCAGATTGAAGATATGCCCGGGACGGCGGCGCGCACGGCGCAGCACGTCGGCAGCGTGTCGCTCGACCTCGTCGGGCGGCCCCAGCAGCACCGCAGGGTCGAGGTTGCCCTGAACGGCGACACCCTCGCCGAGCTCGGCCCACGCGCGGTCCAGGTCGATCCGCCAGTCGAGGCCGACGACATCGCCGCCGGCGGCGCGCACCTGCGCCAGCATGCCGACGGAGCCGCCGGCGAAGTGGATGACCGGCACGCCACGGCCGCTCACGGCGTCGAGCACTTTTTGGGAATGGGGCGCGGCGAAGCGCTCGTAGTCGCGCGGTCCGAGGGTGCCGGCCCACGAGTCGAAGAGTTGCAGCACCTGGGCTCCGGCCTCGATCTGGGCGAGCAGGTGGGCGATGACCGTGTCGGCGAGCAGGTCCATGAGCCGCTTAAACGTGGCCGGCTCGCCGAACATGAGCTTCTTCACCTCGGCGAACTGACGCGAATGGTCGCCCTCGACCACGTAGCTCGCCAGAGTGAACGGCGCGCCGGCGAAGCCGATGAGCGGCACCCGGCCGCCCAGCTCTCGGGCCACGAGACGTAAGGCCTCGAGCACGTAGGGGGTGTCGGTTCGGGGGTCGCCGACGTGTACGCCGGTGAGGTCGGCGGCAGCGCGCACCGTACGCTCGATCACCGGTCCGTCACCCGCGGCGAAGTGGAAGCCGATGCCCATGCCCTCGAGCGGCAGCAGAATATCGGCGAAGATGATGGCGGCGTCGAGATCGAACCGGGCGAGCGGCTGGAGCGTGATCTCGGCGGCCACGTCGGGCCGCCGGCACATCTCGATGAAACTCAGCTTCTCGCGCAGGACGCGATACTCGGGCAGGTACCGGCCGGCCTGACGCATGAGCCAGACGGGTGTGGCATCGACGGGCTTGCCGAGACAGGCGTCGAGCAGTCGCGTCGTCACATCGTCACGTCGGTCGTCTCACTTTTCGGAAGAAGCGGTCCGCAGGGCGACCCCATTCTAGCTCGAATGGCGGTCACGCCCACGGCCGAGACGGGACCCTCGCCGTCCGGCGTGGGCAGGTGCGGCGCGATACGGCCGGCCGGGGCAGCCGCGCGGGGCGGCAACGCGGGACGGCTGCGTGGCGCGGGGAGGCAGCGCCATGCGGGCGCGCGGCGCCTTACGGGCGCGCGGCAAGCGTCAGGCGCGCGGCCGGTAGCCTTCGCTCAGCGCCGCACGTCGGCACGTGCGGCACACGGAAACGCGGCCCGCGGTGAGAGGTGAGACCATCGGGAACTGGCCGGTGTGGCTGCCCAGCGACTCGCCGCAGAGATCGCAGCGAGCGTACTCGCGCGACGCGGGTCCGACGAACCGCGGCCTTGCCTTGGGGACGGGCTGCGCGGCCCCGGCAGCTGGGTCGACCGCGTTCGCGGCCGGCTGGGTCTGACCCGAGGCCGACGCGCGCGAGGACGCCGGCGACGACGCGAAATCGATAGAAGACGGAGCCACGTGGGCGTGGTATGGCGAGGGTGCCGCAACGTTGTGAGCCATGTCACACTCCTGTCCGGCGGGGAGCCGTCGCCGCCTGCCGAGGAGTCGGTCGGCGACGCGGGCATTCCGGAACGGTATCCTTGAACTACCCGCCTATCCGGCCGCCCAAACCCTCCGTTGGACAGGGAAAACGCCCTCCGCGANNGCGATCGCCTGCTACAATCATTTGGACTACCCCGGGCGGTATCGCCGGGGCGCCCGACCGCAAAGGAGCGATGTCCGTGGCCAAGGTACGCGTCAAGCTGCCGCTCGGCGTCACCTACCCCGAACCGCAGCGGGAGCTCGAGGTCGAAGGCGCGACCGTCGCCGAGGTCGTCAAGGCCGCCATCGTCGCCGAGCCTCGTCTCGAATCCCGCATCTACAAGGACGGCAAGCTGTTCGTGGGCGTGTTCGTCAACGACCGCAACATGCGCGCTTTGGGCGGCTTCGAGGCGCCCGTCTCAGACGGTGACGTGATCCGCGTCATGCCGCCGATCGCCGGCGGCTGAGCCGCCCGGCGCGCGAGCCACCTTCCCATACTCGCCGACGCTCCAAGGACGGCTTCTCCATGACGGACCTCTCCGACACCCAGCAGCAGCTTCGCGACCTCGCCGGCCAGCGCGATGCGGTCATCCTGGCGCACAACTACCAGCGCCCGGAGGTACAGGACGCCGCCGATTTCGTGGGCGACTCGCTGGAGCTCGCGCGTAAGGCGGCCGCCACCGACGCCGCGGTGATCCTCTTCTGCGGCGTGCACTTCATGGCCGAGACGGCCAAGATCCTTTCGCCCGCCAAGACCGTGCTCATGCCCGACACGCACGCCGGCTGCCCGATGGCCGATATGGTGACAGTCGAGGGCCTGCGCGCCCTCAAGGCGCAGCACCCCGGGGCGGCCGTGGTCGCCTACGTCAATACGAGCGCCGAGATCAAGGCCGAGGTCGATGTCTGCTGCACGAGCGCCAACGCCCCCGATATCGTCGCCCGCATCCCGGCGGAGCAGCCCATCATCTTCGTCCCCGACCGCAACCTGGGCGACTGGGTCGCCGGCCGCACCGGCCGCACGAACATGATCATGTGGAACGGCTACTGCCCCGTGCACGAGGAGATGACCGTTGACGAGGTGCGCGCCGTCGTCGAGGCCCACCCGGGCGCCGAGCTCATGGCCCATCCCGAGTGCAGCCGCGACGTGCGCGCTCTGGCCACCATGATCACGAGCACCTCCGGCATGCTGCGCTACCCGGCAGGCAGCGCCGCGCGGGTCTTCGTCGTGGCCACCGAGACCGGTCTGCTGCATCGCCTGCGCGCGCTCTATCCCGAGCGCGAGTTCGTGCCGGCGGCGCGCGGCGCGATCTGCCCCAACATGAAGCGCACCACGCTCGAGAAGGCGATCCAGGCGCTCGACGAGGGCCTGAACGAGATCGTCGTGCCGCCGCGGATCGCCGAGCGCGCCCTGGCGGCCGTCGAACGCATGATGCAGTAGGCGACGGGTCGGCACCGCGGCCCGGTCCCGGTTGGCGGCAAACAGCCGAGACTTCCGTCCAAGCCGATATGCTGGCGACATGATCCGCGAGCGCGACGACCTGCAGACCATCCCCGGGATCGGCCCCAACATGGCGGGCCACCTGCACCGGCTCGGCATCCGCCGCGTCGCCGACCTGCGCGGCCAGAGCCCCGAAGCGCTCTACGAACGCGACCGCGAGCTTGCCGGCGGCAGGCTCGACCCCTGCGTGCTCTACACCTACCGCTGCGCCGTCTACTACGCCTCCACCGAGCGCCCCGACCCGGCGCTGCTCAAATGGTGGAACTGGAAGGACAGGGCGTCGGTGTAGGCGCCGCACGCCGGGGACACGCGCTCGCGTGGCAGCCATGCTTCGCGCGACGTCGTCTGGCCTTGCCCGCGGCCACCGGCAGCGCCGCCGCGCCCTAAGAGGTCACCTGCAACACCGCCGCCCCGCGAATGCCGTCGTGCTTGAGCGCGATGAGCGCGTCGTTTGCCTGCTCGAGCGGAAACACCTGGGTCTCCGTCGCGATGGGAATGGCCGCCGCCAGGCGCAGAAGTTCGGCGGCGTCGTGGCGCGTCGAGTTGGTGACGCTGCGGATCACGCGCTCCCGGTAGATCAGCGGATAGTCGATGGGCGGCACCGGCGACGAGTAGATGCCGCCCATGGCGACCGTGCCACCCTTGTCCAGGACCTTGAGTGCGTCGATGACGAGCTCGCCGGCCGGGGCGAAGATGATGGCCGCGTCGAGCTTGGTCTCGGGGTCGCCGCCGGGCGGCTCGTCCGCCGCGCCGGCCCACGCCGCGCCGAGCTCGCGGGCCAGCCGGCGGTGCTTCTCATCACGGGTGAAGGCAAACACCTCGGCGCCCCAGTAGCGCGCGATCTGCAGGCAGATGTGAGCGGCCGCGCCGAAGCCGTAAAGGCCGAGACGGCGGCCGGCGGCCGCGCCGGCTCCGGCGGGGCCGCCGGCCGCCTCCCTGCCGTGTCCCCAGGGCACAAGCCCCGACAGCCACAGGGAACGGTAGCCGATGATGCCGGCGCAGAGCAGCGGCGCCGCGGCAAGGTCGCTCAGCTTCTCGTGAAGCGGGTAGCTGAAGGCCGCCGGCGCCACCGCGAACTCGGCGTACCCGCCGTCGACGTCCCAGCCAGTGAAGGTGGCGTTGTCGCAGAGGTTCTCGTCGCCGCGTCGGCAGTAGCGGCAGGTGCCGTCGGTCCAGTGCAGCCAGGGCACGCCCACGCGGTCGCCGAGTGCGTGTTCGGTCACGCCCACGCCGAGCTCCGCGACCCGGCCCACGATCTGGTGTCCGGGCACGACCGGCGACTTGTGCGGCGGCAGCTCGCCCTCGCACACGTGAAGATCGGTGTGGCACACGCCGCACGCGCTCACCGCGATCAGGATCTCGCCGGGGCCGGGATGCGGCCGCTGGAGCTCGACGAGCTCCAGCGGCCGCTCGTCGATCGACTTGGGTCGGCGCAGCAGCATCGCTCTCATGGGGACCTCCGCGGTTGACCGACACTATACCCGTCCGATGTCCACCTTCGCGCCCTACTCTCCGTCACCGGCAGAACGTACAATCGATACCGGCAAGCGACGGAGGGGCCTTGACGGCAGATCTCATCCCCGAAGACATCCGCGACAAGTGGCTGGTCGAAGACTGGCGCCATGCCGCCGCCATCCTCTCGCAGGACTTCCCGCAGGAATGGGGCGCGATCGTTCAGGTTCTCAGGGGCTTCACACTCCGGCCGTCCGACATCACGACACCGGGCGGCAGGCTTTCGTCTGTCTCACAGTATTTCAACGACTCCTTCGTCATGCGTGGCTGGCGGGAGAAATCGTTCGACACGAGCGTTCTGGTCGACGAAACCAGGACCGAGACGCCGACACACAAGGTCGATTGCTTCAAGAACGAAATCGCTCTCGAGGTCGAATGGAACAACAAGGATCCCTTCTTCGACCGAGACCTCAACAACTTCCGGCTCCTGTTCGAACTCCGAGCCGTGAGCGTGGGGGTCATCCTCACCAAGACGAAGGACTGCATCGAGCTCTACAAGGAGCTTGGCCGGGGCAAGTCCACCGGCGAGTCAACCACCGTCTGGCACAAGCTGTTGCCACGCATGCGCGGCGGGGGCGCCGCCGGCTGCCCAGTGCTCGCCTTTGGCATGACGCGCGCGCTCTTCATCGGAGAGGCCGATGAGTGACGTCTGGCTCAAGTCCGCGGCCGAAGATCTCCTTTCGCGGAATTTCGAGTCCTTCGGTACGATCCTCGCCGACCCGCCATGGAGGTTCATGAACCGCAGTGGCAAGATGGCGCCCGAACACCGTCGGCTGTTGCGCTACCAAACCATGGCGCTCGACGAGATCGTCGAGATGCCGGTACAGAAGCTCGCCCTGCCGCAGAGCCATCTCTACCTTTGGGTCCCAAACGCCCTGCTTGCCGAGGGTTTGGCGGTCATGCAGCACTGGGGCTTCACCTACAAGACGAACCTCGTCTGGTACAAGACTCGCAAAGACGGTGGGCCCGACGGGAGGGGAGTCGGCTTCTACTTCCGCAACGTTACCGAACTCGTCCTGTTCGGCACGCGCGGCAGCCTGCGGACGGGCGACGCCGGCCGGCGCCGCGTGAACATCATGGTCTCGCGCAAGCGCGAGCACTCCCGCAAGCCCGACGAAATCTACGACATCATCGAAAGCTGCAGCCCCGGACCGTATCTCGAGCTGTTCGCCCGCCACGAGCGCGAGGGTTGGACGCAGTGGGGCAACGAGGTCGACGAGCAGCTGGCGGTCACGCCAGAAGACAGCGACGAACAACCAAATGTCGTTTCGATGTTCGACTAGGTGGGGTGGGTCCCACCGGTCCGGCCTCACGTCAGAATGTCCTTGCGGCTGAACACCGCCCAGGCCGCCAGCAGCAGGAGCGCCGTCGTCACCCCATAGTTCACGAGCGCCTGACGGATCGGCGGCCAGTAGATCGGGAAGCGGAACAGGTTCAAAAACGCGAGGCGGTAGGTCGAGTACGTGTAGGGCTTCATGAAGTCGAACACGCTGAAGGCGTTGAGGATGGTCAGCACCGTAAAGACGGCGATGGCGATAGTCGCCGCCGTGAGGCTCGAGTCGGTGAGTGTCGAGATGAAGAACGCAATCGACAGCGAGCAGACCGCGCCGGCGACCACCAGCAGATAGGCGAGCCCGATCAGGGCCAGCGCCTGTTGCACGCCCATGGTCGTGCCCGACAGCGTGACGAGCGGGTGCAGGCCAAAGGCGAGCACACCGGCGATCAGCGACACCACAGCCACCAGCGCCGCGCCGGCCAGGGCGTAGAGCACCGCCATCGCCCACTTCGTCAGGAGCACCGCCGCCCGACTGACCGGGCGCGTAAGCCAGGTCTTGAGCGTGCCGGTCTCGGCCTCGCTGGCCACCGACGAGGCGCCGCCCATCGCGGCGATGATCGGCAGCAGGAACGCCGCGAGGGCGATCAGCACGGAGAGCATCACGAGCAGGCCGTTCTGGCTGACGTGCGCCACGAAGGGCGGCTCGCCGGGGGCTTGCGGACGGGGCTTCTGCAGGGACCCGGCCGCGACCACGATCACCGGCACGAGCACGAGGCCCACCCAGCCGATGTAGGTGCGCTTCTGGTTGAGCGTCTTGCTCAGCTCGAGGCGGAGCAACGTCATCCGCGCCTCCGGCAACGCACGATCGGCGGCACCACTACGTGAGGATGTCCTTGCGCCGAAAGATCAGCCACGACACCGCCAGCAGGCCGGCGACCGTGACGCCGTAGACCAGCAGGGCGTTGCGGATCGGCTGCCAGTAGATCGGCTCGCGAAAGAGGTTCGTGAAGGCCAGGTTGTAGCTGGTGAACGTGTAGGGCTTCATGAAGTCGAAGTAGCTGAAGCCGTTGAGGATGGTCAGCACGACGAACAGGACCATCGCGCTGATGGCGGCGGTCAGGCTCGAGTCGGTGAGCGTCGAGACGAACAGCGCCAGCGAGATCGTGCAGAGCAGCGCGATCAGGATGAGCAGGTTGGCCAGCACGATGCGCTCGAGGCCGGCGCCGATGCCGATGGTGGTGCCCGACAGCGTGGCCAACGGGTGGATGCCGAACACCAGCCAGCCGGCGAGCAGCCCACCGATGCCCACGAGCGCCATGCCGACCACGACGTAAAGGATGGCGACGCCCCACTTTGAGAACAGCACGCCGGCGCGGCCGACCGGCCGGCTCATCCAGGTCTTCATGGTGCCCATCTCGGCTTCGCCGGCCAGCGGAAAGGCGCCCGCCATCGCGGCGACCAGCGGCAGCAGAAAGAACGACAGCGCGCCGATGGCCGCGACCGGCACGAAGATGCCGTTGTTGATGATCGCCGCGAAGAACGGCGGCCCCTCACCCGGGGCCGGCTTCGACGACGAGAGGTCGAGCGCCAGCACGATCAGCAGCGGCACGGCCAGCAGACCCGCCCAGCCGACGTAGGTGCGCCGTTGAAAGAGGATCTTGACGAACTCGCGGCCCAGGCTGCGCACGGCTGCCTAGCCCTGCGGCCCGCCGGCTCTCCGCGGCCACCGTCGGCGTCGGAGCTCTGCGTCAGTCCGAGGAAGAACTCTTCGAGGCCCTGTTCGACCGCGGGCACCACGGCGCGCACAGCGACGCCGTCGGCGACGAGGCGGCGTACGAGCTCGGGCACGCCCTCGTCGCCGGCGCGCACGACCAGGTAGCCTTCGTCCCAGCTCACGCCCTGCGCGCCGAACAGCGCGCGGGCCGTCTCGAAGGCCTTCTGCTGGTCGCCGGTCATGACCTTGACCGCTTCGTCGCGCGGGCGCAGCGTCGCCACCGGGCCTTCGACCACCGTACGGCCCCGGTTGATAATGACCGCGCGGTTACAGACCTGCTCGATCTCGTGCAGCAGGTGCGAGCTCAGGAACACGGTCGTGCCGACCTTGCCGAGCTCGCGGACGAGCTCGCGGACGTCTTTCATACCCTGCGGGTCGAGGCCGCTCGTGGGCTCGTCGAGAATGATCACGTCGGGTGAGTTCAGCAGCGCGTTGGCGATGCCGAGGCGCTGCTTCATGCCGTGCGAGTAGCCGCCCACCCTGGAGTCGCCCCGGGTCAGCAGGCCGACGGTGTCGAGCACCTCGGTGATGCGTCCCTCGCTGGCGTCGCCGCCGGCCGAGCCGATCAGCCGCAGGTTGCGCCGGGCGCTCATGTTCGGGTAGAAGGCCGGCACTTCGACGAAACCGCCCAGGTGCCGCAGCGCCGCCACACGTTCGCCCGGTACTCGGTGGCCGGCGACTTCGGCGTACCCGCTCGTCGGGAAGATGAGCCCGAAGATCATGCGGATGGTCGTGGTCTTGCCGGCGCCGTTGGGGCCCAGAAAGCCGAACACGTCGCCCCGGCAGACGGCCAGGTCGAGGTGATCGACGGCGACCAGCTTGCCGAAGCGCTTGGTGAGCCCGTGCGTCGACAGCACGACCGGACG
Source organism: Actinomycetota bacterium (assembly GCA_003164655.1). Taxonomy (GTDB): domain Bacteria; phylum Actinomycetota; class Thermoleophilia; order UBA2241; family UBA2241; genus Bog-752. The sequence goes on from PLTW01000092.1 coordinate 20,749, forward strand.
GTCGTCGCAAGCTCGCGGGGCCGGGGAGTCCGCGCCGCCCGCCGACTCTTCGGCGAGCCGGCCACGGCACACGCCCGGCGGAGTCGAGGCAGGCGGCTGTTTGTGGTCGGCCATCCGGCCTACCGCAGACTGCCGGCGATCTGCATCACGTCGCCCCAGGGCACCAACCCGGCGACCACCACCCGCACGTCTCCCTGCCGGAACGTGACGGCCGAGCCCAGCGACGTCTGCAGCTTCGTGGCCGGCAGGCCGTTGACGGTCGTCTTGCCGATCGTCGCGACCCGGCCGAGCTGCTGCTGGAGCTGCGCGTCCTGAGCTGCCGAGATCTTTGCCTCGATCAAAAGGACAGTGCCAAACCCGCTGCCGTAGTCGAGCACCGCCGCGGGGTGCTTGGCCAGAATCGCCAGCGCCCGGCGCTGCCCGGCCGTCAGGCCGCCGCCCGGCGCCTGAGCCGCCAAGGCCTTTGCCGGCGTGACGAAGGCGCCCCGAAACTCGATGCCGGTCGGAGTCACTGCCGGCGTCAGCAGGAAGGGCGCTTGCGACTCGGCCTGCGCCAGGGTGAGCGGGCTGTGCCGCGCGCCGCTCTTGCCGTCGGCGGCGCCCGTCCCGATCGCGCCGCCCTTGTCAGCCGCCGCGCCCGCCCGCTCGGCCTTGCTCCCCAGGCCGGCGCCCACGTTCTTATGGACGATGGTGGCGCCGCCCGGCGGGGTGAAGGTGAAGAGACCGGCGGAAAGCGGCGCGAACGATACGGTCTTGAAACCGGCCGACAACACCGCGCCGCCGCCGCCCTTTGCGAACACCTGCACCCGCAGCGGCACCCAGCGGTGTCCGTCGATGGCCACCGCCACCGAACCCAGGGTGGTGACCGGCGAGGTCGGCGTGAGCGTCAGCGTGTAGGCCTTCCGGCCGGCGACGGTCGCCTGGCCGCCGATGCCGAGCGTCGCCTGGGGCGCGAGCTTCTGGATGAGCCGTTCGATGGCCACCGCCGGGTCGATGCTAGTCTGGGGCAAAGGCGACGCCGGCGCCATGGCGCCCGACCTCGCCGGCAACGCGTACTGCGTAGCGGTCGCGGTCATCGAATCCCAGGTCCAGACGGTCGTGGCGCCGGCGACCACCACGAAGTCGCCATTTTGGCCCTGCGACTCGAGGCGCACCTTGCCGCCCTGCGCCCAGATGCGGCCCGATCCGCCGGTGAGCAGCGACGAGAGGCCGGCCGGTGTCTGATTGCCGCCGAGCGACAGCAGCGACGTGCTTCCCAGGAGACCGTCAGTCCAGGCGACGTCGCCGCTGATGGCGGTCGTGCCGCGCATCTGGGTGGCGATGTTCTGCAGGAGCTGCGAGACGGTGATCGACGGCAGGCTCGTCGGGCCCTGCGCGCCGGCCCTCACCACGCCGACGACCAGAGCGGCGGCGATGACGACTCCGGCGACGATGAGTGCGATGATTCTGCGACGCATCTTCGGCTCCTTTGGCTCCTGCGGTCGCTGCGCCGGGCCGACGGTCGTCATGCTCGTCGGCACGACGCCCGGCGTTCCTCGCGGCCACAATGGCTACCGGCTGCTACCGCGGTTGTTCCATGTTGTCGCCCGATCGGAACGTCGGTCAAACGGCGCGGTACGCCCGCGCCCGCGCCGGCGCGGGCGCCGCTACTGCAGCGTCAGCACGTAGGCCTTCCATCCCGCGTAGAACCGGCCCCACGAGACGTGAAGGTCGCGGCGCACCACGGCCTTGACCGCCGGACCGGCGAGCGAGCTGTCGGCGACATCGACGCAGAACCGCTTCAGGGCGGCCTTGCCCCACTCCGCCAGGATGTACTTCACCATCGCGCCGCCCTCGAGGTAGGCGAGCGTCACGCGCGCCATGGCCACCCCGGTCCACAGGTCGGGCCTGGCGAAGGTCGACAGCAGCGGCATGCTCCTGTTGCCCGCGACCACCTCGGCGCGCAGCGGCAGGTAGCTGCGGTCGCCTTCAACGGCCGTCGCCAGGCCCTCGAGCAGCAGAGGCGGAGCGTGTGCGGTGTAGTAGAACCAGCGCCAGGTGAGCGTGTGGGTCACTTCGTGAGCGAGCATGTGCCCGGTCCACGGATCGGCGGGCGCGAGCGCCGACGCGAGCACGCCCACGTCGGTCGGCCACCAGAGCTTCGCAGAAGTCGTCGTGGGCAGCCGGGCGAAGAACTGCTCGCGTTTGAGGGCCGCGCTCTGACCCAGATAGTCCGCGACTTCGGCAGATGACGAATACAGAAACACGACGATGAGCCGGTTGCCGGTCACCCCCAGCAGGGCGTTCACATCGGCGCGGGCCCGCGGCATGTCGCCGGCAAGTTCCTCGGCCAGCGGCCGCCAGCTCTCGTCGAACACCACGACCGCGCCGTCGCGCACGATGACGTGCGGGGTGCGGAACGCCATGAGGTACTCATGGCGAATGCCGGCCGGCGAACGGTCGCCGGTGACCACGAGTCGCCGGCCGGACCGACCAACGACGAGCAGCCGCTCGGCGACGACGCGGGCGGGCGGCCCGGCTCCGCCGGGCCGCCCTTCGATCTTGACGTCGAAGACGCCGGGCTGCCCGCTGATCGTCGTCACCAGCGCATGAAGACCCGTCCAGGGGATCGGCGCCAGGTGGCTGTAGAGTTCAGCGAGAGCCCGGTGGGCGCCGGGCCCCCTGGTCGGCAGCGCCGCCTTCCAGGCCGCCTGGTGACGCGCCTCGAGCGCCGGCAAGCCGGCGTCGATCCAGCGCTGCACCTGAGCGGGGCGTACAGGGCTCGTCGTGGCCACCGGGGGCGAGATGACGATCGCCCGGCGTTGCGGCGGCGCCCGGAACGCCTCGATGAAGCCTCCGGCGGCGAGCGCCGCCAGCGCCACGATGAGCGCCACCAGGACCGGTATGGCGACAGAACGACCGAACACCCGACGGACTTGCATCGCTCAAGAGTAGCATCCGGCGCAGCGGGCGGCACGAGCCCGATCGACGACGGGGGCGGCCTGTGGCGCGACCGGGGCTACCAGGTGAGCGGCGTCTGCTGCAGAATGTGATCGGCAGGAGACGATGACACGTCGACACGACACCACTCAGAGCCGCAGCGGCCGCCCCAACGGAGGCAACCGCCCGGGCGAGGGCGCGCCGGCTCGCTACCGCGCCCAGCCGTTCACGACATCGCGCCGCGTCGTGGCGATCGTGATCGCGCTCGTGGCGCTCACCGTCGTGGCGGCGGTCGCGCTGGCCGCGGCGTTCGTGCCCGCCGGCCGGGGCGGCTCCGCCGCCCCGGCCGGCGGCGGCGCCGCAACCG
>PLTW01000254.1 GCA_003164655.1 Actinomycetota bacterium
GCCGGCCCCGCGGGCGCAGCCGCGCGGGCCCGGGCCAGACGGGCGTTCTGGACCGTGATGAATACGAACGCGAGGCCGGCAAGGACGAAGCGCGTCGCGAACGGACTGGCCGCTCGCCCCAACGTCAACAGGCCGGTCACGATACCGGTGATGCCCATCGCCCACATGACCAGTTGCACGTTGGGCGCTCGTTCGCGGGAGAGGAACGGCAGAAACGAGGCGTTCAGTGCCAGGACGAGCATGAGCATCGCGGCGCCCGTGGTGAGCGTGAGCGTCACGTACATCGGACCCGCCCTCACCGCCGGGTCGGGCTTGAGCATGAACTCGACGAGCGAGACGACCATCAGCAGGGCCACAACGAAGACCACGCTCACGAGCACCAACAGGCTGCTGGTGCGCAGCGATCGAGCGCCCGGCGTAGGGCGCGACACGCGGCCGGGGCTCTGCCCGGCCGATTGCGGCTTGTTCGACTTGCTGCGACTCATCTCATCTGCATTCTGACCCAAGAACGCGGCGCGCGATACCCGCCTGGCTCTGCGGTGCCGGCCTGCCCAGTGAGGCGGCGCTCCGCCTTCGCCGTGTAAAGTTACGCTGCCGACACGCAGACGATCCTGACCAAGGAGTGAGAATGGCACGCAACGGTTACGCCGGTGGGGCTGGTGGCGGAGCGGTCTATGGACTCGGTCTCATCGGAGCGCTCGTCTACTACGTCCAGGCCGCGACATCGTTCTGGGACGGGGTCTATGGTGTCTTTCGAGCAGTGGTCTGGCCGGCGTTTCTGGTGTACGGGGCGCTGCACGCTCTCAAGCTTTAGCGATCGGGCGCCGGCCTGGAGTGTGCTATCCTCGGCCCCTGTGAGCACCGAGACGCCCCTGTGAACACCGAGACGCCAGCCCCGCCCGAGCGCGGCGACTTCATTCGCGAGATCGTCGCCGTAGACCTTCGCGAGGGCCGTTGCCAGACCGTGGTCACCCGTTTCCCGCCTGAGCCGAACGGCTACCTGCACATCGGCCACGCCAAGTCGATCTGCCTCAATTTCGGCATCGCCCGCGAGTTCGGCGGCCGCTGCCACCTGCGCTTCGACGACACCAACCCGGCTAAAGAGGAGCAGGAGTACACCGACGCCATCCAGGCCGATGTGCGCTGGCTCGGGTTCGACTGGGGCGCGCACCTGTACTACGCCTCAGACTACTTCGAGCAGCTCTACGAGTGGGCCGTCGAGCTCATCAAGGCCGGAAAGGCCTACGTCGACGACTTGAGCGCCGACGAGATCCGCGAGCACCGCGGCACGTTCACCGAGCCCGGCCGCGAGAGTCCGTGGCGCAGCCGGTCGGCGCCGGAGAGCCTCGACCTGTTCGAGCGCATGCGCGCCGGCGAGTTCGCCGACGGGGCGCGCGTGCTGCGGGCCCGGATCGACATGGCCGCGCCCAACATCAACCTGCGCGACCCGGTGCTGTACCGCATCCTCCACGCCGAGCATCCGCGGACGGGCGCCGCCTGGTGCATCTACCCGACTTACGACTTCGCCCACGGACAGTCCGATGCGATCGAAGGCATCAGCCACTCCATCTGCACGCTCGAGTTCGAGGCCCACCGGCCGCTCTATGACTGGCTGATCGACAACCTTCCGGTGCCGTCGCGGCCCCATCAGTACGAGTTCGCGCGACTCAAGCTCACGCACACCGTCATGTCAAAGCGCGTGCTCCTGCGTCTCGTCAACGAGGGGCACGTCCGCGGCTGGGATGACCCGCGCATGCCGACCCTGTCGGGCCTGCGTCGCCGCGGCTTTCCGGCCGAGGGCATCCGCGACTTCGTGGCCATGGTCGGGGTGGCCAAGACCGACAGCGTGGTCGAGGTGGAGATGCTCGAGCACGCCGTGCGCAACGTGCTCAACCGCACGGCCACCCGGCGCTTCGCCGTGCTCGACCCCCTCAAGGTCGTCATCGAGAACTACCCCGAAGGGCAGATCGAGGAGATGGAGGTCACCAACAATCCCGAAGATCCGTCGGCGGGGACTCGCCGGCTGCCCTTCACGCGGGAGCTCTGGATCGAGCGCGACGACTTCATGGAGGAGCCCGTGCGCAAGTTCTTTCGCCTGGCTCCCGGCCGCGAGGTGCGGCTGCGGTCGGCGTACTTCGTGACCTGTCACGAAGTCGTGAAAGATGCCGCCGGTACGGTCGTCGAGCTGCGCTGCACCTACGACCCGGCCACGCGTGGCGGGGCCGCTCCCGACGGTCGCCGCCCCAAGGCGACCCTCCACTGGCTTTCGGCCGCCCACGCGGTGCCCGCGGAGGTGCGGCTCTATGACCACCTTCTGCGCAGCCCGTACCCCGGGGCCGGCGACGGCGACCCCTTCGACGACCTGAACCCCGACTCAGAGACCGTGCTGCGGGGCTGCCTCGCGGAGCCGTCGCTGGCCGATGTGCCGGTGGGCGAGACCGTGCAGTTCGAGCGGCTCGGCTACTTCTGTCCCGACCCCGACTCGTCGCCCGCCGCGCTCGTCTTCAACCGCACGCTCACGCTCAGGGATACGTGGGCCAAGTTGCAGGCGCAGGGACGCCAGGACAAGGCCTGAGCGCCGCAGCCCGGCCGCGCCGCCATCCCGCTCTGTGTTGAGGAAGCAGTCGTCGCGCGGTAAACTGTAACGCTCGGCGCATCGCTGGCGAGTGGCCTAATTGGCAAGGCACCTGACTCTGGATCAGGGGATTGAAGGTTCGAGTCCTTCCTCGCCAGCCACTTCCTCGCCGGCCACCGCTGCCTGCCCTCCGCTCCGCGCTACCGCCTGACGCCGGTTGCGGCCGCTCAGTCCGGCCACACGACCTCGAGCATCTCGCCGTCACCGCCCGCGGGCTTTGGCCCGCCGATGGCGATCAGCTCGAGACCCTCGGGCCCCGCCGCGAATGCTCTGACGACCTCGGGTGCGACGCGCACGACGTCCCAATGGTGGAGCTCGTGAACGGTGCCGTCGAGCAGAACCTGACCGGCGCCGGCGACCACGATGTAGGCCTCTTCCTGTTGACCATGGCGATGTCCTGTCGAGGCGCGCAGGTGCGGCGCGTAGCGAAAGTGGCTGACACCGAGGTCGCGCGAGTCGAGGCGCGTTCGGGCAAAGCGGCCCTCGAGGCCCTCGACCCGCCCGGAGACGGAGTCCTCGATCTCGAGCAAGTTGACGATCGCATAACCTTCCATGGGCGCCTTTCGTTGGGGTTCACTCCTCCGCCAGCCGGCTGCCGTAGTACCGGAGCGGCGAGAAGCCTGTTCGGCCCCGTCGACGCTAACGCAGGTGCACGTCGCTCTTCAACGTCGGTCGACGTTGGGTGGTCCCTCCGCAGACGGCGCTCCGCCGACGATCAGGGAACGGCGAACGTCTCCGACACCGCGAGGTTCTTCTTGACCATCCGGGCGACCGGAAACGGTCGGAGCCCCGACCCGTTGTCGCGGGCTGAGTCGTCGGTGTCTTTGTAGGGCATCGCGTATGTCGTGCACGCGTAGACGCCGCTGGGCAGCCCATCGAGTTCGAATGTCCCGATGTCGCCGACCCCGTAAGAAGCAGTGCCGAGAATCCGACGGTGACCGTCGGGATAGGTCAAGACGACGCCCGAGTAGGCTCCGCCGCAACGACCGCTGGCGCTGATGTGGACGACTGCCTGGTGGGCCCTGGGGCCAACGGTCACGTTGATATGAAGGTGCGGCATGGACCCCGGGTTTGCGCAGCCGGCCAGCGGCAGGGCGAGCAGGAAGGCCAGCCCCACGACGACAGCGAAACGACGCACGAGCACCGGCGGCCCCCTTGCTCGACGGCACGATCATGTGCCGTGGCCAGCCCACACGCAACCTTGGGCCGCCGGAACGGTCGCTCCAGAGTGTGACGAGTGGGGACTCTTGCCCCGCGGGTATGCGGGCGCCGTCAAGCCGACGGAAGCGGCCAGGGCCGGCGAATCGAGAGCACGGGCCATGTCGCGGGCCATGGCGCTCATGGTCGCCCCAGTGTTACATTCATCATATGAAGCATGGCCTTTTCATCGCGGTCGCAGCGGTCCTGCTCTGCGGCTGTGGTCATACCGCCAAGGATCCGTTCGTCGGGACGTGGGCGGTAAACCCGAACCCCGGAAATGCGCGAATCGTGATCTGGAAGTCGGGAGACCAGTACCGAGCCGCTCAGGTCATCGGCTCGGCCGTGTCCGCTCCGCTGACACTGGCACGTCACGGCAACGAACTTGACGGCACGATACCGCCTGCCATGGGGCCAACGAAGCTGGTGATCGGTTACTACCCGACCACCGGACTGCTCAGTTTCGAGGCCGGTCCGAACGCCGGGTATCGTCAGAACGACGGCGACATGCACAAGGTCTCGGGCTCCACTGCGCTGCCGAGCCCAGTCGCGTCCCCCTAGTTCGGCAGCCGCGTCCTCGCCTCCGGCTCCGGCCGCCTACGCCAGCCTGCGCGAAACGGCCGCGGACATGTCGCCGATCATGCGAGCGACCTTCGCCGGGTCCAAAGACGTTGGCGAAGTCGAGGAACTGCGCCGGCGGGTCAGTCCCACTTCCACCAGGCGCCGCTGGCGACCGCCAGGGCGACGACCAGCGCGAGCGCAATGACGACCCTGCTGTAGAGCAGCTTGTTCACGGTCAACCTCTCCCTCGTCATGTGGATGAGTCTCGATTCGACGGGCGCCGTCAGCTCCACTTCTTGGCAGCCACCAACGCGAGCCTCGCGAACGTCGACCATGTGCCGGTCAGCAACTTCATGCGACCCTCCCTTTCCAGGCGCCCCCTACCGCGGCACCCCGGTGCACAGGTTACTCCGCTGAGCATCCGCGCGGAGGCCGCCTAGACACATGTCCTAGTGCAGTGTCTCAGAAATAGCTTGACACTAGAGCCGGTGTCATGATAGCCTCCAGGCCATGGAGTCGAGCGCTTCCAGAACCGTCGTTTCCGCGGAGCAGCGCCTCGTCCTGGAGCGCTGGGTCGCCGCCCACGG
>PLTW01000192.1:0-3731 GCA_003164655.1 Actinomycetota bacterium
TCGCGCCGATCGACTGGAACGACGTCTACGCCGCCGACCTTGTGGGCATCTCGACCACCACCTCGACGGTGACCGAAGGCTACCGGTTCGCCGACGAGTGCCGCCAGCGCGGCATCCCCGTCATCATGGGCGGTTCGCACGTCACCTTCATGGCCGACGAGGCCCTCGAGCACACCGACTTCGTGGCCCGCGGCGAAGGTGGCGAGCGGCTCATGGTCGAGCTCGTCGCCGCGCTCGAATCGGGCGGCTCGTTCGACGCCATCGAGGGCCTGTCGTTCATGCGCGACGGCAAGGCCGTGCACAACGAGGCGCGCGGCCAGTGCACTGTGCTCGACGAGCTGCCGTTCCCCGACCTGTCGCTCATCCACGGTCACCAGAACATCAAGACGACCCCGATCATGACGAGCTGGGGCTGCCCCTTCCACTGCAACTTCTGCTCGGTCACGGCCATGTTCGGCCGCAAGTACCGCTTTCGCAGCGCCGAGAACATCATCGCCGAGCTCAAAGAGCGGCAGCCCCGCAAGATCTTCTTCTACGACGACAACATCGCCGCCGACAAGAAGCGCCTCAAGGAGCTGCTGCAGCGCATGATCGACGAAGACATCGTGGTGCCCTGGTCGGCCCAGATGCGCACCGACGTCGTGCGCGACACCGAGCTGCTCGACCTCATGCGGCGCTCGGGCTGCAACCGCGCCTATCTCGGCCTCGAGTCGGTCACCCAGGCGACCCTCGACGCCTTCGACAAGCACCAGAGCGTCGACGACATCGTCAAGGCCATCCGCATTCTCCACGAGTACGGCATCGCCTCGCACGGCATGTTCATGCTGGGCGCCGACACCGACACCAAGGAGTCGCTGCGCGAGACCGTCAAGTTCGCCATGAAGAACCACATCGACACCATCCAGCTCGCCGCGCTCACGCCGCTGCCGGGCACGCCGCTCTTCGAAGAGCTCGACGCCGCCGGTCGCATCTTCGAGAAGCACTGGTACCTCTACGACGCCCAGCACGTGGTGTTCGAGCCGGCCAACATGACCGCCTATGAGCTGCAGCTCGAGACCCTGCGCGGCTACATGAAGTTCTACTCCAAGCGCCAGTGGGCGAAGTACTTCTTCACCTTCCGCTTCACCAAGCTGCTCTTCCAGACTTGGGGCCTGTGGATCATCCGCACGTGGCGCAAGAACAAGGCCAATCAGGCCTTCATGGCGTCGCTCAAAAAGCTGCAGCTCGCCCACTCGCAGCAGCTCATGGAGACGTCCGACTCAAAGCGCTGAGCGCCCCCCAAAGGGGCTGCCGCCGGCTATGAGAGCCGCTGCCCGCCTTCAGCCGGCGAGCACGACCATCTCGTAGACCACGAGCGCCACGTAGACGGTGACGAGGCCGGCGCTGGCCAGCAGCACGATGCGGCGGCGGCGCTGCGACCACAAAAAGAGCGCGCCGGCCGTCACCACCGCCATCTTGATGAGCGCCGCCGGCACAAACCCGAAGCGCAAGAAGAGCCCCATGATGGCGTTGACCTCGGTCGCCCCCAGGGCCAGCGCGCGCCGCGTGAGCAGCACGTCCTCGAGATTGAGCAGCCACAGCACGACGAGCGCCCCACTGACGGCCAGGGCCCGCGTTCGCAGCGCCGGCGAGGCGACCGCCGCCCCGCACCCGCACGGCGGCGCGGCCGCAAGACCGGCTCCGGGCGCATACGGCACGATCGAGACCCGGCCGCAGCCGGGACAGGTGTGCACGACGGCAAGGCCGGCTCCCCGAGGCTCGAGTCGCGGTGCCGGACGCAGGCGCCGCTCGGGTCCGGGGTAAGCGTGTGCGGCCCCGGCGCGGCGCTCCCGCTTGAGCTCGGCGCCCCGCAGCGCCGCCGGCAACCGGACGTCGACCTGCGGGTCGACGAACAGTACCGTACTCATCGTATCTCCGCCGGCGACGACCGCCTGGCGGTCGCGCTGCGCGTCACCCTGCTCACGCGGTCACCCCCCCTCATTGTCTACTCTATGTCCGGCGCGCTCCCGACACCAGCGGATGACGCCGTTTGCCGGGGCGCTCGCTTGTAAAGCCGAGGGGCCGATGGTACGGTACCTCGGACCTCAGAAGGAGCCACCTGGGTCACGTACGGATTGTCGTATGAGCGGCAATGGCGCTCCCCGTGGGTGCGAAGACCGAGTCGTCGCGCCCCCCAAGGAGGCGATGCATGAAGCAATACCGCAAATTCGTCGTCGCCGCCCTCGCCGCCCTCCTCGTCCTGCCGTTCGTTCTCCCCTCATCAGCCTTCGCCGACACCCTTTCGCAGAAGCGCGCCCGCGCGCATGAGATCATGGGTGAGCTGGCGGCGCTCGACACCCGAATGGAGAAGGTGGTCGAGCGTTACGACGCGGCGACGGGTCAGCTCGCCGCGGTCAACGGCCGCATCGCTCAGAACCAGCGCACGCTGACCGTCACGCGCTACAACCTGCAGATGGCCAAGACCCTGCTCCAGCAACGTGTCGTGGCCATGTACAAGCAGCGTCCCGTCGAGCTGCTCGACGTCATGCTTGCCACCAACAGCTTCTCGTCGATGGTCGACCAGCTCAACCTGCTCAACCGGGTGGGCACGAGCGATTCCACCATGGTCGACGCGATCGGCGGCTACCAGACGGCCATCGCGGCCACCCAGAAGTCGCTCGAAAGCGACCGTACGGCGGCCGAACAGCTCGTCGCCACGCGCGCCACCGAGAAGGCCGGCGTGCAGAGTGCGCTCGCCACGCGCCAGTCGATGCTGAAGGGCGTCAAGTCGCAGATCGCCCAGCTCATCGCCCAGCAAGCCCAGGCGGCCAAGCAGGCCGCCCAAAAGGCGGGCGCCTACGTACCGCCGGCCGTCGGGCCCATCAATGCCGACCACAGCAGCGTCGTGGCGTTCGCCGCCAGCTTCGTCGGCAAGGTGCCCTACGTGTGGGGCGGCGCCTCGCCCGCCGGCTTCGACTGCTCCGGCTTTACCATGTACGTCTACTCCAGCTTCGGCGTGGGCCTGCCGCACAACGCGGCCGCCCAGCAGGCCTCTACCACGCCTGTGCCCAGCGGCCAGGAGCAGCCCGGCGACCTCGTGTTCTTCGGCTCGCCGGCCTACCACGTGGGCATCTACGTCGGCGGCGGCAGCATGATCAACGCACCGCACACCGGCGCCTACGTCAGCTACGGCTCCGTGGCCGGCGCGGCGGGTTTCGGCCGGCCCTGATCCTGCCCGTCGGGCGGCACGGCCCCCGACCCAAGACAAGCCCCCGTCGCGACGCGCCCGAGCGGCCCCCGACGACCTCATTCACGCCTGACCGCACGGCCAAAGGTAAACATCTGCGCCCGCCCGCCGATTATGAAGAGGTGCCCGGTGTCCGCAGACGGAGATGAGATGACGTGAAGACGGTAGACGAGCTGCTCAACGAGATGGTCTCGCGCAACGCTTCCGACCTTCACATCAAGGCAGGCAGCCCCCCGGTCGTGCGCATCGACGGCGACCTCCACCTGCTCGACGAGCCCGCCCTCTCACCCGAGGACACCAAGGACGCCGCCGCGTCGATCATGACCGACAAGCAGATCCGCCGCTTCAGCGAGCACAACGAGATCGACTTCGCCTACTCGGCACCGACCATCGGCCGGTTCCGCGTGAACATCTACCGGCAGCGCGGCAGCATCTCGGTCGCCATGCGCCAGGTGGCGACACAGATCCCCTCGTTCGAGGAGCTGCACCTGCCCGACGTCATCAA
>PLTW01000192.1:3772-5708 GCA_003164655.1 Actinomycetota bacterium
GAGTCGTACGAGTCGGCGCTCAAGTACGTGCTGCGCCAGGACCCCGACGACATCCTGATCGGCGAGATGCGCGATGTCGAGACCGTCTCGGCGGCGCTCACGGCCGCCCAGACCGGCCACTTCGTGATGAGCACGCTGCACACCATCGACGCCACCGAGACCATCAACCGCATCATCGACTTCTTCCCGCTGCACCAGCAGAAGCAGGTACGCATCATGCTGGCCGGCACGCTGCGCGGCATCATCTCGCAGCGCCTGCTGCCGCGCGCCGACGGCCAGGGCCGGGTGCCGGCCGTCGAGGTCATGGTGATGACCAGCCGCATCCGCGACTTCGTGCTCGATTCCGACCAGACCTCACAGATCAGCCAGGCCATCAAAGAGGGCGAGTTCTACGGCATGACGACGTTCGACCAGGCGCTGCTGAACCTCTACGAGGAGGGGCTGATCACGCTCCACGACGCGGCCCAGGTGGCCAGCAACCCGCACGACTTCAAGCTGCTCGTGCAGGCCAAGGGGCACGACGTCAGCCTGATGACGCTCTGATCGCGGAAGGCCTGGCGACGGCCGGCGGCGGCGCTGTGCCCAAGGCCGGGAAGCAGCCACCCGCACCGTCGTGACCCAGGCCGGCGGACGGGCGCGACCGGCGCCGCGGGGACCTACTGCAGAACCTTGCGGCTCTCGAGATGCAGGTCGACCTTGCGCTTGATGCGCTGCAGCGCGTTGTCGACGGTCTTGCAGTCGCAGTCGAGCTGGCGCGCGATCTTCTCGTAGGACAGGCCCTGCAGGTACAGCCGCAGCACACGACTCTCGAGGTTGGAGAGCAGGCGCGTGAGGCAGTGCTTGAGGCTCTCGACCTCTTCGGCGGAGATCACCTGATTGACCGGGTCGTTGACCGACGAGCCCGGCAGAATGTCGGCCAGGCTGCATTCGCCGTCGTCGCCTGAGTCGCCGGGCGTGTGGCTGAACGACAGGTAGCCGTTGAGCGGCACGTGCTTCTGGCGCGTGGCGGTCTTGATGGCCGTGATGATCTGGCGCGTGATGCACAGCTCGGCGAAGCTGCGAAACGAAGCCTGGCGGTCGTCGCGGTAGTCGCGCACCGCCTTGTAAAGGCCGACCATGCCCTCCTGAATGAGATCTTCGGAGTCGCCTCCGGCGAGAAAGTACGAGCTGGCTTTGAGGCGCACGAACTGGTGATAGCGCAGGATGAGCGCGTTCAGGGCACCCTGGTCGCCGCGGCGGTAGGAGTTGACGAGGGCGAGATCGGAACTCTCTGAGTGGACCTGAGGGTTAGCAAGCCGGCTTGCGCTTCGGCTGCCGTTGGCCTGTCGCCGCTGCGTCATGCCCGTCTGCCCCCTCGAGCTGAGCCTGAGTGGTGTGGCTAAGCGCCTTCTCGCCTCAGGCGCTCCAGCTTGCGCCAAGTCTCAAGGTCAAGTTTATCCTCAAGTGTTGTCGGTATTGTACTGGTCTTTTCGTTGTTTGCAAGCCGTTTATGGATGACGCCGATCTCGACGCCGAGCTCGCGGGGCGTCATGCGACGCACGCCTGCCTTGGTCGCCGTACGCTGCACCTCGTAGTCGGCCGACACCACGACGATGGCCGCGTCGGCCGGCTCGCCGGCGATGCGCCGCGCGATCACTTCGTCGGCCGACTGCGAGCCGCCCGCATAGCACACCTCGACCTGCGTGCCGGCGAGACGCTCGCAGGTCGCCCGCGGTTGGGAGTGGGCGTCGAAGACCAGCGTGACCTGGGCGCCGCGCAACGCCGCAAAGCCGGCGAGCTGCTCGGCCAGCCAGCGGCGCCGGTCCTCGAGCTGNNCGTTGTAGCCGTCGACGATGTACGAGTCGTGAGCGCTCGCGGCCATGCGGCTAGGCTCGCTCGCCGGGGCCGGGGCCGTGCCCGGACGGACGCGGGGCGGCTGCCGCGGCTGCCGCGGCGG
>PLTW01000231.1 GCA_003164655.1 Actinomycetota bacterium
CAGCGCGGCGTCGGCCAGCGCCTCCCAGAAATCGTCGCCCGACACCCTCGCCGGACAGCCAAGCACGCACTCGGTCGCACACAGATCGCCGGGGGGACGCGCCACCTCGTAGGCACCTTTGACCAGGGCCTGGGGTCTGACCATGCCGTTGAACGAGTTCTTGACATAAGCCAGCGGCACGTCGTAGCGCGCCCCCGGCACCAGCTCGGACAGCGCCGAGAAGCCGAACCGCACGCCCGGCGCGGTGACCCCGTCGAGGCGCACGTCGCACTGCAGATGGCGCCCGTTGCGGGTGAGCCGGCAGGCGCCGAGCTCGGCGCCGTGGAGGAGCAGCAGCGGCCGCGGGTTGCCGAAGCCGTGAGGCGCAAAGAGGTCGAGCTCGTCGGTGAGGCCGAGGGTGAGCTCGTCGCCGGCGGCGACGGCTTCGACGGCGGTGACGCTGCGAAAGTCGTCGCCGCCGAGGCGCTCGCCGGCGTAGCCGGCGAGCGCCTCGGCGAAGCCCGCGACGGCGGCGGCAGGCAGGCTGAGTCCACAGGCAGCGCGATGCCCGCCGTAGCCCAGCAGGCGCTCGGAACAGGCGGCCACGCCGGCCAGCAGGTCGAAGGCCGCGATACTGCGCCCGGAACCTTTGGCGACGCCGTCGGTCTCGCTCAGCAGGATGGTGGGCCGGCCGGTCTGCTCGACGACCCGCGCCGCGACGATGCCGATCACGCCGGCGTGCCAGTCGGGCGACGACATGACGACCGCGGCCGGCAGGGGCTCGGGCAGCCGGTCGAGGGCCTCGCGCAGGATGACCGCCTCGATCTCTTGCCGCTCAGCATTCAGAACCCCGAGTCGCTGCGCCAGCGGCAGGGCTGCGGCTCGGTCGGGGGCGCCGAGCAGCTCGACGACCTGCGAGGCGTCCTCGAGGCGGCCGGCGGCGTTCAGACGCGGCGCCAGGCGAAAGCCGATGGTCGAAGCATCGAGGTCGTCGGGCCGCGTCTCGCTGACTTCGAGCAGGGCGGCCAGGCCCGGCCGCGGCGCGCTGCGCAGGCGGCCGATACCCATGGCCACCAGGCTGCGGTTCTCGTCGAGCAGCGGCACCACGTCGGCCACGGTGCCCACCGCGACCACGTCGAGATAGGGCCGCAGGGCGAGCGGCAGCTCGACGCGGTCGTCGCGACGGTCTTCGAGCAGCGCGTGGGCCAGCTTGAGGGCCACCCCGACGCCGGCCAGGTGACGGAACGGATAGCGGCCCAGCTTGGGATTGATGACGGTGCAGTCGGGGAGCTGTCCGATCGGCTCGTGGTGGTCGGTGACGATCACGTCGAGGCCGAGCTTCTGCGCATGGGCGACCTCGGCGCTGGCGCCGATCCCGCAGTCGACCGTGATCACCAGGTCGGCACCGGCGGCGGCCAGCTCGTCCATCGCTACGGTGGAGATACCGTAGCCTTCGCCGAAACGATTGGGCAGCCGCCAGACCACCTCGGCGCCCATCTGGGTGCGCAGGAACTCTGCCAGCAGGAACGTCGCCGTGATGCCGTCGGCGTCGTAGTCGCCGTACACGGCGATGGTCTCGCCGCGGCCGAGGGCGCGGTCGATACGCTTGCGGGCCGCGGCCATGCCGTCGAGCAGGTACGGGCTGTGCACGCGAAAGTCGGGGTGCAGAAAGTCGCGCGCCGCGTCGGGGTCGGTGAGTCCCCGTCGGGCGAGGATCTCGGCGGCCAGGCGGCCCAGGTGCAGCTCGTCGGCCAGCACGCCCGCGGCGCGCAGGTCGACGGGTCCGATCTGCCAGGTCTGCTCTCTCATCGCCGTCTCAGTCTACAGGCGCCGGCAGACGGAGGCGGCGGCGCTGTCAGGACGCGTCCGTCGGCTCGTCGGCGCCCGGCGGCGGCGCCAGCGGGGCCGTCTGCGCGGCAAGTGAGGCCGGCGGCGCAAGTGAGGCCGCCAGCGGGGCCGTCTGTACCGAGGGCGGCCCCTCGGCCGCGCGCAGGCGGACGTAGGTGCGCTGGAGCTCGCCTTCGAGGGTGCGACGATCGCGGGCGCTGCCGAGATCGGCGGCAAGCGCCGATAGCACGCCGGCGGCCAGCAGCAGCGCCGCCACGATGGCCGCCAAGGCCAGCAGCGACGCCCGATGCCACGTGCCGGCGAGGTAGTTCACATCGACCCTGGCGGCGTGGCTGGCGACCCCGACCGACAGGACGAGCACGGCGGCGACCAGCAGGACGGTAAGGATGTTCTTCATGAGGCGGCGGCTCCGGGGTGCGACGTTCGTGGCCCAGTATAGCGCGACGTCACGGCGCCGCACGCCGTGGCTAGGAGCCGAACGTCACGTGGGCGCGGGCGCGAGCCTTGGCCAGCCATGCCGACAGCAGTGCGGCGCGGCGCTCGACGGTAAGCTGGGCGACGATGGCCGGCCGCGCCTCGGCGAACGGCTGCGTGTGTGCCCGGCGGCGGCCGAGGACCTTCAGCACGTGCCATTCGCCCACGGCGGCCACCGGCCCCACAACGACACCGGTGCGCGCCGCTATCAGGGCCCGCGCCAGCGGTTGGGGTAGCGACGAGGTCACGACCCAGCCGATCACCCCGCCGGACGACGCCGACTCGGGGTCCATGGAGTAGGCACGCGCCACCCCGGCGAAGGGGTAGCCTTGTCGTAGACGGTCGATGACGGCCTGACCGAGCGACCGTGTCTTGACGGCGATCTCGGCCAGCCATACGGCGGCCGGCGTGGTGAGCTGCCCGCGATGGGCGCGATAGAACGCAAGCGCCTGCCGCCGTCCCGCCACAGCCGCGGGAAACTTGCGCGCGCCGAGGCGTTCCGCCAGCAGTCCCGCCCGCAACTCCTGGCGATAGTCGGCCAGCGACAGGCCCACCACCGCCAGCGACTGCTGCAGGACCGCCGTGCCGCCGAGGCTCGCCGCGACCTGCGCGAGACGTGCCTGAAGGCCGGCATCGGAGTCGGCGACCGAGACGCCGAGGCGCGCGGCCTCGTGACTCAGCAGTTGACTGCGAATCGTGGCCTCGAGCGCCTGGCTGTAGGAGAGCCGCTTCGACGACAGCCGCGAGAAGTCGATCGTGCGTTCGACCTCGGCTCTGGTCACGACCTCGCCGTTGACGTGGGCCGCGACCACGGCCGGCGCCGGGCTCGACGGGACGAGGACCGGACTGGCGGAGTCGGCGGGGTGAGCAGTCGATCCGCCGCATCCCACCGCCAGCAGCAGCGCGACCGGCAGGAGAACGGCAAGAGGCGCAAGCGGCGCTGGCCGGCGGACCCGGGCGACGCGTCGCCGGCACATCTGGCGAACGAGTGAGACGATGACGCCGCGAGCCGTATGGGTCATGCCGCGAAAGAGGGCGTCAGGCGCTCGCCGGCGAGCCGCCGGCGGGATCGTACAGCGTCGGAAAGTAGCAGGCGACCTTCTGGTCGGCGCCGGCTGTACCCACGACCTCGAGCGGCGGCATCGCGATGGTGCACGGATCGGGCTGCATGCGCGGGCAGCGCGGGTGAAACACGCAGCCGGAGGGCGGATTGGCCGGACTGGGCACGTCGCCTTCGAGGATCACGCGGCGGCGCTTGCGTTCGGTGCGCGGGTCGGGGATGGGCACGGCCGAGAGCAGCGCCTCGGTGTAGGGATGCTGCGGCTTGACGTAGAGCAGCTTGCTGTCGGCGATCTCGACGATCTTGCCCAGGTACATCACGGCGACTCGATCGGAGATGTGCTTGACCACCGAGAGATCGTGAGCGATGAACAGATAGGTCAGTTTGAGCTCTTTCTGGAGATCCTCGAGCAGATTGATCATCTGCGCCTGGATGGACACGTCGAGCGCGCTCACCGGTTCGTCGCAGATGATCAGGCGCGGGTTCAGCGCCAGGGCGCGGGCGACGCCGATACGCTGGCGCTGCCCGCCGGAGAACTCGTGCGGGTAGCGCTCGGCGTGCTCCACGGTCAGGCCGACCGTCTCGAGCAGCTCGAACACGCGCCTCTTGCGCTCGGCCTCGGTGCCGATGTCGTGGATGCGCAGCGGCTCGGCGATGATGTTCTTCACCGTCCGGCGCGGATTCAGGCACGCATACGGGTCTTGAAAGACAATCTGCATGTCGCGGCGCAGGCGCTGCAGCGCGGCCCGCGGGGCCGCCATGACGTCGAGCCCGTCGAACAGGACCGAGCCGCCGGTGGCCGGCAGCAGACGCAGCAGCACCCTGCCGGTGGTCGACTTGCCGCAGCCGCTCTCGCCCACCAGGCCGAGCGTCTCGCCCTCCTGGATGGCAAACGACACGCCGTCGACCGCGTAGACGTGGCCGGTGGTGCGCTTGAGCACGCCCGACCTGATCGGGAAGTGCTTCTTGAGATCGCCGACCTCGAGGATGGCGCTCACGACGGCACCCTGTGCACGAACTGCGGCAGGCCGGCGCGGATCTTTTCGCGCTCGGCCACGGGGATCCAGCAGTGCACGCCGTGCCCGGGCTCGACCATCTCCAGCGCCGGGAACTCGCCGGCGCACACCGGCATCTCGTACAGGCAGCGCCCCGAGAACGGGCAGCCAGCGGGCAGCAGCAGCAGGTTCGGCGGCTGACCCTCGATCGGCGTGAGGCGCTGCTTTTCGGTCTCGTCGAGCCGCGGCAGCGAGCCCAGCAGCCCCCAGGTGTAGGGGTGGTGGGCGTTGTAGTAGACCTCGTCGACCGGGCCGTCCTCGAGAGTGCGGCCGCCGTACATGACCATCACCTTGTCGGCCATCTGGGCGACCACGCCCAGGTCGTGAGTGATCATGATGACACCGCTGTGGTACTGCGCCTGCATCTCGCGGATGACGTCCATGATCTGCGCCTGGATAGTCACGTCGAGTGCGGTCGTGGGCTCGTCGGCGATGAGAATGTCGGGGTTGCACGAGATCGCCATGGCGATCATGGCGCGCTGGCGCATGCCGCCGGAATACTCGAACGGATACTGATTGACGCGCTCCTCGGGGTCGGGAATGCCGACCTTGGCGAGCAGGTCGACGGCCATCTTCCACGACTCGCGCTTGGACTTGCCCTGGTGTCGCCTGATGACCTCGGCGATCTGGTCGCCGATCTTGAACACCGGGTTCAGGCTCGTCATGGGGTCCTGGAAGATCATGGCCACGTCGTTGCCGCGGATGTCGCTCATCTCTTCTTTGGACACGGCCAGCAGATCGCGACCCTTGTGGACGATGGTGCCGCCCACGATGCGCCCGGGCGGATCGGGGATGAGCCGCATCACCGACATGGCGGTGACCGTCTTGCCCGAGCCCGATTCGCCGACGATGCCGAGGGTCTCGTCACGGTCGAGCGTGAAGCTCACGCCGTCCACTGCCTTCACCTCGCCGGCATAGGTGAAGAAGTGCGTGCTCAGATCGGTGACCTCGAGGAGGCGCTCGGCCATGCCTATTCCTTGAGCTTGGGGTCGGTCGCGTCGCGCAGGCCGTTGCCGAACGAGATGAATCCGAACACCGTGATCACCAGGGCAAGACAGGGGAACAGCTCCATCCACCACTGGCCCGCCTGCAGGTAATTCAGGTAGTCGGAGATCATGTTGCCCCAGCTTGCGGTCGGCGGCTGCACGCCGATGCCCAGAAAGCTCAGGGCCGCCTCGGTGACGATCGCCCCGCCGATGCCCATGGCGATTGCGACATACACCGGCGCCATGCTGTTGGGCAGCACGTGGCCGAACACGATGCGCAGGTCGCTCGCGCCGGCCGCCTTGGCGGCCTCGACGTACTCCTGTGTCTTGATGCTCAGGACCGTGCCCCGCACGAGGCGGGCATAGGACGCCCAGCTCAGCAGGCCGATGGCGATGAACACGTTTCTGAACCCGGGCCCGAGCACGACCACGAGCAGAAGCACGAAGAGGATGTAGGGAAAGGCGAAGAACACGTCGGCGACGCGCATGATCACCGAGTCGATAGCGCCCCCGTAGTAGCCCGACAGCGGACCGAGCGCCAGTCCCAGGGCGAGCGCGATGCTGACCGCGATCACACCGACCAGCAGCGAGATACGCGAGGCCACGAGCACCCGCGAGAACACGTCGCGGCCGATGTAGTCGGTGCCGAAGGGATGGGCAAGCGAAGGTGGCGCCTTGGCGATGGTGTAGTTGACGGCGTTGGGGTTGTACGGCGCCAGGTACCCGCCGTGGATGCCGGTGACGCCGGCGATGATCTGAGCCACGCCGATGACCAGGAACACGATGATGATGCCCAGCCCGACGAGGGCCAGCTTGTTGCGGCGCAGGCGGCGCCACGTGTCGGCCCACAGACCGAGCGGCTTGGCGGAGACCGGCTCGTTCTCTGACCCGACAGGCAGCGGCGAGTCGAGCTGCGGCTCGGCGAAAGAGGCGGCTGATTCGGTATCGGTCATCGCCGGTCACTCATAGCGGATACGCGGGTCGATGTAGGCGTAAGCCAGGTCGACCACCAGGTTGGCGATGACGTAGACGAACGTGGCGAAAAGTACGCCGCCGACCACGACCGGCAGGTCGCGGGCGTTGATGGCGTTGTAGACCATGAGGCCGACGCCGTAGCGTGAGAAGACCGTCTCGGTGAGGATCGCTCCGCCCATCAGCGCGCCCAGGTCGATGCCGGCGATCGTGAGGACCGGGATGACGGCGTTCTTGAGGCTGTGCTTGAGGATCACCGAACGCTCGGGGAGTCCTTTGGCGCGGGCCGTGCGCACATAGTCTGAGCGGATCACCTCGAGCATGGAGGCACGCTGCATGTACGAGATGTAGGCGACCTCGATGATGCCGAGGGTCACGGCAGGCAGGATGAGGTGCGAGAGGTTGTTCCAGTCGGCGGGGATGACCCAGAGGAACGTACTGCCACCGGTGCCGTAGAAGGGCAGGATGCCCAGATAGACCCCGAAGACGTACTGCATGAAGACCGCCAGTACGAAGACGGGGATGCCCCAGATGATGAGCGCCGTCGTCGTCAGCGTGCTGTCCCAGATGGTGTACTGACGCAAGGCCGAGTAGATGCCGAGCGGGATGCCCAGCAACTCGATCAGCACGGCCGCGACGGCGAGCTGCGCCGTGTTAGGGATGGCGCTCTGTAGCATCTGACGGACCGGCCGCTCGAACTGGTACGACTCGCCGAAGTTGCCGTGAACCAGGCGATCGACGAAGCGGCCGTACTGCACGTAGATGGGCTTGTTCAAGCCGAGTTCCACGCTGATCTCGGCGACGCGCTGCGGCGTCGCGTTCTTTCCCGCCAGCAGGTATGCGGGATTCCCGGGAATCAGGAACATGATCAAAAAGGTGATGATGCTGACGCCGATCAGCACGAACACGAGCTGCACGAGGCGCCTAGCGATGTAGCCGTACATGTCCTAGGCCTTCCTGCCGGTCCATCCCGATGATCCGACTCCGGCGCGACTACCGCCGGCGAGCTGCTGCCGGCTGGCGGGCCGGCGCCGAGAGCGCCGGCCCGCCAGCCTTCGCAGTGTACGCGGTCAGACTACCGCGGCCAACCTGTACCTCGCGGTAGCAAGAAGGTCACTGAGCCACCCACACCTGGTTCATGTTCAAGCTGCCCATCGGGTCGATGTACTGCCCGAGGACCCGCTTGTCGTTGATGTAGTACTCGCGATAGAAGTACAGCGGGATGACGGGCGCGTCGGCCAGGATCAGTTTCTCGGCCTGAGCGTAGATCTGCAGCCGCTGCGTCTGATCGATCGTGCCACGCGCCTGATTGAGCAGCTTGTCCACCGTCGGGTTGGAGTAGAAGGTGAACGTGTTGGCGCCCGACGTGCCGCTCTGGAAGAGAGGATACAGAAAGTCGTCCATCGACGGATAGTCTGCCAGCCAGCCAAGACGGTAGAGCTGATCCTGCGTGCCTTGGGCGCACTTGGTGAGGTAAGTACCCCAGTCGTAGCCCGTCATGGTCACGTTGATGCCGACGGCCTTCCAGCCGGCCTGCACCGGAGCGAGGATCTTGTCGTGGTTGGCGCCGGTGTTGTACCAGAGCTTGAGAGTCGGGACCTTGCCCAGCCCCTTCACGATCGCCGTAGCCTTGGCGGGGTCGTAGGGGTACGGCAGCGAGGAGAGGTTGCTGCCGGGGATGCCCACGGGCACGACGCCGTTGGGCACGAGAGGCACGCCCTCGGAGACCGTGTTGATCACCGCGTTGCGGTCAACCGAGTACGACAGGGCCTGGCGCAACGGCAGATTCTTGGCGCCGCCCAGGACCGGGTCTTTCTGGTTGATACCGATGAAGTAGATGCCGAGGTTCGGCCACTTCTTGGCGACCCAGCCCTTCTGGGCGGCCATGTTCATGGACGACTGGACCTGGCCGGTAGGCACCTGGGTGATATCGATATTACCGGCCTGGTAGGCGAGCCACTCGGTCGAGGGGTCCATGAAGATTGGCATATGGATGTTGTCGACGAACGGACCGTTGGTCGCGCTCGCATTCCACCAGTGCGGGTTCTTGGTCAGATTGATCACCTGGTTGTGGACCCAGTTCTGCAGGATGTAGGGACCCGTGCCGATCGGCTTCTGATCGAAGGTCTTGAGACCTTCCTTCATGGCGTAGGCGACCGGCCACACGGCCATGATGGGATGGCCGAGGCTCGCCGGAAACTCGGCGAACGGGTACTTGAGCGTGACCTGGAGGGTCCACTTGCCGATCGCCTTGACACCGGTGAGGCCGTTCTTGGCAGCGCCGGTTTCGTCGGTGCCCATGATCGGCTCGAGAATGTAGGCGGGAGTGCCGGTGACCCAGTTCTTGGGGTTGGCGACGGCGTTCCAGCTGGCCACAAAGTCGGCAGCGGTGACTTCGGTGTTCACCGGCGGCTGGAAGTAGACTCCCTGCCTGATGGTGAACGTGAAGACCTTCGCGTTGGCGCTGACCTTGGGGGGACCGGTGGTGAGATCGGGCACCGTATTCATGGTGACGCCGTCGGCCGCGACCTGATATTTCATCAGGCCCTCGAAGATCTGCAGCACGACGTTGTAGCCGATGCTCTCCTGATAGGTGTTAGGGGCGATACCCACCGGGTCTCCCCCTTCAAGGGGGAAATTGTACGTGCCGCCGGCCTTGGGCTGACTGCTGGTGCTGCTACTACTGCTACTACTGCTACTACTGCTACCGCAGGCAGCAAGGACGAGGGCGAGCGCTATCAGCATGACGCCTGCTATGAGCGCCCCCCGTGACCTCATCCTGAGGTTCTTCAAGGCGACCTCCTTTGATCACTCGAAAACGAAAGGAACGACCCGGCGCGAGGTCCCTGCCACGAACCGCCGGCGAACTATCGCCTGCGCTCCGCTCCCGCGCGTTCGCCGACAGACCCGACCCCCTTTCATGACGGTATCGCGTGCGACTGCGTTTCTTCGTGCCACCTTACCACGTCCGTTCCGAGCCGCCCAGCGAACCGCCAAAAGCGCCGGCATGCGGCGCTTTACAGACGCCAGTCGAGCGCGAAAGTGGTAACGAACAGAGCGACTGCGGCGATGATCGTGTAGCGCGTCAGATTGCGCTCCATCACGCTTGCCTGAGCCGCGAAGGAAAAGCCGGTCACACTGCTCATGCCGGCGTCTTTGCCGGAGTGCAGCAGCACGAGGACCACCAGCAGGACGCAGATGGCGAGTTGTATGGCGATGAGGACCGCATTCAGCACCAGATGAGCTCCTTCGTGGTCGGTAGCCGTGCGACGTGCCGGTACACGCCACAGGATAGTAATCCTGAATCAGCTATGCAACATGCAGGACACCGCGGGTCGTGAGCACCTGACCTCTAGCGCTCCCCGCGAAGCAGGTCGCGGCCCGTCATCTCGGCCGGGGCCGGCACTCCCAGGAGGTCGAGGATCGTCGGCGCGATGTCGGCCAGGACGCCGCCGTCGCGCACCTTCACACCCTCGACCGTCGCCAGGAAGGGCACCGGGTTGGTGCTGTGGGCGGTGTTGGGACCGCCGTCGGGGTCGATCATGTGATCGGAGTTGCCGTGGTCGGCGGTGATCAGACAGGCTCCCCCCAGGGCCAGCACCCGCGGCACGAGGCGCGCCAGACAGGCATCGACGGCCTCGACGGCGGCGATCGCCGCGGCGAGCACGCCCGAATGACCGACCATGTCGGCGTTGGCGTAGTTCACCACCACGAAGTCGAGCTCGGCGCTCTCGAGCTCGGCGAGAAGCCTGTCGGTCACTTCGGGGGCGCTCATCTGCGGCTTCTTGTCGTAGGTCGCAACCTCGCGCGGGCTGGGCACCAGGATGCGGCGCTCCCCAGGGAAGGCGCGCTCGACGCCGCCGTTGAAGAAGAAGGTCACGTGAGCGTACTTCTCGGTCTCGGCGATGTGCAGCTGCTGCAGACCGCGATCGGCCAGCACTTCGGCGAGCACGTGGGCCACGGGCTCGGGCCCAAAGGCGACCGGCAGGGGGAACTCCTTCTGGTAGCTGGTCATCGTCACGAACGCCACGCGCGGCGGCTGCGGTCCGCGGTCGAACTCGGCAAACGACTCCTCGAAGAAGGCGCGTGTGAGCTCGCGGGCACGGTCGGGACGAAAGTTGAAGAACAGGCAGACGTCGCCGTCGCGCACCCGGTGCTCGTCGCCCGCGCCGATCACCGTCGGTCGCACGAACTCGTCGGTCTCGCCGCGCTCGTAAGCGGCGGTCACGGCGGCCTGCGCCCCGCGCGCCTGCTCGCCCCGACCGTAGACGAGCGCGTCGTAGGCCAGCTTGACGCGTTCCCATCGGGTGTCGCGGTCCATGGCGTAGTAGCGCCCAGCGACGGTGCCGTAGCGACCTACACCCACGGTCTTCATGTGCTCCTCGATCTCGGCCAGAAAACCCGGTGAGCTGTGGGGCGGCGTGTCGCGACCGTCGAGAAAGGCGTGCACCACGACATCGTCGACGCCCTCGCGGCGGGCCATCTCGAGGCAGGCCTTCAGGTGGTCCATCGCGGAGTGCACTCCGCCGTCCGAGACGAGGCCCAGCAGGTGGAACGTGGCGCCGCGTTCGCGCGCCGTGGCGAAGGCCTGCTTGAGCACCGGGTTGGCGAAGAACACGCCCTCGGCGATGGCTCTGCTGATGCGCGTCAGGTCCTGATGGACGACCCTCCCGGCGCCGATGTTGAGATGGCCCACCTCGGAGTTGCCCATCTGACCGGCAGGCAGGCCGACCGCGCCGCCCGAGGCGCCGAGGGCGCCGTGCGGAAAGGTCGCCCAGAGGCGATCGAATGTGGGCGTGTCGGCCAGCTCGACGGCGTTGCCCGAGGCCGGAGCGGCGCAGCCCCAGCCGTCGAGGATCGCCAGCACGACCGGATGGTAGGTGCGGCCCGTCGGCGAAAGCGCGGCGTCCGGGACGGACGCCGCGCTTTCGCCCTCGCGGCCGGCGGGTCGGCTCACGCCGCCCCGAAGCGCACGATGCGGGCGAACTCGGCCGGGTCGAGGCTCGCCCCGCCAACGAGGACGCCGTCGATGTCGGGCTGCGCCATGAGCTCGTCGATGTTCGCGGCCTTGACGCTGCCGCCGTACAGAACGCGTACGTCGTCGGCCGTGGCGCCGAAAGCCTCGCGCACGCGTGAGCGCACGAAGGCCACCGTCTCCTGGGCAGCCTCGGCGGTCGCCGTCTTGCCGGTGCCGATCGCCCAGATGGGTTCGTAGGCGATGGCGAGGCGGGCGAGCTCGTCGGGCTTGAGCACGGCGAGATCGCGGTCGATCTGGCGGCCGATCTTGTCTTCGGTGTGACCGGCGACACGCTCTTCATCGGTCTCGCCGCAGCAGAGCACCGGCAGCAGGCCGCTGTCGAGCGCCACGCGCACCTTCTGAGCCAGCTCGGTGTCGTTCTCGGCAAAGTACTGCCGGCGCTCGGAGTGGCCGAGGATGACGGCCTCGACGCCGACCTCGAGCAGCATCGCCGCCGAGACCTCGCCGGTAAAGGCGCCTTCAGGCGCGTAGTGCATGTTCTGGGCGCCGACCTTGACGTTGGTGCCGGCGGCCGCGCCGACCAGCACCGTCAGGTCGGTGAAGGGCGCGCACAGCAGGATGTCGCGGTCGCCGACTCCGGCCACGAGCGGCGCGAAGGTCTGCGCGTAGGCCACGGCTTGAGCCTGTGTCTTGTACATCTTCCAGTTGCCGGCCATGAGCGGCCGGCGCGCGAACTCCATCTCTTCAGACTCCTTCCGGCGCCCGCCAGAGCGCCCGTCGCTTGGCGTCGATCAGGCGTCGAGCAGGGCCTCGACCCCGGGCAGCGCCCGGCCCTCGAGGAACTCCATCGAGGCGCCGCCGCCGGTCGAGACGTGGGTGATACGGCCTTCGAGCCCGAAGCTGCGCACGGCGCTCACCGTGTCGCCGCCGCCCACCACGCTGACCCCGGGGCAGGCGGCTACCGCCTCGGCCACGGCGCGCGTGCCGGCGGCGAACTCGGGCAGCTCGAACAGACCCATGGGGCCGTTCCAGAACACCGTGCCGGCCGCCCGCAGGCGCTCGCTGAAGGCTGCCGCGGTGGCCGGACCCACATCGAGGCCCATCTCGTCGGCCGGGATGGCGTCGGCGGGAACGACCCGCCGTGGGGCCGCAGCCGTGGCCTGGGCGGCAACGACGATGTCGGTCGGCAGCACGAACTCGCAGGCCGACCCGGCGGCCGCCGCCAGCGTGCGTCCGGCGACCTCGGAGGTGCCCTCTTCGACCTTGGAGCGGCCCACGCCCAGGCCGCCGGCGGCCAGCAGCGGAAAGCACATCGCGCCGCCAACGAGGATGGTGTCGGCGACGGTCAGCATCTTCTCGATGACACCGATCTTGTCTGACACCTTGGCGCCACCGAGCAGCACGACGAAGGGCCGCGCCGGCGCGGAGAGCAACCGACCCAGGACTTCGAGCTCGCGGGCCATCAGGAGACCCGCCACCCCCGGCAGAATGCCCGGCACCCCGACCGTCGAGGCGTGGGCCCGGTGAGCGGTGCCGAAGGCGTCGTTGACGTAGATCTCGGCGAGCGCCGCGAGCTGCGCGGCGAAGGCCGGGTCGTTGGCCGTCTCCTCGGCGTGAAACCGCAGGTTCTCGAGCAGCAGCAACCCGCCCGGAGCAAGCGCCTCGGCCGCGGTCACGATGTCCGGGCCGATGCAGTCGTCGACCTTCTCGACCGGCCGCTCGAGGAGCTCCGAGAGCCGCACGCCGATCGGGTCGAGCCGCAGCTCGGGCACCACCTGCCCCTTGGGGCGGCCCAGGTGCGAGGCCAGCACCACGCGGCATCCGTGGTCGATCAGATAGCGGATGGTGGGCAGCGCCGCGCGGATGCGCGTGTCGTCGGCGACGGCGCCGTCCTGGAGCGGCACGTTGAAGTCGACGCGCACAAAGACGCGCTGGCCGTCGACCGGATAGTCGGTCAAAGCACGTTTGGCCATGGGAGCCTCCTCGACGTCGACCGAGCCTCTACAGGACGCGCTCGGTCAGTTCGACGAGGCGGCACGTGTAGCCCCACTCGTTGTCGTACCACGACACGACTTTGACCATGTTGCCGTTGGCCAGCGTGAGGGCCGAGTCGATGATCGACGAGGCGGTCGTGCCGACGATGTCGTGGGAGACGATGGGGTCCTCGCAGTACTCGAGGATGCCCTTGAGCTCGCCCTCGGCCGCGGCCTTGAAGGCGGCATTGACCTCGGCGCCGGTGACGTCGCGCTTGAGCTCGACCGTGAGGTCGGTGCAGGAACCGTCGGGCGTGGGCACGCGCAGCGAGAAGCCGTCGAGCTTGCCCTTGAGGTGCGGCAGCACGATGCCCACGGCGCGGGCGGCGCCGGTCGTGGTCGGGATGATCGACAGGGCGGCGGCACGAGCGCGGCGCAGGTCCTTGTGGGGGAAGTCGAGCACCTTCTGGTCGTTGGTGTAGGCATGGATGGTGCTCATGAAGCCCTTCTCGACGCCGAAGGCGTCGTCGAGCACCTTGACCATGGGCGCGAGGCAGTTGGTCGTGCAGCTCGCGTTGGAGATGACGTCGTGGCGGGTCTTGTCGTACATGGCCTCGTTCACGCCGAGCACGATCATGACGTCGGCGTCGCCCGCGGGAGCGGAGATGATGACCTTCTTGGCGCCGGCCGTGAGATGGCCGGCGGCGGCCTCGCGCTTGGTGAAGCGTCCGGTGGATTCGATCACCACGTCGACTCCGAGGTCGCGCCACGGCAGCTTGGCCGGCTCGGTCTCGCTCAGCACCTTGATCGGCTTGCCGTCGACCACCAGCGCGTCGCCCGTGAAGGCGACCTCGCCGGGGAAAGTACCGTGTACGGAGTCGTACTTGAAGAGGTGGCGCATGCTTGCGCCGTCCATGAGGTCGTTGATGGCTACGATGTCGAGGTCGGCGCCCTGTTTGGCGACCGCGCGGACATACAGGCGCCCGATCCGGCCGAACCCGTTGATGCCTACCTTCAAAGTCATGCTGTCCTCCAATTCGATTACCGACGGGACTCTACCAGAGCAGCCTCGGCCGAGCGGCGGCGCGGCGCGCTACTTAAGCCCTCGGCGGCGGCGCCATGGCCAAGCCGGTCTCGGCGGCGCGGCGCGCGCGCTTGGCGACCGCTGCTGGTCTTCTCAATATGCCGTCGCGTCTCAGATTGCCAAACGTCGGCGGCGCTCCGCCGCGCAGCCGCTCGCGCGCGCCTCGCCGGCCAGCGCCTCGAGGCGTCGCAGGCGGTGGTTCAGGGCCGACTTGGTGAGCGGCGGCCGAGCCTTGGCGGCCAGCTCAGGCAGGCTCAAGTATGGGTGCTTCAGACGCAGCAGCGCCGCACTGCGCAGCGCGGCCGGCACGGCCGCCCAGCCCTCAGCGGCCATGAGAAGCCTGACCGTTTCGGTCTGGCGCAACGCCGCCCGAGCGGCCCGTCCGGCGTTTGCCTGGTCGCAGTTGGCCAGCCGGTTGGCACGGCCCCGCACCTCGCCGAAGACGAGGTGCTCCTCCCAGGACAGCCGGGCCGTGTGAGCGCCCAGCACGGCCAGCAGATCGGCCGCGGTCTCGCCACGCTTGGTGTAGCAGGCGGCGTTGCGCGCGCGGGCGGCGACGCGAAAGTCGAGGGCGAGCCGCGCCAGCAGCCGGCGGCATTCTTCGGCAAGCTCCGCGGATTCGAAGGTGAACTCGGCATGCACGGCCGACCCCGGCGGCGAGATCGAGCCGCAGCCCAGAAACGCGCCGCGCACGAACGCCACGCGGCAGCAGCGCCGCGCCACGATGCGCGCCGGCACACCGAGCTGTACCTGGAAGGAATCCGACAGCACGCCGGCCTCGTTCAATACCTGCAGATGGCGGGGATCGTCGCCGAGCACCACCTCGTAGCGCAGCCCGGCCGGCGGAGTGTCCGCGGTGCGCAGCTCGGCGTGCGTCCCCATAGGCCGCAGCAGCATGAGCACCGACCGCGCCACGGCCGGCAGGGCCGAGCTGACGCGCACGGTGTACTGACCACCCGAAGCGATCTCGAAGGTGCCCGCCGCAAAGAGCAGACCGGAGAGCTGGGCGCGCCCGCAGTGGCTCGCGGCCGGCACGATGGCGGCGAGCTCGCGCTTGACGTCCTGGGTGAAGCTCACGCGGTCATCTCGCCAGGCGCATGACCGCGTCGGCCAGCTTCGCCGAGTCGTGACGAAAGAAGTCGCCCTCGTGGGCCAGGCGCGCGTGGACGACCCGGACCCCCAGCGCCGCGAGCGCCCGGTCGTCGGCCACCACGGGAGCCGCGCCGCCGGCTCCGTACACCGCAGCGAGATCCCTGGAGACCGGCGTGTCGTTGACGACGACGTCGTCGATCACGCCCGCGGCGCCGTGCCGGCAGAGAGCGCTCACATGGTCGGCCGCGGAGTAACCGTCCGTCTCGCCCGGCTGGGTCATGACGTTGCAGACGTACACGACGCGGGCCCGCGTCTGCTTGAGCGCGTCGCGCACCTCGGGGATCAGAAGGTTCGGCATGACGCTCGTGTAGACGCTGCCTGGTCCGAGCACCACGAGATCGGCGGCGGAAATCGCCGCGAGGGCCTCGGGCATCGCCCGCGGCCGGCCGGGCTCGAGCCAGACGCGCAGCGGCAGGCGCTCGCTGGCCGTGATCGACGTCTCTCCGGCCACCCGCTCGCCACCTTGCAACTCGGCGTGGAGAGTGACGCTCTGCAGGGTCGCCGGCAACACCCGGCCGCGTACGTTGAGCACACTGGTCGATTCCTGTATGGCGCGCTCAAAGTCGCCCGTCACCGCCGCGAGAGCGGCCACGAACAGGTTCCCGAAACTGTGGCCCTGCAGGCCGCCGTCCCGCGGAAACCGGTACTGAAAGAGGCGGCTCATGAGCGATTCGTCGTCGGCCAGAGCGACGAGACAGCTGCGAATGTCGCCGGGCGGCAGCACGCCGAGGCCGCTACGCAGCAGGCCCGAGCTGCCGCCGTCGTCGGCGACGGTGACCACGGCGGTGAGGTTGCTGGAGTGCTGCTTTAGGCCCGAAAGCAGCACCGACAGGCCGGTCCCACCGCCGATCGCCACGATCCGTGGACCGCGGGCCAGCCGGGCGCCGCTGCGCAGCGCGACCACGCCCGGCTCGCTGGCCACCCGCGCGAATCGATAGAGGCTGCGCGCGCCCAGCACCACCACGACCAGGCCGACGACCAGGCCGGCCGCCACGAGCGCCACGGCAGGCCACACGTGCCCCGTGATCCAGGTGCCGCCGATGTCGTGGCGCCGGCCGCTCGAGACGAAGATCCCCAGCGCCAGCCATGCCGAGACGCCGACGAGCGCGCCGCCCGCGCACACGGCCAGCACGCGGCGCTTCATGCCGAGGCCCGGATAGAGCCACTGCAGGCGCGTCAGGCGGGGCCGGCGCAGCGTCACGGCGGGACCCCCGCTTCAGCCTCTGCTCATGTCGCGATGACGGACCGTGGTCTGGAAGCCCTCGGCGGCGTAGCGGTCGGCCAGCCAGGTGGCGATAGTCACCGAGCGGTGCCGTCCGCCGGTGCAGCCGATGCCGATCGTCAGATGGGCCTTGCCCTCGGCCACGTAGCGCGGGAACAGGTAGTCGAGCAACGGCAGCAGGGCGGCGAAGAACTCGGCGCCGTCGACCGAGCCGAGCACGTAGTCGCGCACCTCCCGGTCGAGTCCCGTGAGCGGCCGCAGATCGAGGTCGTAGAAGGGGTTGGGCAGAAAGCGCACGTCGAACAACAGGTCGGCGTCGATGGGGATGCCGTACTTGTAGCCGAACGAGACGAAGCTGAAGGTGATGCTCTGCCGCTGGCCGCGGTGGATGATCTCCTCGTTCAGCCAGAGCTTGAGCTCCTGGATGGTGATGCCGCTCGTATCGATGATGTGGTTGGCGCGCTCACGCAGCGCGTCGAGCTGCTCGCGCTCGCGCTTGATGCCGTCGAGCACGCTGTCGTGCACCGCGAGCGGATGGCGCCGGCGCGACTCCTTGAAGCGCGCGACGAGGACGTCGTCGGATGCCTCGAGGAACACCAGCGAATAGTCGACGCCGGCCGCGCCCAGCTCGTCGAGGACGCGCTCGATCTCGGCGAAGTACTCGCCGCCGCGCACGTCGCAGACCACGGCCACGCGGCGCACCTTGCTGCCCTCGATACGCACCAGGTCGACCAGCGGCGACAGCAGCTGCGGCGGCAGGTTGTCGACGCAGAAGTAGCCGGCGTCCTCAAAGGCGTCGATGGCCTGTGTCTTTCCCGCTCCGGACAGGCCGGACAGAATGACGAAGGGCATGGGAGCGCTGCTCATGACCGCCGCTCGCCCGAGGCCGGAACCGGCGCCGCGGACGCGGCCGCGTGTCGTGCGGTGGCGGGCGCAGCCGGCAGCGCGCCCTCGATCTCGAGCAGCCGGCGCTTCCACGACGGATCGTCGCCGTAGTTGCCAAGCCGCCCGTCGCTGCGCGTCACCCGGTGGCAGGGCAGGATGACCGGCAGCTCGTTGCGCGCCATCACCGTGCCGGCCGCCCGCCAGGCGGTCGGATGACCCGCGTCGCGCGCCAGATCGCGATAGCTGACCGTGCGCCCGTAGGGCACGCGGGCCAGAGCCCGCAGCACGTCGGCCTCGAAGGAGCTGCCGCCGAGCTGCGCGATGTAGGCCTCTATGTCCAGCGGAAACGTCACCGACTCGCCGCGGAAGTAGCGCGCCAGCAGCTCGCACCAGCGACCGTCGTCGCACGCCGCCCCGGCGGGAGGCTCGCGCGACGGGTCCGGGATCTCGAGCTCGACCGGCTGATCGCCGCGCAGCGCCAGCCGACCCGTGCCGTAGGAGGTGCGAAAGAACACCTCGCGCCGCGCGA
Source organism: Actinomycetota bacterium (assembly GCA_003164655.1). Taxonomy (GTDB): domain Bacteria; phylum Actinomycetota; class Thermoleophilia; order UBA2241; family UBA2241; genus Bog-752. The sequence goes on from PLTW01000231.1 coordinate 18,198, forward strand.
CACGGTGGGGCGCACCCGTCGCCTTGCCGCTCGCCGTCGTTCTCATCGTGTCACCTTTCGCTCGTCGGAGCTTCGCCCGTCGCGCTGCGGCCCGCCGTCGTCGCCGTTCCAGACCCCGGCCCCCTTCGAGCTGGCCACCGGCTTCTTGCTACCCCGCCTTGTGCATCTGCCCGTAGATCTCGCGCGCTACGCGGCGCGGCAGCCCCGGCACCTGCTCGATCTCGTCACGCGAGGCGGCGATGAACCGCTCCGGACTGCCGAAATGCTCGAGGATGGCCCGCCGGCGCACCGGCCCCACCCTGGTCAGTTCGTCGAAGATCGACGCCCGCCGCAGGTCGGCGCCGCGCCGCTGCCGATGAAAGGTTACTGCAAAGCGGTGCGCCTCGTCGCGCACGCGCTGCAGCAGCAGCGACGCCGGATCGTCGGACGGCAGGCAGAGCGGCGCCGAGCGGCCCGGCACGAACACCTCTTCGCGCTGCTTGGCGAGGCCGATCACGGCCACTTCGACGGCGCTGTCGCGCAGNNGCGAAACTCTCGTCGTAGCGCTCGTCGTCGCCGGCGCCGGCCTCCCACGCACCGGCGGCGGCGCCCCCAGGCACGCCGGCGGCGCGGCCCGCCGCGCCGTGCCGCCCGGCGATCGTGGCCGCCGCGGTCAGCCGCCGCAGGCGGCGCCCGACCACCTCGCGCATCATCGCGAAGTCGTCCTGACCGGCGACCGTGCGGATCGTGAACTTGCGATAGTGGGACGTTCGCGGACGGCCGTCCTCGAAGACCACCATCGAGCCGACCGCGTGCTGTTCCCCAAGGTTCGAGATGTCGTAGCACTCGATGCGCAGCGGCAGGACGGCGAGACCGAGGGCGTCGCGCAGTCGCACCAGTGCCTCTTCGCGCGCCTCGCGCGTGCGCGCCAGTCGCGCCTCTTCCTCGTGCGCCGCCTGGGCGGCGTTGCGCTGCGCCATCTCGAGCAGCCGGCGCTTGGGTCCGCGCACGGCGCGGCGCACCTCGACCCGTGTGCCACGCCGCGCCGAGAGCACGGCCGAGAGCTCGGCGACGCCTTCGTCGAGCGGCACGATCAGCTGTCGAGGAATAGTCACACCGTCGCCGTAGTAGCCGAGCACGAACTCCTCGACAAGCTCGCGCGAGTCGCGCCCGGCGGTGTTTTCGACAAAGAACGTCTGGCGCTCGACCAGCGCCCCCTCGCGCACGCGAAACACCTGCACGTTGCCGCCCGGCTCACCCTGCCACAGGCCGAGCACGTCGAACGAGCCCGATCCCTCGTGCTCGACCACCTGGCGTTCCTGGACGTGGCGGACGGCCTCGAGGCGGTCGCGCAGCAGCGCCGCCTTCTCGAACTCGCGGGCGGCCGCGGCCGCCCGCATGTCCTGCTCGATGGTGCGTCCGACATCGGCCAGCCGGCCGCGCAGAAAGGCGACGACCTGGTCGATGACTTCGAGGTAGTCGTTGCGCGACACGCGACCGTCGCAAGGCCCCAGCGAGCGTCCGATGAAGTACTGCAGGCAGGGCGAGCCACTGGGGCGGCCGGGCTTGTCGGCCTTGCACTTGCGGTACGGGAAAATACGGCCGATCAGATCGAGGGTCTCGCGGACCTTGCGGGCGCTGGAGTACGGCCCGAAGTAGAGGTTGCCCGGCGCGTGGCGTCCGCGAAAGAAACGCACGCGCGGCCATTCGTCGGTGAGAGTGATCTCGATGAACGGATAGCTCTTGTCGTCGCGCAGGCGCAGGTTGAACGGCGGACGCGCCTCTTTGATGAAGTTGTCCTCGAGCAGCAGCGCTTCGGTCTCAGAGCCGGTGACGACATACTCGATCGTCCGCGCCCGGGAGACCATCTCGGCGGTACGGCCTTCCGGAGCGGCCGCTCCGCCCCGAAAGTACGACGCCAGCCTCTTGCGCAGGTCCTTGGCCTTACCCACGTACAGGACCTCGCCGCCGGCGTCGAGCCAGCGGTAGACGCCGGGCGCCGCCGGCGCCCGGCGGGCCGTCTCGTGCAGCGCCACGATCGCCTGATTCTTGCTTTGCTCGCTCATATCACCAGGCATTATCCCACCACCCCGGCCGCCCTGCGGCAGGCGACACTCGAGCCCCGCCGGACGAATCGCTAAACGATTGTTCTAGTCCAGCCGATCCCCCTGTGACCAAGACTAAGAGTGCAGCTTTGCGACCGGCATCGGTGACGAAGGCGAAGGGCTCGTACGGACCCGCGGGGCCGTCCGACCGCCGCTTCGTCCTCGCGTTCTTGGAGGGTTGACGTGACTGGACTCGGTTCACATGCGCGCCGCAGGGTACTGTTGGCGACGGGCCTGCTCTGGCTGGCCTGTCTTTTCGTCGGCGTCGCCCTCGCCAGGGCGGACTCGGGCGCTCCGGGCACGGTCACCATCGCCTCGGCGACCCATCCCGATCCTTCGCTGTGGTACCCCTCGACCAGCCCGAAGTTCACCTGGACGGCGGCGACGCCCTTTGAGTCGGGCTCGCCGATCGCCGGGTACTCGTTCGTCCTCGACAAGAACCCGAACACGCTGCCTGCCGTGACGAGCGGCGGCGGCACCCTTTCGTTCGTACCCAAGGTCGACTACACCGTCGGCCCGGGACCGGCCGAAGACCGGGTCGCCGACCTGAGCAACAACGGCATCGAGGACATTATCGCCGAGAACGCCGCCTCCAACACGGTCAGCGTACTCATGGGCAAGGGCGACGGCACCTTCCAGCCGGCCGTCAACTACACGACCGGGACGAACCCCTGGTCGCTGGACATCGGCGACGTGAACGGCGACGGCAATCTCGACATCGTGACCTGCAACGAGGCCGCCAACTCGGTCAGCGTACTACTGGGCAACGGCGACGGCACCTTCAAGCCCGCGGTCGACTACTCGACCGGGCCGGGAACCTCGCCAGAGTGCATGCGCTTGGGCGACATCACCGGCGACGGCAGCCTCGACATCGTTACGGCCAACGCCGGCACCAACAACATCAGCGTGCTGCTCAACAAGGGCGACGGTACGTTCGGCACGCCCCGGACATTCGACACGCCGACCCATCCGACGTCGATCGCCATCGGCGACCTGAACGGCGACGAGAGGCAGGACATCGTCACGGCCAACTACGCCACCAACAACGTGAGCGTGCTGCTGGGCAACGGCGACGGCACCTTCCAAGCCGCCGTGAACTACGACTGCGCCGCTCAGCCCGAGACGGTCGCTTTGGCCGACCTGCGCGGCGACGGCAGGCTCGACGTCGTGACGGCCAACTACTCGAACTCGGTGAGCGTGCTTCTGAACACCGGCGCCGGCCTGCTCGCGCCGCACGTGGATTACGCCACGGGCGCCGGTCCCTATTCTCTCGACATAGCCGACTTGAACCACGACGGCGTGCCCGACGTGGTGACCACCAACCACGCCGCCAGCACCGTCAGCGTCCTCTTTGGCGTCGGCGACGGCACCCTGACGCCCAAGACCGACCTGGCGACCGGAAACGGCCCCTTCTGGGTCGCCCTGGGCGACTTCAACGGCAACGGCTATGGCGATCTCGCCGTCACCAACGAGACCGACGGCACGGTCAGCGTGTTCATCGGCAACGCGTACTTCAGGCCGACCGGGTCGGCCCTGGCCGCCTCGTTCACCGGCAAGACCAACGGCGTCTGGTACTACCACGTGCGGCCCGTCGATAGCCTCGGCACGGGCGGCCCGACGACGACGTTCGCCGTACAGATCGACACGACCTCGCCGACCGCCACCGACAACATCGCCGGCGGCTGGCAGACCACGGCACAACAGGTGACGATCGCGGACGCCGACACAGGCGGCTCGGGCCTGGCGCAGCTCGTCTGCACGCTCGACAGCAACCCCGTCAGTCTGCCGGCCGGCGGCGGCTCCTTCACGGTGAGCTCGAACGGCCAGCACACCATCACCTACTATGCCGTCGACGGCGCCGGCAACCAGAGCGCGCCGGTGACCAAGTCGCTGTGGATCGATCGCAGCGCTCCCGTCACCACGGCGACGCCCAGCGCTACCGGCTGGACCAACGGCGACGTCACGGTCACCCTGGCCGCCAGCGACACCGGCGGTTCGGGCCTCGACAAGACCTACTGGANNCCAGCTCCTCTCAGGTGCTCACCTACTGGTCGACCGACCTGGCCGGCAACAAGGAGGGCGACCAGACCCTGCAGGCGCAGATCGACCGCAGCGCTCCCGTCACCACCATCAGCCTCGCCGGCCCCCAGGGCGACAACGGCTGGTACACCGGGCCGGTCACGGTCACCCTCACCGCCGACGACGGCAGTGGCTCGGGCATGAGCGGCCCTCAGGCCACCACGCAGTACAGCACCGATGGCGGCGTCACCTGGAACACCTACAACGCTGACTTCACGGTCGGCAGCGACGGCGCGACCACGCTCGCCTGCCGCTCGACCGACGCCGTCGGCAACCAGGAAGTTTCGCACGGCGTCACCCTGCACATCGACCAGACAGCGCCCACCGCCAACATCGGCTCCACAAGCCCCAGCGGCTGGATCGGCTCGAGCAGTGCGACCTTCGTCTGGAGCGGCCGCGACAAGGACGACCTGACCCCCAGCGACCAGCTGGTCTACTCGTGGCAGCTCGATACCGGCGGCTGGTCCAACTGGACGAGCGCCACCAGCGTGACCCTCACGAGCCTTGCCGACGGCGCGCACAGCTTCGCGCTGAAGGCCAGGGACCTGGCCGGCAACATCGAGTCGCCCGTGACTCGCAGCTTCGCCGTCGACACCACCGCGCCGAGCCTCTCGGCGGTCGCCGACCCCAGTGGCTGGACCAGGGGTGACGTCACGATGACCCTGACCGCCGCAGACGACGGCTCGGGCATCGACCAGGCGAGCTTTACGGCCGCCGTGACCGGCCCGGCAGGCGCGTCGGCTACGGCCACGCTCAGCACGGCCACCCAGGACCCCGACACCGGCGTCTGGACGGCGCCGGTCACCGTGCACGCCCCGGCCGGCACCCAGGGCGCCTACACGGTGCGCCTCACGGCCAGCGACGCCGCGGGCAACCCGGCCACCACGACGGCCCAGGCCCTGATCGACACCGCACTGCCGGTCACCACGACGGCCGATCTTGCCGCCGACGACCAGTCCGACTGGCAGAGCGGTCCGGTGCAGGTCACACTCGACGCGACCGGCCTCCCCGCGGGAGTCGCCTCGTCTACCTTCTACGAGATCGATGCTCAGGGGTTCCAGCCGTACAGCGGTCCGTTCACGGTGACAGGCGAGGGCTCGCACACCGTCACGTGCTACTCCATCGACGCTCTGGGCAACTCAGAGGCCCCGCACGGCGGCTACGTCAACATCGACTCGGCGCCGCCGACCAGCACTGCCACAGGCCTCCAGCCCGACGCTGACAGCGGCTGGCGCAAGGATGCCCAGAGCGTGAGCCTGTCGGCCGACGACGGCAACGGCAGCGGCGTGGCGGCCATCCGTTACACCGTCGACGGGACAAGCCAGCCCGACTACACGGGGGCCCCCTTCGTGGTCGCCGGCGACGGCTCGCACGCGGTCGGCTATTACGCCGTCGATGTCGCCGGCAACGCTGAGACGCCGGCCCATGTCGGCTACGTCAACATCGACGACCTGCCGCCCGTGACGGTGGCCGGCGGTGTGACGGCCAGCGCCCAGAGCGGCTATCTGCACGGGCCCCAGAAGGTGACCCTGGTAGCCACCGACGCCGGCTGCGGCGTGCAGGCGACCTACTACGCCCTCGACGGCGGCGCGGCGCTGGTCTACGGCGGACCGTTCGAGGTCTCGGGAGTGGGATCCCACGCACTCACCTACTACTCGGTCGATCGCCTCGGCAACACGGAGGTCGCCCACAAGGGCTACGTCAACATCGCCCCCGACACCGCCCTGGTGACCGCGGCCAGCGGCCTGGCGAGCACCGCGAACTCGGGCTGGCGGGCCGGCGCTGCCACGGTCACCCTGACGCCCAGCGGCGGCGGCGGCGTCGTTACCACTCGCTACCGCATCGACAACGGCTCCTGGCAGAACTACGCGGCGCCGTTCGTTGTTGCCGCCGGCAGCGGCTCGCACAGTATCGACTACGCCTCGAGCGACAGCCTCGGCGACGCCGAACAGCCGAGCACCGGCTACGTCAACATCGACACCACGGCTCCCGTGACGATCGCCACCGGGCCCACCACGCCGCAGCGCACCGCCACGATGGTGCACTTCAGCGCAAGCGACGCGCAGTCGGGCGTCGCCAGGACCTGCTATCGCATCGACGCGAAGGCCTGGCAGATCGGCGCGACCGCCATCGTCGGCGCTCCTGCCAAGCACTCCATGGACGGCGTGCATACGATCACATACTACTCAGTCGATGCCGCCGGCAACGCCGAAGCGAGCCGGCAGTTCAAGGTGACCATCGACACGACGCCACCGCTGTTCAGCCTGCGGACGGCCAGGCGCCTCGCGGTCCGCAAGGGGCGCTATCTGACGCTGCGTTATCGTGCCGTCGATGCGAGAGGAACCGGCAAGCTGCTCGTGACCATCGCACCAAAGGCTCACAAGCAGGTCCACAAGGCCAGCTACGCGCTCCCGACACGCTGGACGCGCAAGTGGCAGAAGGCAAAGCTGCGCATGGCGCTGCGGCCGGGCACCTACGTCGTACGCCTGCGACTGGTCGATGCGGCCGGCAACCTCTCGGTGACCAGAAGCGTCAGCGTGACCATCAGGTAGGCACTCAGGCGTCGCGACCGGCTCGGCGAGCTGGTCGCGACGCCGACGGCCGGCGACGGTCGCGCGACGCCGTCGCCAGAGGCGCCTGCCGGCCGTCGCCCAGGACCCTGCCCAGGTACTGCCCCGTGTAGGAGTGCTCCGCCGCCTGGAGTAGGTCTTCGGGGGTGCCCGCGGCGATCACCTCGCCGCCCTCGTCGCCGCCCTCGGGCCCGAGATCGATGACCCAGTCGGCCGACTTGATGACGTCGAGGTTGTGCTCGATCACCACGACCGTGTTGCCCTGGTCGACAAGCCGCTGCAGCACGTGGAGGAGATGGTCGATGTCGGCAAAGTGCAGGCCGGTCGTGGGTTCGTCGAGGATGTACAGCGTGCGTCCGGTGGCTACCTTGGAGAGCTCGGCGGCGAGCTTGACTCGCTGCGCCTCGCCGCCGGAGAGCGTGGTCGCCGGCTGGCCGAGCTTGACATAGCCGAGACCGACGTCGTTCAGGGTCGTCACCCGGCGCGCGATGCGCGGCACGTTGGCAAAGAACGCGCAGGCGTCGTCGACGCTCATGTCGAGGACCTCGGCGATGTTCTTGCCCTTGAAGTAGACCTCGAGCGTGTCGCGGTTGTAACGCTGGCCCTTGCAGGCTTCGCAGGGCACGTAGACGTCGGGCAGAAAGTGCATCTCGATCTTGATCTGGCCGTCGCCCTTGCAGACCTCGCAGCGCCCGCCCTTGACATTGAAGCTGAAGCGTCCGGGCTTGTAGCCGCGCACCTTTGACTCGGGCGTGGCCGCAAAGAGCTGGCGGATATGGTCGAACACCCCCGTGTACGTTGCCGGGTTGGAGCGCGGCGTACGGCCGATGGGCGACTGGTCGATGTCGATGACCTTGTCGAGGAGCTCCACGCCTTCGATGCCGCCGTGGGCGCCGGCGCGAGCCCGCGAGCCCCGCATGACGCGCGCCGACGTGCCCTTGAAGAGGATCTCGTTGACGAGCGTCGACTTGCCCGAGCCCGACACGCCGGCGACGCAGGTGAACGCCCCGACGGGAAAGGCGACGTCGATGTGCTTGAGGTTGTGCATGGAGGCGTCGCGCACGGTGAGCCACTGCCGCGGCCGGCGCCGCTGCCTGGGGACCTCGATGCGCCGCCGTCCGGCGAGGTACTGCCCGGTGAGCGAGGCCGGCTCGGCGGCGATGAACGACGGCGGCCCCTGTGCCACGACCCAGCCGCCGTGCTCGCCGGCGCCGGGGCCCATATCGACCAAGTGGTCAGCGGCCCGCATGGTCTCCTCGTCGTGCTCGACCACGATGACCGTGTTGCCGAGGTCTCGCAGCCGCAGCAGCGTGTCGATGAGCCGGCGGTTGTCGCGCTGGTGAAGGCCAATGCTGGGTTCGTCGAGGATGTAGAGCACGCCGACGAGCGCCGAGCCGATCTGGGTGGCGAGGCGGATGCGCTGGGCTTCGCCGCCCGACAGCGAGGCGGCAGCCCGCCCGAGCGTAAGGTAGCCCACGCCGACGTCGGCCAGAAACCGCAGCCGCTCACGAATCTCCTTGACCACGCGGCCGCCGATGAGGCGCTCGGTCTCGGTCATGGACAGCGTCTCCAGAAAAGCGAGGGACTCGGCGACGCTGAGCAGCGTGAACTGATGGATGTTGCGCCCGCCCACCATGACGGCGAGGCTGGTCGGCTTGAGACGTGCGCCGTGGCACTCTTCGCACGGGCGCTCGCTCATGTACTCTTCGATCTTCTGGCGGATGAGGTCGGATTCGGTCTCGGCGTAGCGCCGCCGCAGGTTGGCGAGGATGCCGTGAAACTGGGCCGTGTAGTGCCGCCAGCGCCCCTGGTAGTTGCGGTAGCGCATGTCGATGCGGTCGGGCGTGCCGTTGAGAAACAGGTCGCGCTGCTGCGCCGGGAGATCGCGCCAGGGGGTATCGGGGTCGACCTGGTAGCGTTCGATGACGGCCTGGAAGGTGTCTTCCATCCAGCCCTTCGCCAGACCAAACGGCAGCAGAGCTCCCTGGCCGATGGAGAGCGTGTGGTCGGGCACCACCAGGTCGGGGTCGATCTCCTGTGTGGCGCCGAGCCCGTGACACGCCGGGCAGGCGCCGTGCGGGTTGTTGAATGAGAAGATGCGCGGCTGGATCTCGGGCATGGAGATGCCGCAATGCAGGCAGGCGAACTTTTCGGAGAAAGTCAGCGTGGGTCCGTCGGCCAGCTCGATGTCGACGAGCCCGTCGGACAGGCGGGCCGCGGTCTCGACGGAGTCGGTCAGACGGCGGCGCACGCCGTCGCTCATGACCAGCCGGTCGACGACCACCGAGATGTCGTGCTTGAACTTCTTGTCGAGCTCGATCTCTTCGTCGAGGGTGCGCACGTCGCCGTCGACCGCGACGCGGGTGAAGCCGTCGCCGCGCAGCTCGCGGAAGAGCTGCCCGTACTCCCCCTTGCGGCCGCGCACGACCGGAGCGTTGACGCTGAATCTGACGCCGGCTTCGAGCTCGAGCACCTGGTCGATGATCTGCTCGAGCGACTGGCCGGCGATGGGACGTCCGCAATTGGGGCAGTGTGGATGGCCGATGCGCGCGTAGAGCAGCCGCAGGTAGTCGTAGATCTCGGTGGCCGTGCCGACCGTGGAGCGCGGGTTGCGCGAGGTGGTCCGCTGGTCGATCGAGATCGCCGGCGAGAGGGCCTCGATGAAGTCGACGTCGGGCTTGTCCA
>PLTW01000133.1:0-20743 GCA_003164655.1 Actinomycetota bacterium
CGACCCCGAGCAGCGTCCCTTGCTGTTGACCGCCGAATATGGCGGCGGCCGCGGCGCGGCCGCCGCCTGACGGTCCCGCCGTCGCCGAACGAGCGCTGCAGCCGGGGCCAGCGCGCGGCCGCCCCGGGGTCGGCGTACGACTCGTCGATCGGCGGTACGGTGCGGTGCAGCTCCGTTTCGATGGCGGCGAGATCGGACTTGAGGTCGGCCAGGCGTTCGCGCAGCCGCGCGGAGCTGGACAGCGCGACGGCCAGCTCCGGATCGTCCTCGATGCCGAGGGCGTAGTCCAAGAGTCGATCGTCGTCGAACGCGGCCCTCTGGTTATCGTTGCGATCGCTCATCACTCAGGTACCTCAAAAGCCATATGCCCCGAATCGCCGAGGCTAGTCCCCTCGTCTGGTCCGTCGCCGCCGCCAGGCTCCGCCGGCGTCGTCAAGGCGAGCCGCAGGCGGGCCAGAGCGGTGTGCAGCCGCGACTTGACCGTGCCGGTCGGCACGCCCTGGCAGCGGGCGATCTCGTCGAGCGACAGGTCGGCGAAAAAGCGCAGGGCAACAGCTTCGCGAAACTCCGGGGCGAGCGCCTGCAGGGCGTCGCGCAGGCGCCGATCGCCGGTCGGGGGTTCGGGGGCCGGCGCCGCGTCGGGCGGTGCGGAGTCGGTGAGGCGGCTCAGGAGCCGCAGACGGCTCCTGCGTCGCCTGCCCAGGTCGTGCCCGGTGTTGACGATCACCTGGTAGAACCAGCCGAGGAACGTCTCCTCGCGCGGCAGCGTCGCCCGGAACACCTTGACGAACACCTCCTGGACCCCGTCGTCTACGTCGTCGCACATGCCCTGCACAAAGAGGATCTCGCGGGCGCGGGGAGCGTAGAGTCGAAAGAACTCGGCGCGCGCCTCGGGTGTGCCGCGCCGCAGCCGCGCAAGCAGACCGGGGGGCAGGCCTTCGATCCTCGTCCTCCTCACAAGGGAGACGCGGCGGCCGCGCACGAGGTTCGCGGCGCCCGGACGAGGCCAGTATAGCGCGCTCGCGCGGCGGCCCCGTCGACGACCAGCGCCTCTCAGTCGAACCCGAGCAGGACCACCTCTTCTTCGAGGCGCACCCCGAAGTGTTCGAACACACGACGGCGTACCTCGCCGGCGACGCGCCGGATGTCGTCGGCGCCCGCGCCCGGATGGGCGACGATGAAGTTGGCGTGGTCACGGCTGACCTCGGCCTTGCCGAAGCGGAATCCCTTGAGACCCAGCTCGTCGATGAGTTTGGCGGCGGGCAGCTCGCGCGACGGGTTCTTGAAGTAGCTGCCGCACGAGGCGTACTCGAGCGGGTGCTTGCCGCGCCGCAGCTCGGCGTCACGGGCGATCTCGTCGAGCAGCGTGTTGCGCTGCCCGGCGCAAAGCGCGAAGGTGGCCTCGAGGACCACCCCGCGAGGATTGCCCTTGAGGCCGCTCGTGCGGTAGCCGAGTGCGAGATCGGCGGGCCCCGCGAGGTACTCGTCGCGGTCGGCCAGCACGCGGGCGCGCACGAGGGCGTCGCCGACTGCGCGTCCGTAGGCGCCGGCGTTGCCGACCACGGCGCCGCCCACCGACCCCGGGATGTTGCCGGCGAACTCCAGGCCGGCCAGGCCGCGCTGCGCAAGGTCGAGGACGACGTTGGGCAGCACCGCGCCGGCGCCGGCGGTCAGGAGCTCGCCGTCGAGGCTTGTGTCGCCATTGCGGGCCAGCACGACAAGACCCCGGATGCCGCGATCGCTGACCAGAACGTTGGTCGCCTGGCCCAGGACCGTGACCGGCAGATCGAGCTCGCGGCCCATGACGACCGCGTGCCGCAGGGCCTCGGTCCGCGACGCCGTGTACAGGTACTCGGCCGGTCCGCCCACCCGGTAGGCGCAGTGCGGCCCGACCGGCACGTCGCGCTGCAGACCCGGCAGCTCGCGTTCGAGGATCTCGCCGACGCGGGGGTTGGGGCTGTCGTTCATCGTTCCTTCCCGACAATCGCTGCGTCCGGTGATTATGACACCCGCGGGCCATGAGCCCCAGGCCCGCGTTCCGCCGACCCGCGACTCTGTCCCACTGCTGCCGGCCACTGCTTGACGTCCCTTGTCTCGTGGGGTAAAGTACGCTACTCCTGTAGGAAATAGGGAGATTACACTGTGCACATCTCGACCCGATGTCGCTACGCGATCAAGGCGCTCGTTCGTCTCGCCTTGTCGTATGGCGGCGCGCCCGTCCAGTCCCGCGACATCGCGGCGTTCGGCAACATCCCCGTGAAATACCTGGAGCAGGTCATGCACGACCTTCGCCAGGGCGGGCTGGTGACGAGCACGCGCGGCAAGAACGGCGGTTACGTGCTCGCCCGGCCGCCCAACGCCGTCAGCTTCGCGCAGGTGCGCGAGCTGGTCGACGGGCCGTTCGCCAACCCCGAGCGAACGCCCGGCGCCGGTCAGGCCGACGCCCTCGTAGAGCCCGTGTGGCACGACGTCCGTGAAGCGGTCCGTGAGGTCCTGGCCGGTGCCACCATCGGCGCCGCCGCGGAGCGCGCCCGGTCGACTCAAATGTACGCGATCTGAAAGCCAAAAAGGCACCACTATCCCCCTGGAGTGACGATGACCGACCCGCAGCAGAAGACCCCCGGTTTCGAGACGATCGCCCTGCACGGCGGCCAGACGGTCGACCCCGCGACCAACGCCCGCGCCGTGCCGATCTACCAGACGACGTCGTATGTGTTCAACGACGCCGACCACGCCGCCAACCTCTTTGGCCTCAAGGAGTTCGGCAACATCTACACGCGCATCATGAACCCCACCAACGACGTCTTCGAGAAGCGCATTGCGGCGCTCGAGGGCGGCGTCGGCGGGCTGGCCTTCGCCTCGGGCTCGGCGGCCGTCACGTTCTCGATCTTGAACATCGCCGGGGCCGGCGACCACGTGGTCAGCGCCAACAGCCTCTACGGCGGCACCTACAACCTGTTCGTCCACACCCTGCCGCGCTTTGGCCTCGAGATCGACCTTGTCGACCCGGCCGATCCCGAGAACTTTCGCCGGGCCCTCAAGCCGAACACCAAGCTGCTCTACGCCGAGACGGTCGGCAATCCCAAGCTCGACACGCTCGACATCGACGCCGTGGCGGCGATCGCCCACGAGGCAGGCATTCCACTGATCGTCGACAACACCATGCCGACGCCGTATCTGATGAAGCCGATCGACCACGGCGCCGACATCGTCGTGCACTCGGCGACCAAGTTCATCGGCGGGCACGGCACCTCGATCGGCGGCGTGGTCGTCGACTCGGGCAAGTTCGACTGGTCGGCCAACGACAAGTTCCCCGGCCTGGTCGAGCCGGACGCCAGCTACCACGGCCTCAAGTTCTACGAGGCCCTGGGGCCGATCACCTACATCACCAAGCTGCGGGTCAGCCTCTTGCGCGACATCGGCGCGGCGCTGTCGCCCTTCAACGCCTTCCTGTTCCTGCAGGGGCTCGAGACGCTGTCGCTGCGCATGGAGCGCCACAGCACGAACGCGCTGGCCGTGGCCGAGTACCTCGAGCGGCACTCGCGGGTCGACTGGGTAGTCTTCCCCGGCTTGCCTTCACACCCGGCTCACGACGTCGCCCGCAAGTATCACTACCGCGACCTCTATGGGGCCATCGTGGGCTTCGGCATCAAGGGCGGCCGCGAAGCCGGCCGGCGGTTTGTCGAGAGCACCGAGCTGTTCTCGCACCTCGCCAACATCGGCGACGCGAAGTCGCTGGTGATCCACCCGGCCACGACGACCCACTCTCAGCTCGAGCCCGACGAGCTGCTGGCGACCGGTGTCACCGACGACTTCGTGCGCCTGTCCGTCGGCGTCGAGTCGATCGACGACATCATCGCCGACATCGATCAGGCGTTGGCGCGAGCCTAGAGCGTCCGCGCGACTCAAGCGAGGCGGGGGTGCGCCGTTTGGCGTCCCCCCGCCTCGAGCGCGTAGAATCGTTCGCTGATGGATCCGAACCGCCGCGACAGCAGCAGTGCGGCGACGGCGGGCACGTCGCAGATAGGCGACGTGCCGATCGTCGCCGATCCCGAGGCCGGCTCCGCCGGCCTCGTCCAGGCGCGCCATGTCACGGTCGCGGCCCCGCCGCACACCCTGGCCCTCGAAGGCGGCCAGTCGCTCGGACCCATCACCGTGGCCTACGAGACCTACGGCGAGTTGAGCGAGCGCCGCGACAACGCCGTCCTGGTCTTTCACGCACTCTCGGGCGACGCTCACGTCGCCGGCCGCCACAAACCCGACGACAAGCGCCTGGGCTGGTGGGACATGCTGGTCGGGCCCGGCAAAGCGCTCGACACCGAGCGCTACTTCGTGATCTGCGCCAACGTGCTCGGCGGCTGCAACGGCACGACCGGGCCGGCGAGCATCGACCCGGCCACCGGCGCCCAGTTCGGCACGAGCTTTCCCATCATCACCATCGCCGACATCGTCGACGTGCAGGCGCTGCTGCTCGACGAGCTCGGCATTCCCAAGCTGCTGGCGACGATCGGCGGCTCGATGGGCGGCATGGCGGCGCTGCAGTTCGCCGTCGCCTATCCGCAGCGCACGCACGGCGTGATCGCCATCGCCACGGCCGCCCAGCAGTCGGCCCAGGCGATCGCCTTCAACGAGGTCGGCCGCCAGGCGATCATGGCCGACCCGCACTGGCGCGGCGGGTACTACTACGGGCACAAGCTGCCGCGCCGCGGCCTATCGGTGGCGCGCATGATCGGACACATCACCTACCTGTCCGACGTCGCCATGCGCGAGAAGTTCGGTCGCCGGCTGCAGGAGCTGCACGACTACTCGTTCACGTTCTCGGCCGACTTCGAGGTAGAAAGCTACCTGCACTATCAGGGCATGGCTTTCACCGATCGCTTTGACGCCAACAGTTACCTGTACATCACGCGGGCGATCGACTACTTCGACCTCGCCCGCGGCAAGGCCAGCCTCGCCGAGGCGCTGCGTCACACGCAGGCGCGGTTCCTGGTCATGTCGTTTTCGAGTGACGGGCTGCACCCGCCGTACCAGCTCAAGCAGATCGTGAGCGCGCTGCGCGCGACCCACAAGCACGTGAGCTACTACGAGGTGCAGTCCGACTTTGGCCACGACTCGTTCCTGTTGGAGCGCTTCAAGATGGAGGGCGTCATCTCGAGCTTTCTGGCCAGCAGCGCCGCCACCTTCACGCCGCGCGCCGCGGCCGGCGGCTCGGTCTAGGGACTCGGGCGGGGCAGCTCGGGAGAGACGATCATGGACCGCTTCGACTACCGGTTGATCGTGGAGATGGTCCCCGATGGGGCCACTGTGCTCGACCTCGGCTGCGGCGATGGCGAGCTGCTCGCCGAGCTCGTGCGCGACAAGCATGTGCGCGGCAGCGGCGTCGATGTCGACCCCGCCGCCGTCGAGGCCTGCGTGGGCAAGGGCCTTTCGGTCTTCCACGGCGACCTCGACGAGGGCCTCGCCGACTATCTCGACGGCTCGATCGACGTCGTCATCCTGAGCTTCAGCCTGCAGCAGCTGCGCCGGCCCCGCATGCTGGTGCGCGAGATGGCCCGCGTCGGCCGGCTGGCCATCGTGAGCTTTCCGAACTTCGCTCACTGGTCGGTGCGCGGCCAGTTGTTCGTGCAGGGGCGCATGCCCGTATCGGGCGATCTGCCCTACCAGTGGTACGAGACGCCCAACATTCACCTGTGCACGGTGAACGACTTTCGCGACCTGTGCCGCCGCGAAGGACTGCGCATCGAGCGCGAGGCCTACCTGAACCGCCTCGACCGGCCCGCTCGCGGCCTGCGCCGGCCCAACCTCACGGCGCGCGTAGCCGTTTTTGCGGTCGCGCGCGTGGGGCCTGCCCCGGCCGGCTAGGGCCGCCGACGCCGCCGACACTCGGCGGCGGCCCGCCGCCCGGCCTGGTCACCCCCGCGCCGTTACCGACGTCAACGGGCCCGCCGGGTTTCAATCGGCGGAGTCTCTGCGTACACTAACGTGTGGCGCATCCAGGGATAGCAATGGCCGGACGCACAGCTGCGCCGCACCCGGCCGAGCGCAACCGTAGCCCTCGCACGTGTCGGCATGCGGGCACGCTCCAGAACTTAGGAGGAACAGGTGCCTCAAGGTACAGTCAAGTGGTTCTCGACGCAGAAGGGCTACGGGTTCATCACACAGGATGAAGGTGGCGACATCTTCGTGCACGTCACCGGTCTCGCTCCCGGCACGGCCGGACTCGACGAGAACCAGCGGGTCGAGTTCGAACTGAGCGAGGGCCGCAAGGGTCCGCAGGCCACCGACGTCAAGGCGGCCTCCGCTGCCGCCCCCGCCCGTGCTCGTTTCTTCGGCGGCCGCCGTGGGGCGGACCGAAGTGGCGGCGGGTCCGCCTCCGTCGCCCAGACAAAAAAGGGGAGAAGGCATGGTCGACAACATCGCCTGGCTCGGGCACGACTCGTTTCGCATCAGCGGCTCGAAGACCGTCTACATCGACCCCTGGCACATCGCCGCCGGCGCGCCGCCGGCCGACATCGTCCTTGTCACCCATGAGCACTCCGACCACTTCGACCCGGACGACATCGCCCGGGTGTCTCGGCCGTCGACCGTGCTTGTGGGCCCGGCCGAAGTCACGGGGCAGGTCGCGGGCGACACGCGCACCGTGGCGCCGGGCGACGTGCTGACGGTCGCCGGCGTGACGATCCGCGCCGTGCCGGCCTACAACACCGACAAGTTTCGCGAACCCGGCGTCGTGTTCCACCCGCGGAGCGACGCCAAGGTTGGCTATGTGGTGGAGCTCGACGGTATGACCTACTATCACGCCGGCGACACCGATGTGATCGACGAGATGAGCGAGATCGACGTCGACGTGGCCATGATCCCCGTCAGCGGCACGTATGTCATGACCGCCGACGAGGCGGCGCGCGCCTGCGGGAAGCTGCGCGCCGGGGTGGTGATCCCCATGCACTACGGCACCATCGTGGGGTCGCTCGCCGATGCCGAGCGTCTGGCCGAGCTCTGTCCGCTGCCGGTCGAGATCCTGCCGGTCAGTACCTGACCGGCAGGTCGACGGGCGGCGCCGAACCTCGCCGGCGTTGCCGAGGAACGCCGAAGATCGGGGCGATGCCGAGAAGCGCCACGGCGTCGCGGCCAGGCTCGGGGGCTAGACCGGGTCTTCCTCGATGACGATCGCGTCTTCGGGACAGGCTTCCTCGGCCCGTCGCACGCACTCCCAAAGAGTGGGGTGCGGTTCGGGCTCGAGGACGTCGGCGAGACCGTCGGACTCGCGAATGACAAACACCTCGGGGCAGACCGCCTCGCAGGCGGCAGCGCCGGTGCACTTGTCGTAGTCGATGCGCACGCGCATGCCCATACACGCAGTCTACGCCATGGCCAACGACGGTGGCCGCTGCGCACGGCGAGCGCCGGCAGTCGCGTGCCGCGGGCGGAGATCGCCGGGAGCTCCTGGGCTGCCGGGCCGGCGCGCCCGTTGCGGGCGGCCGCACGGGTTGGCAATCGGGCAGCGGGGTACGAAGGCCCATGACAGGAAGGGTCCGCGGGTGCGAACGCGGCGCGACTGGGGAGGGGCAATGCTCAGAGAGGGCGACAATGCGCCGGCCGTGACCGGGACCTCCTACGACGGGCGCTCGTTCGACATCGGCGTACCGGCCGCAAGGACGGTGCTCTACTTCTATCCCAAGGCAAGCACGCCCGGCTGAACCGTCGAAGCCGTTGAGTTCAACGGCCTCCTCGACGAGTTCAAGGCGCTCGACGTGCAGGTGATCGGGGCCAGCGTGGATGGCGTCAAGGCAAACGCGAAGTTCGCGCAGCGCTACGACCTTGCGTTCCCCCTGCTCTGCGACACGGACTACGTGGTCGCGCAGGCCTTCGGAGTGGCGCGCCCCATGGTGGGCGTGGCCAAGCGGACGACGTTTCTGATAGATACAGACGGTAAGCTGCGCAAGGTCTACCCCAAGGTCCAGGCCAGGGGGCACGCCGCCGAGGTGCTTGCGGCGGCCCGCGAGATCTGGGGCGCCGTGGGGCGGCCGTGACGGCGGCGGCGCCGGCCGGCGCGCTCAAAGGAGGCATGACATGCGGCGCGAGCACGATTCGCTGGGCGAGATGGACGTACCGACGGAGGCCCTGTACGGCATTCAGACCCAGCGCGCCATCGAGAACTTTCCCATCTCGGGGCTGCCACCCCGGCCGGAGCTCGTCGACGGCATCGTGCTCGTCAAGAAGGCCGCCGCGCTGGTCAACCGCGAGCTGGGGCTGCTGCCCGCCGACAAGGCCGCGGCGATCGTGCGCGCCGCCGACGAAGTTCTGGGCGGCGCCCACCGCGACCAGTTCCGGGTCGACCCGTTCCAGGCCGGCGCCGGCACCTCGCACAACATGAACGCCAACGAGGTGCTCGCCAACCGCGCCAACGAACTGCTCGGCGGAGGGCCGCGCGGCGTCTACGAGCCGGTCCATCCCAACGACGACGTAAACCAGGGCCAGTCGTCGAACGACGCCGTCCCCACGGCGATCCGCCTCGCCCTGCAGCGGCCGGCCGGCGCGCTCGTAGAGGCGCTGCTCGTGCTGCAGAAGACCCTCGAAGCCAAGGGCGCCGAGTTCGACCACGTTCTGAAGAGCGCCCGGACGCACCTGCAGGACGCCGTGCCCATCCGCCTGGGTCAGGAGTTCGCCGCTTACGGCGTGACGGTGCGCAAGGCGCGCGAGCGGGTCGCGGACGCTCTCGATCAGATCCGGGCCCTGCACATCGGCGGGACGGCGGCCGGCACGGGGCTCAACACCGACCCGCGGTACGCCGGTCTGATGGTCGCCCGCCTGGCGGAGCTGGCCGGCGTGCCCCTGCGGGCCGCCGCCGACCTCGTGCAGGCGACCCAGAGCCTCGACGACTTCGTCGCCTTCTCGGGCGCCTTGCGGGGCGCGGCGCTGAGCCTCATCCAGCTCGCCAACGACCTGCGGCTGCTGTCGAGCGGGCCGCGCACAGGGCTCGCGGAGATCACGCTGCCGGCCGTGCAGCCGGGCTCGTCGATCATGCCCGGCAAGGTCAACCCGGTGATGGCGGAGATGCTCGACATGGTCTGTTTTCACGTCGTGGGCGCCGACGCCGCCGTGGCGCTCGCCGCCCAGGCCGGGCAGCTCGAGATCAACGTCATGACGCCGCTCGTCGCCTTTGAGCTGCTCTTCGCGCTGCAGGTGCTGAGCGCCGCCGTGTTGGCCTTCACTGAGCGCTGCGTGCGCGGCATCGCAGCCGACGAGGACAACTGCCGCCGCTGGGGCGAGCGCAGCCTCGGGCTAGCGACCGCCCTCAACCCCGTGATCGGCTACGAGGCTGCGGCCGACGTGGCCAAGGAGGCCGGAAGGACGGGCAAGTCGGTGCCCGACGTGGTGCTCGAGCGCGGGATCATGAGCGCCGACGAGCTGGCCGAGCGGCTGGATCCGGTGGCGCTGACTCAGCCGCGCCCTGTGTCGCGGCCCGGCGGCGAGCGCGATGGCTGACCCGAGCGCTACCTGGGGTTCGGCCTCCGGCCGAAGCTCGCTACCTGCGGCGCGTGCGCGAGTATGAGATCCACAGCCGCCAGGCCAGGAGCCCCGCGACCACCACGAAGACGATCCTGACGATCACGGCAGTCTAGAAGAGCGCCGCGCCGGTCGGCGCGTCCGCGCCTTCACCGTCCGTTGGCTCGCCGCCGGACGGCTCGTCGCCCGGGACCGGCTCGTCGTCGGCGCCGGTCGCGCCGGACGGTACGCCATCGGTCGCGGCGGACGGTACGCCATCGGTCGCCGTGGCCAGGTACGAAAGACCGTCGAGCATGTTCACCCAGCTCGACCAGCGCGCGTCCGCGGCGGTGCGCCCGGCGATCTCGTCGATCGCCGCGAGGCGCGCGGTCATGTCGTCACAGAAGTGGACGATGACCGCTTCGCGGGTGGCCGGCACGACCGGGCTGCCCTTCTCGCGCTCGCCGTGGTGAGAGATGACGATGTGGCGGAGCTGCACCGCCATCTCGGCCGGAAACCCCGGGATCTCGTCGATCAGACCGCGCACCATGTCGTGGCCGATGACGATCTCGCCGTGCAAGCGGCCGGCGTCGGTGAAGCCCGGAGCCATGGGGTCGGCCGAGTACGAATGCACCTTGCCGATGTCGTGCAGCAGCGCACCGGCCACGGTGAGGTCGCGATTGACGGTGTCGAAGCGCTCCGCGACCGCGCCGGCCACCTCGGCGACGATCAGGGAGTGCTCGAGAAGCCCGTGACGGTAGGCGTGGTGGTTGCGCACGGCCGCCGGCACGATGGCGAAGGTGGCGCCCGGTTCGGCCGATGTGTCGAGGGCCCGTTCGAGCAGGTCGTGCAGCGCCGGGCTGCGCACCGAGGCGACCAGGGCGGCCGAGCGGCGCACGAGCTCGTCGAAAGGTACGGGCGACACGGGCACGAGCGTGCCGATGTCGTACTCTCCCGGCGCCATGATGCGCAGCGTCTTGACCTGGAACTGCTGGCCGAACTTCTCGTGGACCGAGTAAGTGCCGCTCACCTGGACGACGTCGCCGCTGGCGAGGCTCTCGACGATCGCCTCGTCGGGGTCGAAATGGATGGCCTTGACCTCGCCCGAAGCGTCGCGCAGCTTGAGACGCAGGAACGACTTGCCGTTGCGGTCGGTGGCCGCCTCTTTGTCGAGAGCGACGAAATACGTGGTCACCATGCGGCCTTCGGGAAGCTGCGTGATGAGGATCTTCTGCGGGGGGCCGCCGGTGGCGGTGTTGTCGGTCATGTTCTCTCCTTGGTCGCCTCTAGCGTAGCAGACGGCGACGACGGCAGGGCGGCCGGCGTGGATGGCAGGGCCGACGGGACGGACCGTGCCGCGCCCCCGCCGCCGGCCTTCGCCGATCGCCCGCGTCCGGCGAATGCCAGCACCAGCAGCAGAACGACGCCCAGGCAGATCACTACGACGAACGGCAGGCCGAAGGCCTCGCGATAGAGCGCTCCGCCGAACAAAGCGCCGCCCGCCATCGGCAGGCCCATGCCCGCGTCGAAGACCGCGTAACCCCAGACCGGCGGCACCGAGCCGAACGAGCTGCTCACGATCCCCGCCGCGACAAAGCGGAACGAGTCGAACGCGCCGTAGAAGAACACGGCCAGGGCCCAGACCGGCGGTCCCCAGCCGGCCAGCAGCAGGACCGCGCCGAGCAGCAGGCAGCCGATCGTCAGGCCGATGCCCTGGCGGTGGCCATACACGTCGGTGGTCCGGCCGGCGACGAAGGTGATCGCGCTGCCGCCCAGGGCGCCGATGCCGGCCAGGATGCCGAGCGACGTGTAGCCGAGATGGTGGACCTGCGAAAGGTACGGCTGCACGAACGGCTGCGCCAGGTACACCATGAAAAAGCCGCCGAAGAAGAAGATGAAGTTGCGCCGGAAGACCCTGGTGGCGAGCAGGTCGGCGAGCTTCCAGGGCTGGCCGGCGGCGTGATACGGCGTGTCCTTTATCAGGCTGATGACGATCGACGACGCGACGTAGAAGCCGATCGCCACGACGAACACCAGGCGCATGCCGTAGCGGCCGGCCAGCCAGCCGCCGGCCAGCGGCCCGAGCGCCATCCCCAGGGGAAAGCTGGCGAAGACATACGAGATGTTGCGCGCCATCCTGGCCGGCTCGGACTTGAGCATGATGTACACCTTGAGGGCCGGGTTGTTGGCCATGTACAGGCCGGTCAGCAGGTAGCCCGGTATCAGCCACGGCCAGCTCGGCGCGAGAGCGAAGCTGAGGGCCGTAGGCACGGTGATCCACCAGACGGCGACGATGATCGGTTTGAGACGCACGTGGTCGGCCGCCCAGGCGCCGGGGATGTAGCCGATCGCCGTCATGCCGAGCTGGATGGCGACCAGCGCGCCGATCATGAACCGGGGCGCGCCCAGGTTCCTGATCGCATAGACGTTCAGAAGCTGGTAGTAGAGGCCCAGCCCCAGCGCGAACAGCAGGTTCGACACGAACGTGAGCCACAGGTCGCGGCCGAACGCGGGCCGCGCGGCGGTGCGGTTCGCCGGCCGTCGACCCTCAGACACTGCCGGCCTTTGCGACGCGTTGCGGCGGGCGCCCGGCGCCGAGCGCCGCGCGCCGCTCCCACCACAGCTGCCGGGCGCAAGCCGCCCAGACGGCGACCGCGAAGATCGTCACGAACGACGCGCGAGAGAACCAGGGGGGCGCCGCCCAGCCCTGGCCCTCGCCGACCCACGTCCAGACCACGACCATCGGGATGAGCAGCGTCACGAGCTGGTGAAACCAGGTGAACGGCGGCAGCAGTGGCAGCGCCGCCACGATCAGCGAGAACTCGAGGGGTACAAGTCGGGCGTCGCGCGCGCGGCGGCCCCACGGGCAGCACAGGGCGACGGTGACGACGACCACGGCCGCCGCCAGGGCGCGGCCCAGCGTGCGTGCCAGGTCGAGGTGGTGGGGCAGGAGCCGGCCCATCGCACCGACGAAGCTGACGTTGGTCGCTCCCGTGATGACGAGGTCGGGTCGCGCCAGGTCGAGGCCGTGGCGCCAGTAGTCGACGAAGCCCTGGAGGCCGACAAACGGCAGGGCGGCGAGGGAGAGCAGCACGAGAGCGGCGCCGGCGGCGCCGACCGCACGCCAGCGTCCGCGGAAGGCCAGCCAGGCGAGCAGGACGGCGGGCGTGACCTTGATCGCCGTCCCGAGCGCCAGCGCCGCTCCGCCCAGTCGTTCGCGGGAGCGCTGCAGCGACCAGAACGCGAGGGCCAGGACAAGCAGCAGGAGACCGTTGATCTGACCGAACATCAGCGTGTCGAATGCCGGTCCCAGGGCGAGCAGCAGAGCCAGCGAGACGGCCACCCGGCGTCCGCCGCCGAGCGCCTGGGCGACGACCCAGGCCGCGACGATCAGGGCCACCGCGTTGACCACGAGCCAGCCGACCAGCACCGGTTGCACGCCGAGCGGCTGCAGGACGCGAAACAGAGCGGCGGTGTAGGGGGGGTAACGATAGGGCCAGGCGAAGTGGGAGATGTGCAGCCCAGCGGCGAGAGCACGCCACGACGGCTTGGCCATAGTGTAAGGGCTCTCGCCATGCGCGTAGGCCGCACCCGACAGAAAATACACCATGTAGTCGAGCGCCTGGTTGTTGGCTACGACCCAGACGATCCAGCCGCCGTAGGCGGCGACCAGGGCGACGAGCAGGGCAAGCGCGGGGCATCGTTCTCGGTAGGACATCGCGGCGTTCAGTCTAGCAGCGACTCCGGAACGGATTCCCGTCGGCGGCGCCGGCGACCGGGCTGCGGGCGGCGCGGCGCCGGCGACCGAGCTACCGGGCGCCGCGCAGCCGCTCCTGGACACGGGGCTCGCGAAGCCGCCCTCAGGCCATATCCCCCAGCTGCGCCAGCAGCCGCTCCACGTACGCTGCGACGCCCTCGTCGGCGTTGCCGCCGATCACTTCGTCGGCCGCCGCCAGCACGTCGGGATGAGCGTTGGCGACCGCTACGGCGCGCCCGGCCCAGCGCAGCATCGGCAGGTCGTTGACCATGTCGCCGAGGGCCACGACCTCGGCGGCTCCGATGCCGAGGTCGTCACAAAGCCGCCGCAGGGCGCTCGCCTTGGTGACCCCAGCGGCCGATATCTCGAGCAGCTCGAGGCCTGAGCGGGTGACCACGGCATCGGCGCCGGCCACCGCCTGGGCGAGTGGCAGCAGGAGCTTCTGAGCCATGCTCGGGTGCCGGACGAGCAGTTTGGCGACGTCGCGGTCCGCGAAGCGCAGCGCGTCCTCGACCACGCCCTCGCGCTCGTCGAGCGGATGGTTGGCCGCGTAGACCGGCTCGCGGCAGAACGTCAGGCCGGCCTCGGCGGCAAACACGGCGCCGGGGGCCGCCTGTCGCAGGTCGGTGACCAGCCGCCCGACCACGGCGCCGGGGATCGGCCGCTCGTCGAGCAGCCGGTCGCCGGCGAGGTCGTAGAGCAGCGCTCCGTTGGCGCAGATGGCCAGCGTGGCGCAGCCGCCCAGGTCGAGCCGGCGCACGCCGCGCGGCGGGCGGCCGGTGACGGGGACGATTTCGAGGCCGCGGGCGCGGGCGGCGCGCAGCGCCGCCCGCGCCCGCGGCGTGACGGTGCCGTCGGGCCGCAGCAGCGTGCCGTCGAGGTCGGTCGCTATGAGCCGGATCGTGGCGGTCACGGCGCCGGGTGCTGGTCGGGGTGCCCGCGCCGACCGGGGGCCGGTATTGCGGCCGGCGCGGCGAGGTCGCCGGCGGCGTAGCGAGCGGCGCTGAGTGGCGCACCGGTGGACAGACAAGCGAGGGGCGGGGGCCGGTTGGCGCCCCGCCCCTCGGGCGGCTCAACGAAAGACAGCCGCGCTTCGGGTGAGCTCAAGTGCTCAGAAGACGACTGCCTTCCGTCTTGCTGCCTCGGAATCTGTCATCAGCCACCTCCTGTTGTCGCCTGCGGTTACCCGCCCCGGCGAGCGCTCAAGCCGGAGCGTGCCTGCAGTATAGGCCAGTTCAACGATAAGCACAGCCGCTCGAACGCCCGGTGCGGCTCCAGGTAATATGGCGTTGCGCCGGGAACAAGACTTGCGGCGCGCCGAGCGCCGCGCTTCGTGGCATCGCGGACATCCGGCGTCGCGGACATTCGACGGCATCGGCATTCGGCGTCGTGAGCGGCGACGGTGTCAACCGGCGGCGGGCCGCAGGCCCGCCGCTCGAGACGAAAGGATCATGGTGGCCGATCTGCGCATCGGGGGCATGGCCCTACGGGATGGGGTCCTTCTGCAAAGCCAGGACAACTGGGCGGCCGCGGTGCGGCTGCCCGACGGCAGCGTCAAGGTGCGCTCGGGCCACAAGAGCCGGCTGCCGGGCCGCGGCGTCTTTGACCGGGTGCCGGTGGTGCGCGGCGTCAGCCGTCTCATCGAGACGACCACCGCTTTGCCGGCCATGCGCCGCGAGCTGGGCAGGCCGGTGCTCCCCCAGGAAGATCCGGTGCTGCTGGCGGCCGCCCTGGCGAGCGCCACGGCCACCGTCGTGCTGCGCAAGACGATGAAGACGGCGCCGCTGGCCCGCGAGCTGGTCGTGTCGGCGCTGTCGATCGTGCCGGCGCTGCTGGCGGTGCGCCTGTCCGAGCTGTCGCGGTACCACGGCGCCGAGCACAAGAGCGTTGCTGCTTACGAGACCGGCGGTGACCCTGCGACGGCCGCCAAGGAGCACGACCGTTGCGGCACCAACCTGATCGGCCCGCTGCTGCTGACCAACCTGGCCGGCGGCCTTGTGCTGCGCGCCGCACGGCGCGACAACGAGCCGCTGCCGACCCTGGTCGTGGGCCTCGTCTCGCTCGGTTCGGCGTTCGAGCTGTTCTCGTGGATGGCGCGCCACCACGGCCATCCGCTGGCCGACCTGCTGCGCGCCCCCGGCTTGACGATCCAGCGCCTGCTCACGACCCGTGAACCGAGCGGCGAGCAGCTCGACATCGCTCAGTCGGCGCTCGAGGAACTGTTGCGGGTCGAGGGGGTCGCCCCGGCGCCGGCGCCGGTTGCTTAGCTTTCGTGCCGGTGGGCGCGCTCGTCGAGGCGCACGCGGCGGCGGCCTTCGGCCGCCTCCCAGCGCCGCCGTTCGACGGCGGTCTCGACCAGGAGCTGGGGAACCGGCGTAGGGCGGCCGTCGTCGCCCAGGGCCACGAACACCATGTAGGCGGAGTTGGTGTGCAGCCAGGCGCCGGTGGCCAGGTCTTCGGCCTCGACACGCAGGCCGATCTCCATCGAGCTGCGACCGGCCCAGTTGACGGTCGCCTTGCACACGACGAGGTTGCCGATCTGCACGGGGTAGTGGAACGAGGTGCGGTCGATCGAGGCGGTGACCACGCGCGTGCGAGCGAACCGATATGCGCAGGTGCCGGCGGCTTCGTCGATGAGCTTGAGGATGACGCCGCCGTGAATGACGCCCATGAAGTTGGCGTCGGCGGGCTGCATGAGCGACGACAGCTCGACGGGGGTGTCGGACACCCGGATGGCGGCGGAGCTCACCTCGGGGGGCGTCGTGTCGGAGGTGTCAGACGTCGAACGAGCCCGGCAGGCGCCGCCGCCGCCGATCGCGGATCTCGCGACCAGCGCCGCCGGATCTGTCGGTGCGGCGCTCGCCTTTGCGGCGGTCCATGATGACGGTGATGTTCGGGTTGTCCTTGTAGCGCTCGACAAGGCGGGCCCACACCTCTTCGCCGAGCTCGGGCGGGACGACTGAGTAGATCACGAACGTCTCCTCATGGCGGGCACAATCTACCAGAATCCCCCGGGCGCGTCACTGCCGGGGCGGGCTTCCCGATATGGATCGGGCCCGGGCGCTGCGCGCCGCCTCTGCTGTGAGACGCCTTGCAGGACCCGGGCCCGTCTTGAAGGGGGTATGTGCCTTATCGACAGAGCCGGCGCCAAACTTTAGCTTTGCCGTTCGGCTCGGTAGAGTAGCGGTCATCTTGGCGAACTTTCCCTGCTACGACGACATCGTGTCGAGCCTGCCCGCGGCCGCCGGCCTGCCGGGCGTCGACCAGATCGAGGCCGCGACCGACCGCCTGCTCGCGGCCGACGCCAGGGTCACTGCCCGGCCCTGCGGCGTCTCGCGGGCGGGCCACCCGCTGCGCTGCCTCGAGGTGGGCGACGGCCCGCTGCGAGCCGTCCTTTTGGGCCTGCCGCACCCCGACGAGGGCATCGGCGAGCTCGTCCTTGCGCATCTGATCGCGGTGCTTCTGTCGACCGATCTGAGCGAGCGTCTCGGGTTTCGCTTCTCGATCGTCCGCGTAGGCGACCCCGACGGCGCCCGGCTGAACGAGCCCTGGTTCGGCCGGCCGGCCGATCTGGCGACCTACGTGCTGTCGGCCTATCGGCCGGCCGCCGGCGACGATCCCGAGTGGTCGTTCCCGGTCTCCTGCAAGCGCTATGCCTTCACGCGGCCGCTGCCCGAGACGGCCGCGATCATGAGCGTGGTCGATCGTGAGCCCACGGACTGCTTCATGGCGCTGCACAGCTCGAGCTTCTGCGGCGCCCACTTCTATCTGTCCGACGACGACGAGACGCTGCGCTCCGACCTGTTGGCCACGATCGACGCCGCCGGTCTGCCGCGCCATCTGGGCGAGCCCGAGGCACCCTACGTCGAGCGGCTCGGTGAGGCCGTCTATCGGCAGTTCGGCCTGAGCGCCGAGTACGACTACCTGGCGGGCTGCGGCATCGACGCCGCGGCCGTGCTCGAGTCGGGCACGAGCTCCGCCGACTACGCGGCCACCGCCTGGGACGCGTTCAGCCTGATCGCTGAGGCGCCGCTGTTCAGCACCCCCATGATCGCCGACCGCGGCGGCTCGGGTGTCACCCGCCACGCCGCCCGGCTGGCCGGCATCGAACGCGAGCAGGAGCATGTCGACTGGCTGAAGGCGCGCTTTCCCGAGGTCGCCGCGCGCCTCGTTGCCGAGTCGCCGTGGCTGCGCGCCGCGCGTTCGTACCTGATCGCCGCCAAGACCGACCTGAAGGCCGAGCGCGCGCGTCTCGGCGGCGATCCGACGATGGCCACCGAGGCCACGGTCGCCGAGCTCGTCGACTCCGTCCAGCTGCGAGAGCTGGGCGCGCTGCGTCCTCTGGGTCAGTTCGCCGCCATGGTCCGGGCCGATCCCGTCGCCGCGGCCGACCCGGTCCTGGCCGCCTACGCCGACGAAGCCGAGCAGCGCGCGCGCGAGCGCCTGCCACTGCTCGCCGCCGAGGCGGCGGTCGAGCCCGTGCCCCTGCGGCGGGCCGCTCAGCTCCAGCTCGCCGCCCTGCTGTGCGCGCTCGACTGCGTACGCGAGCGGTTTCGGCCGCGGCGGCCGCGCCGCCGCCGCGCCGCCGCGGCCAACGAACGGTAGGACATGTGTCTAGCGGCGCCTGGCAACTGGTCGAGGGCGGCCCGCCGCCGACCGATACGCTGACCGGAGGCGCCCTCCGGCGCGGCCGCCCTCAGGCAGGGTCCGGCGGCGTGTCGCGAGGCGAACGATGTGGGTGAGACGACAGGCAGCGGGGCCGTGGGGCCGCAGAACGAGGCGCGTGGGGCGAGCCCCATGACCGGCGTGCCGCGCGAGCGCGCGGTGCTCGAGCTGGCCGCGACCCTCGCTTCGAGCCTCGTTCTCGAAGACGTCCTGTCGACGGTCGCGCGGCGCATCGGCGAGATCATGGACGTCTGGTGGGTCGACATCTGGAACTACTCCAGCGAGCGCGACGCGCTGATCTACGAGGCATACTGGTGCCGCGGCGGCGTGACCGACGACGATCTGGCCTACGTCGGCACCGTCACCCGGCTCGACGAACGCCCCGAGTTTCGCCGTCTGCTCGAGGGGCGGCGGGCCGTCGAGTGTCACATCGACGACCCCGAGCTCGCCCCCGAGGAGCGCGCGGCCTACGAAAAGTGGGGCCAGAAGGCCACGCTCGACGCGCCCCTGGTGTTCGGCGACCAGGTCATCGGCACGCTCGGCGTCGGGGAGACGCGGCACGTGCGCCACTTCACCGGCGACGAACACGAGCTGTTCGAAGAGCTCTGCGTGGTCGCGGCGATCGCCATCCACAACGCCAAGATGTTCCGCCGCCAGGAGGAGCAGACGAGGTTCATGGCATCGCTCATCGAGTCCAGCCGGGCGATCACCTCGACGGTCGATCTGGACGAGGTCCTCGACCGGGTGGCGCGCGAGGCCGCGATCGCGCTCGCCATGACCCAGGCGGTCGTCTACGAATACGAGCCCACGGCCGAGGCGATCATCTACCGGGCGCTCTACGAGCGCGAGCCGGCCGACGTGCCCCACGACGAGCTCGGCACGGCGTATCAGTTCGACGTCTACCCGGGGGAGCGGGCGATCGTCTTGAGCGACCGGCCCACGGTCGAGCACTCGGGCGACGTCGGACTCGCGCCCGACCGCGCCAGGAGCATGGCGATCTATGGCGAGAAAACCGTGCTGAGCGTACCGCTGCGGTATGGCGACACACGAGTCGGCATCCTGCGTCTGTACGACATGCGCGACGAGCGCCTGGTCACCGAGACCGAGCTGCAGCTCGCCCAGGGGCTCGGCGAGCAGGCCGCCATCGCCATCATCAACGCTCGTCTGTTCGGCCAGGTCGACGCCACGCAGCGGCGCCTCGAGGCGTTGCTCAACGCCAACCGGGCGCTTACTTCGAGCCTCGTCCTCGAAGAGGTGATCGACACCGTGACCCACACCGGCGCGGCGGCCCTGGGCTCACCGCGCTGCCTTCTCTACGAATACGACCGGGCCCGCGACACGCTCACCGCGCGCGCCTACTCCGAGGCTTCGCCGACTCCCGGGTACGCCGAGCTCGGCGTGCCCCGGTCGCTGGGGCAGATGCCGGGCGACCGGCGCATCCTCGACAGCCGGGCGCCGGTGATCGAGCAGCTCGCGGACCGCAGCGTCGACAAGCACACGCGCGCCGACATGGCGCACTGGGGCGAGTTCACCGCGCTGAACGTGCCGCTCTTCTACAAAGACGAGGCGCTCGGCATCCTCATGTTCATCGAGACCGAGGCCGAACGCCACTACTCGGCCGACGAGCTCGCTCTGGCGGCGGGCATTGGCGAACAGGCCTCGATCGCTCTGCAGAATGCCCGCCTGTACCGGCGTCAGGAAGCCCAGAACGCGCGCCTGCTGGCGCTGCTCGAGTCGAGCCGCGCGATGACCGCCTCACTGTCGGCCCAGCAGACCATCGACGGCATGAAGGCCGAGATCAGCAACCTGTTGAGCGGTATCGACTGCACGGTCGGTGTGCACCTGCGCGACGACGACGGCGGCTTTGAGACCTTCGCTGCCGAAGGCGAGCGTCGCTCGACTTCGACCCGCCGGCTCGCCAGGACCGACGCCATCGTGACGGAGGCTCTCGAGCAGAAGCGCCCGGTGCAGGCCGAACCGGCCAGGGGACGGACGCGGCTTGTGATCCCGCTGCTCCTCAAGGGCGAGCCCTCGGGCTTTGTCGATCTCTCGGGCCGGCTCGACCGGCCGTTCAGCGACGACGAGATCGAGGTCGCCCAGATCCTCGCCAACCAGACGGCGGTGGCGGTCGAGAACGCCCGTCTTTACGAGCGGATCGAGCGCCAGGCCATCACCGACGGGCTCACCGGACTCTACAACCACCGCGAGTTCCACGAGCGCCTGAGGGCCGAGGTGGCGCGCTCCTGGCGCTACAACACGCCGGTCTCCCTGCTCATGGTCGACATCGACGACTTCAAGCAGTTCAACGATACCTACGGCCACGTGGCCGGCGACGACGTGCTGCGCGCCGTCGGGCGCCTGCTCACGACCGGACTGCGGCGCGACGTCGACGTGGCCGCCCGCTACGGCGGCGAGGAGTTCGCCGTCATCCTGCCCAACACGCCGGTCGATGCCGCCCACGCCGTAGGCGAGCGCATGAGGGCGACGCTGTCGGGCGGCGGCGGGGGCGCTGCGCCGGTCGCCGGGCCGGTTGGGTCACGCCGGGCGGGCGACGCTGCTCCGGGCGCAGATCGCCACGACTCGCCGGCCGCGCCCGGTCACGCGGGCGGAGCGGCCAAGGTCGGCGAGCGCCTGCGTCGCGACATCGAGCAGGCGACGGTCCTCACCGACAAGGGATCGCCGCTCGAGCATGTGACGGTGAGCGTGGGGGTCGCCGCCTTCCCCGACCACGCCGGCGACGCGGGCGGCCTCGTGAAGGTCGCCGACGACGCTCTCTACGCCGCCAAGCACGCCGGCAAGAATCAGGTCGCCGTCGCCGACCTTGCCGCGCAGGAG
>PLTW01000133.1:20794-53547 GCA_003164655.1 Actinomycetota bacterium
CGCGCCAAGCTCATCGACCCGGCCATCCACGCGAGGGGCTGGACCGAAGACCTGATCCGCCGCGAGGAGACGGCCGGCGCCATCGAGATCATCGACGGCCGGCCGTTCAAGCAGGCCCAGGGCCGCATCGACTACACACTGCGGATCAAACCCGCACCCGACGACCAGCCTGTTGCCGTCGCGCTGATCGAGGCAAAGCCGGAGAGCAAGCCGCCCGGCCACGGGCTCGAACAAGCCAAGCTCTACGCCGCCTCCAAGCGGCTCAACGTACAGTTCGTCTTTGCCAGCAACGGCCACCAGTTCGTCGAGTACGACCGCTTCACCGGGGTGACGCATGCGCCTCGAAAGCTCAGCGCGTTCCCGACGCCGCAAGACCTGCAGGCGCGCTACGAGCAGGGGATGGGCTTCGCGCTGACCGACCCGGCCGCCGCGCCGCTCCTGCAGCGCTACCACAACGGCGAGGGCAACCGCCGCTACTACCAGGACGCCGCCATCCGCGCGGTTCTCGAGAAGGTGGCGCGCTGCGAGCGAGAAGGTCGGCCCAGGAGGGCCCTGCTCTCCCTCGCCACCGGTTCGGGCAAGACCTTCATCGCCGTCAACCTGCTCAAGCGCATCGCCGACGCCGGCCAACTCAAACGCGCCCTGTTTGTATGCGACCGCGACGAACTGCGCATCCAGGGCACCGGCGCGCTGCAGAACGTCTTTGGCGCCGACGCCGCCGCCGTGAGCGGCGGCGATCCCCAGAAGAACGCCCGTATCCTGGTGGCCACCTACCAGACCCTCGACGTCGCCACCGACGACGCCGAGGCCAACTTTCTGCTCGCCAACTACCCCGAGGACTGCTTCAGCCACATCGTCATCGACGAGTGCCACCGTTCGGCCTGGGGCAAGTGGTCGCAGGTCCTCACCCGCAACCCGAACGCGGTGCAGGTCGGACTTACGGCCACGCCGCGCACCTTCACCGTTGCCGAGAAGACCGCCGAGGCGCTCGCCGACCAGAAGATCAATGCCGACAATCTCTCCTACTTCGGCGAGCCGGTCTACGAGTACGACATCAGCCAGGGCATCGAAGACGGCTACCTGGCGGCCTGCGAGGTGGTCAGGCAGGCGGTGTTCCTCGATCGCGAGCACGAGTGCGAGGAGGTCACCGGTATCGACCGCGAGGATCTGGCCGGCAAGTCGCTGCTCGATGCCCTCACCGGCGAGCCCGTCGATCTGACCGAGGCTCGCGAGCACTACGGCGCCGAGACCCTCGACGCGCTGCTGCTTATGCCCGAGCGCGTGACCGCCATGTGCGCCGACCTGTTCGCCCACCTGGTCGAGACCGGCGGTCCCGAGCAGAAGACGATCGTATTTTGCACCCGTGACCACCACGCCGACCGCGTCGCCAACGAGATGAACAACCTCTACGCCGCCTGGTGCCGGGCCCACGCCTGCAAGCGCGCCGAGCCCTACGCCTTCAAGTGTACCGCCAGCGTGGGCGGCGCGCAGTACATCGCCGACCTGAAGGCGGCCTCGCGCTCGCACTTCATCGCCACCACCGTCGACCTGCTGAGCACCGGCGTCGACGTGCCGCCGGTGCGCAACATCGTCTTCTTCAAGTACGTGCGCTCGCCGATCAGCTTCTACCAGATGGTCGGCCGCGGCACCCGGCTGGACCCGGCGACCGGCAAGCTCATGTTCCGCATCTACGACTACACCAACTCCACGCGCCTCTTCGGCGAGTACTTCGCGACCAAGTACCGCAAGCCGCGCACGAAGCGTCCCGACGACGGCTCCGAGCCGCCCGAGCCGGCGCTCGAACCCGAACCGATCTATCTGGTCGAGGGCTTTCAGGTGCGCCTGGTCCACAACGGCACCGCGATCCTCACCGTATACCACGACGGCCGCACGATGCCGGTGCCGGTCGAGGAGTACAAGGAGCGTCTCGCCGAGCGCCTCGTGACCGAGGCGCTGACGCTCGACGCCTTCCGTCGGCGCTGGATCGTGCCGCCGCAGCGCGAGTCGCTGCTGGCCCACCTGCCCGACGCCGGCCGTTCGCCGATCATCGTGCAGGCCGTCGAGCACATGGCCGAATACGACCTCTACGACGTGCTCGCTGAGCTCGGCTACGGCCTCGCCCCGCGCACCCGCGCCGAGCGCGCCGAAGCCTTCACCTACAAGCACGCGGCCTGGCTCGCCGGGCTGCCGGCCAAGACGGCCGCCACCATGCGCGCGCTGGCGTTGCAGTTTGCCCATGACGGCACCAAAGGACTGGAGAGCCCGCAGATCTTCCGCGTGCCGGCCGTGGTGCGCGCCGGCGGGCTCGAGGCGCTTTCAGCGCTCGGCGACCCCGCCGACGTGCTGCTCGACACCAAGGCGCGGATGTTCGCGGCGTGAGTTCGCTGGCGGTCAACGAACAGAAGGCCGGCCGTCTGTCGTGTGTCTGGCCAACCGCGCGCCTCGGGGATGTCTGCGTGAGGATCACCGACGGCACCCACCAGCCGCCGCCCTTCGTCGAGGACGGCGTTCCGTTCCTATTCGTCAGGAACATTGTCGGCGGTGAAATCGACTTCGACACCGAGCGGTTCGTCTCCGACGTGACGTTCCGTGAGTTGACCAAGTCGTGGAGGGCAAGCCCTGGCGATGTACTCTACTCTGCGGTTGGCAGCTATGGCGTAGCGGTCCCAGTCGAGGCCGACCGACCGTTCGTCTTCCAGCGTCACATCGCCCTTATTAGGCCTCGGTCGGACGTGTTGGAGCCGCACTTCGCTGCCCATTTTCTCAACTCGCCCGAGGGCAGGCGCATGAGCGACGAGAGGGCTCTCGGTGGCGCTCAGAAGACGGTCACCCTGCGTTCATTGGCGGACTTTCGTGTTCCGCTTCCCCCGTTGTCGGAGCAGAAGCGAATCGCCGCATCGTTGCGTGAGCAGTTGGATGCGGCGGCGCGCATGCGCGCCGCCGCCGAACACCAGTTGGCAGTCATGCAGCGGCTCGAGCAGGCGGCTATCGATTGCGCGTTCGGGGCGCTGGGCGGCGACCGGCCAATGAGATCTATCGGTGACTTTGCGCGGGTGTTCTCAGGCTACGCGTTCAAGAGCGCTTGGTTCAGTGAGCGAGGGATCCGGCTCGTGCGCAATGCGAACGTGTCTCAGGGCAGGATTGACTGGGCAGACAGCGCACGGTTGCCTGATCAGATGCGGGCAGAATTCGCTGAATTCGAGCTCGTCGCGGGCGACATCGTCCTCTCGCTAGATCGACCAGTCGTGGCGGGCGGACTGAAGGTCGCGCGCCTCTCTGAGACCGACGTCCCATCTTTGTTGCTCCAACGCGTCGCGACGTTTCGGCTGAAAGAGGGTCTTGACGTCGCCTACTTGTACGCGTTTCTCAGAAGCAGTTCGTTCCTGAGCGCCATCAGTGGCCACGAGCAAAGTCTGGGCGTTCCTCACATCTCGCCGAGACAGGTTGCGGCGGTCTGTCTGCCGGTACCGCCCATGGCGAAACAGCGCGACGTCGTGCGTGCTCTGCACAGCGAACTCGACTTAGCGGCAGGCGCTGGGCGCGCTATTTACGGTCAAACCTTGGCGATCGGGCGCCTACGGGCGGCCCTTCTCCGCTCGGCCTTCCCAGGAGGGTCCGGGTGGCAGGACTGACCCGTAAGGACATCTACTGGGTTGTGAATCGCTATATCGGGGTGAGTGGCGGCTACCTCGGTGACTTCTCCTACCGGACTCACAGCGAGTTCTACGCGGAGTACTGCGACCTCAACATCGATCCGTTCGTGTACGAGGGCACGACACGTGAGCGATTCATCGAGGTCTTGGAGCACGCCGACCCGAGGACTCAGGCTGCGATCCTGGAGGGTGTGCTCGAGAAGTACCCGATTGGCACCGACGAGCTGCGAACCGAAGCGGCCTTTGCTCACGTGAAGGAGATGGCTACCCGGTGCCGCTCAGGCGCTGGCGTTGAAAGTCCCGATTTGCGCATCACGAGCGAAGTGGTTCGGCGCGCTATCTCAGATGCAGAGACGCTCATGCAGACGAGCGGTCCTACCAGTGCCGTGGATCGAGTCCACACTGCTCTCCACGGCTATCTCTTGGCTGCGTGTGACGATGCGGGAATCGTCTATGGCAGGGATTTGTCGATTCTGGATCTGTTCAAGCTTCTCCGAGAGCAACATCCGGGGTTGCGCGCACTCGGAGCCCACCAAGATGCTGTCGTCAAGGTTCTGCGCTCGCTGGGCGCGGTGATGGGTGCTCTTAACCCGGCCCGCAACCGCGGTAGTGTCGCGCATCCAAATCAGGACCTGCTCGATTCCGACGAAGCCATGCTGTTCATCAACGCGGCGCGGACGGTTCTGCAGTACCTCGACGCGAAGCTGACCAAGCAGGTCAAGCTGCTCCCAACCAGGAGCGACGAGATTCCGTTCTGACGTCTCGAGAGGAGGTTGCCGATGGCGGTCCTCAAACTGACTCTTCAGCGGACCTACCACAAGATGGGCTTCTTCAACGTTCCTGTGAGCCACGATAAGTACGTGCGGCCGACCGAGGGACAGGTGCGCGTTCGTCTTGGGCGAGAAGGCGAAGAGACCGAGGGCCGCGTTGACCGCCACGCGAATCGCAACGGCACGGCGCGGGTCATGGGCGGCGTCCCGCTCAGAGGCTGGTTCCAGGCGACCTGCAAGCCGATGGACGCGGTGACGGTGGAGTTCGTGTCGATCGAGCTGATTGTTCTTGCGGTGGGCTGACTTTGCTCCCCTCGCGCGCGCGTACATCTTCCGCGTAGCGGAAGATGTGATTTGCAAAGCCCCGGGCTCTTTGTAAATATCGGTCCACGTATTTTCAAAGACGTCTCAACTTTGAAAGTGAGTGACGCGAAAGAGGCAGCCATCTCCATTTGCAAAGGTCTGTCAGCTTTGAAAATATGGCAGCCAGAATTTTCAAAGCTCTCGGCGCTTTGAAAATGGCACTTCGCGACTGGAGCACGTCACGGATCCAACACAGTTCCACAGCACGAAAGCCGGCCGCGTCATCAAGGCCACCGCGGGTTACGACGCCTTCGTTCCCGCCCCGCTTCCTCCGGCCCTCGACTACTCGCCGGACCTGGTACTTGTGCTGTCGCGGGCCGACGCGGCGCTCGCGGAACTCTCTATCGCCGGCGAACAGCTCCCTAATCCGCATCTGCTGATCGCGCCGTACCTCCGTCAGGAAGCAGTGCTGTCTTCGCGTATCGAGGGCACGCGCACGACTTTGTCGGAACTACTGATGGACGAAGTCGATGTGGCGCCGACCGAACGCGATCCGAATGACCTTCGCGAGGTACGCAACTACATCGAAGCGCTCGAGTACGGACTGCTCCGCCTGAATGAGCTCCCTCTGTCGCTGCGCTTCGTTCGCGAGCTCCATGAGCGCTTGATGCAGGGTGTCCGTGGATCGCATGCGACGCCCGGGGAGTTCCGGCGTTCGCAGAACTGGATCGGGTCCCCTGGTTCGACTCCGGCAACGGCGACCTATGTTCCACCCCCTGTGCCCGAGATGATGGAAGCGCTTGGTGCCTGGGAGGTCTTCCTGCATGACAGAGCCACCCTGCCGGTTCTCATCCAGTGCGCCTTGATGCACGAGCAGTTCGAGGCCATCCACCCCTTCCTCGACGGTAACGGACGGGTCGGCCGCCTGCTGATCACGTTGTTCCTGACGGAGACTGGTCGCCTGACGCAGCCGCTGCTCTACCTCTCGGCCTACATCGAGGCGCACCGCTCCGACTACTACGACGCCCTGCTGCGAGTGCGCACCGAGGGGGACTGGCATACCTGGCTCCTCTTCTTCCTTACCGGGGTCTGCGAGACCGCGGTGCGGGCGGCGCGGCAGGCCCGCGACCTGATGCAGGTCCGCGAGGACTACCGGCAGAGGCTGCAGGGCCAGCCCAAGGCGGTAGCGCTTGTAGACGAGATCATGCGGGCGCCGATCATGACGGTGGCCGAGGCGCAGAAGGCGCTGGGGGTCACCAACCCGACCGCTCGCACCGCCATCAAGGCCCTGGTGAAGGCAGGATTGCTGGAAGAGTCGGGGGAGCGAAAGTGGCGCAAGCTCTACTTCGCCCGCCCGGTTCTGGACATCCTGAGGACGCCGATGGAGGGGATTCGTTGGTGACGACTTTGGCCGCTACCGGGCGAACGACGCCCGCGTCTGGTTTGGCTGGCTCCACTCCACCGGTTCGGCGGTGTTCTCGAGCACGAGGGCTGAAGCCCTCGTGTCGAGCCGCGGAGTTTGTGCAGTTGGGCCTGCGGCCAAGCCGGGCTGCAGACCGAGGCATCGCAGGCCCAGGCGAAGCGTCTCGGACAGTGTCCGATCGCCCACCGTGGACAAGGCTGCGAGCAACTCCAGCTCATCGGGATTGAGGCGCACGGACACGACGCCGCCGGGCCGCCGTCCCGAGCTCACGCCCACGACCTCGTAGTCATCGGTCCTGTCGTTGTTGTCGTGTCTCCGCTTGGTAGCCATGATCGCTCCGCGTTCGCTATGGAGTGTTGTCGGCGAGCACCTGATGTTGCGCATTGGTCGAGGGGTATGCGGTCGCCACGCGCCAGGTTCCGGCTTTGCTCGTCTTGCGAATGGCCACAGTGAGGACCCTGCCTCCAAATGTGGTGCCGACCATCAGGTAGTTCGCACTCCTTCGCCTGCGGTTCCTGACGACAACGTGGTGTCCAGCGACGACCTGGTTTACCTCGGACACCGTCACCCCGTGCCGTACGATGTGTTCTTCGCCGTCGTCGCTCCACTCAAGGTCGTGAACCTCGATGGCCATTTGCTCACATCAGGGATAGGCGTATGATGTGTCATACACTGTATGACATCGACTGGAGACGGTCAAACCATGAGCGAACCCGACGAGCTCAAGATCGACTACCTGCTGGTGGCCGACGCGGCCGACGCCGTGGGCGGCAAGCTGTACCTCCTGGGCGGAGGATGGGACCGCCTTTTCGTGCCTCAACTCCCCGGCCCACCGGTCGCGCCGTTCTCCGTTGCCATCGGCATCAGTGTCCCCTGGGGCATGACCAACAAGAAGCTGCGGCTGGCGATCGACGTGCTCGACGCTGACGGCGGGGAGATCGCGCAGGTTGCCGGCGGCGAGTTCGAAGTAGGTCGTCCGCCGGGGATGCGGCCCGGCACGCCGCAGCGCCTGCAGGTCGCGGTGCCGGCGCAACCGCGGTTCCCCGCCGAAGGACGCTACGTTGTTCGCTGTTCGGTCGATGCGGCGATCCTTGGGAGCACAGCGATCGAGGTGACGGCAGCGACTCCGAGTCGGCCTGTGACCTGACCCTCGCTCGCACGGTCGAAGCGACGGTAGGCCGCGATCGCCATCGGGTCAAGGGAGACAAATGCCGCTGGCGGTGGTGGCCCGACCCGATAGACTGCAGCCATGGCAGTCAACGGCAAGAAGCTCGCCACCCAGCAGTCGGTCAACTCCGCCGTCAAACAGATCTGCGACATCATGCGGCGCTCGAACTGCGCCGGCGCGCTACAGTACGTGCCCGAGCTCACCTGGATCCTCTTCCTGCGCATCCTCGACGAGCGTGAAGAACAGGAGGCGGCCGAGTCGGCGGCGGTCGGTGTTGAGTTCAAGGCGTCGCTGGTACCGCCATATCGCTGGCGCGACTGGGCGGCGCCGGGCGGACCGAAGCGGGTGGAGCTCCAGGAGGGCGGCACCCTGGGCGCGATGTTCGACTTCGTCCATCAGGATTTGCTGCCGCACCTGCGCGCTCTCGGCGAGCAACCCCATGCGACGTCGCGCCAGAAGGTCATCAGCCAGATCATGAGCTCGGTGGAACGCACGCGCATCGACACCGAGCGCAACTTCCTCGACGTGATCGACCGCGTTCAAGAGCTCGACGGCGAGTCGGTCGACACGACCCACGTCTTCACCCTGTCGCAGATCTACGAGGGCCTGCTGCTCAAGATGGGCGAGAAGGGCAACGACGGCGGGCAGTTCTTCACGCCGCGCGAGATAATCCGGGCGATGGTGCGCGTGGTCGACCCGCGCCTCGGCGAGACCGTCTACGACCCGGGCTGCGGTACCGGCGGCTTTCTGGCGCAGTCGTTTGAGCACATGGCAGGGGTGGCTAACGTCAACCTCGACTCGGGCGGGCAGTTCGAGATACTGCAGCAACGCACCTTCTACGGCCGCGAGAAGGACAACGCCATCTACCCGATCGCGCTCGCCAACCTGGTGCTGCACGGCATCGACGCGCCCCACATCTGGCACGGCAACACCCTCACGCAGACGGCCGCCTACGACGGGCTGTTCATCGGCGCGCCGCCGCTCTACGACGTGATCCTCATGAACCCGCCCTTCGGCGGCAAGGAGGGCAAAGACGCCCAGACGCGCTTCCCCTACAAGACCGGTGCGACGCAGGTGCTCTTTCTGCAACACGTGATCGACAGCCTGCGGCCCACGCAAGGCGACAGGCCGGGCGGACGCTGCGGGATGGTCATCGACGAGGGCGTCCTCTTCCGCACCAACGAGACCGCGTTTGTGCAGACCAAGCGCAAGCTGCTCGACGACTGCGACCTGTGGTGCATCGTCAGCATGCCGCCAGGCGTGTTCTCGCAGGCGGGCGCCGGCGTGAAGACCAACTTGCTGTTCTTCAACAAGGGCCGTCCGACGGAGCGCACCTGGTACTACGACCTCAGCGACCTGAAGGTGGGCAAGAAGACGCCGTTCACCCTGGCACGGATGGGCGACTTCTTCGATTTGGTCGGTGACAGTTGTGCCGGCGGGACGATCGAGCGACCCGACTCAGAGCGCTCGTGGACGGTGTCGCGCGACGAGATCGAGGCGCGCGGCTACGACCTCAAAGCGGTCAACCCGCACCGCGTCGTCGACGAAGACACCCGCACGCCTGAGGAACTGCTCAACGAGATCGAGGCCCAGCAGCGCATCATCGCCGAGGCCACGGCGGAGCTCAGGAAGAGTCTGGGCTGAGGCGGCGTCGCGCAGCACCGCCCGCGGACCGGCCGGCGGCGCTCGCGGGCCCCGGTGTGTTCCTCAGTCGCGCCCGAGCGCCTGGAGGGCGTCGATAGACGCCGAGCTGCTGGTGACGATGGCCTGGACGGCGCCCTCGACGCGGGCGCTCATCTGCTCGACGAAGTACTGGGCGACGAGCAGTTTGCGGGCGTCGCCCTGGGCGCTGCGTAGCAGCAGCAAGGCGCAGGCGAGATCGATGGCCATCTCGACCAGTCGCCGGCTGTGGAAGTCGCGAAACTCGGTCGAGTCGGCGGCGCGCACGTGGGCGATCGCGGCGGCCCAGCGCTCGCGCGCCGCGCGGACGTGCCCCAGCAGCTCAGGCGTGGCCGAGAGGTCGCCGGCTTCGTACTCGTCGAGCCGGGCAGCCAGGGTGCCCGACAGCACGCCGCCGATCGCGGCTACGACCTGAAGCTGGGTCGTGCCCTCGTAGATGTTAGTGATGCGGGCGTCGCGGGAGTGACGCTCGATGGCGAAGTCGCGCATGTAGCCCGAGCCGCCGTGGATCTGCAGCGAGTCGTAGGCGACCCGGTTGGCCATCTCGGTGGCGCAGGCCTTGGCCAGCGGCGTGAAGAGGGCGGCGAGACGGGTGTACTTCTTGAGCTCGGCGCGCAGCTCCTTGAGCTCGTCGGCGGCGCCCGCCGCGCGCTCGCCCGACTGAAGCTGCTCGACGCGGCGCTCGAGGCCCTCCTTGCAGTCGACGATCATGGCCGTCTCGTAGAGCAGCGCTCGAGAGGCTTCGAGGGCCACCTTCATGTCGGCCAGCATGGCGGCCACTGCCGTGAGGTTGCGGATCGGCCCACCGAACTGCACGCGCTCGTCGGCGTACTTGGACGCGGCCCGGTACGAGGCCTCGGCGATGCCCTGAGCCTGGGCGGCGATGGCGATACGGGCGCCGTTCATGAGGCTCATGACGTACGTCGTCAGGCCGCGCCGGCGCTCGCCGACGAGCAGCGCCGGTGCGTCGTCGAACTGCAGCTCGCAGGTCGGCGAGCCGTGGATGCCGAGCTTGTCTTCGAGGCGGCGGATCGTCATGTGCTCGTCGCGTTCGTAGAGGAACATCGACAGGCCGCGGGCGTCGGTCGTGCCTTCCTCTGAACGCGCGAGCACCAGCGACACCTGGCCGCAGCCGTTGGTGATGAAGCGCTTGACCCCTGAGAGGCGCCAGACGCCGTCGGCGCCGAGCGCGGCCTTGAGCTGGACGTTCTGCAGGTCGCTGCCGGCCTCGGGTTCGGTGAGCGCCATCGAACCGGTGACCTCGCCGGACGCGAAGCGCGGCAGGTAGGCCTGCCTGATCTCGTCCGAGGCGAACCTGTTGACCGTCTCGGCGATGTCCTGCAGGCCGAAGACGTTCATGAGCGCCGGGTCGGCGCGCGAGATCATCTCGACGATCATGACCGACACCGTGATCGGAAAGTTGAGCCCGCCGAAGCGGCGCGGCAGGGTGATGCCCATGAGGTCGGCCTGGGCGAGGCGTTCGAGCGACTCGCTCATGCCGGGCGCGTAGCAGACCTCGCCGGCGGTGAGGGTCGCGCCGGCGCGGTCGACGTCTTCGGCGCGCGGGGCCACGAACTCGCCGGCGATGTCGCCGACGATCTCGAGGGTGCGCCGGTACGAGTCGAGGGCGTCGTCGTAGTCGCCGGGCGCGTAGGCGAAGTCGCGGGCCCGGGCGTAGTCGTCCTCGCGCAGGGCGACGATACGCCGCAGGTCGAGGGTCTCGAGCTGACGGACAAGGTCGGGGTCGTCGGTGTAGAAGTTGCTCACGGTGCGCCTCGTCGTGGCGGGGTGGGAGTGCCGGCGGGCGCCCCGGCTGCGGTCGCCGCCATCGTCATTCCTTGTCCCGGTAGGCCTTGATGAGCTTGGGGACGACCTGGTGCAAGTCGCCGACGATGCCGAAGTGGGCGACCGCGAAGATCGGCGCCAGCGGGTCCGAGTTGATGGCCAGGATGCGGGCCGACTGATCCATGCCGGCGCGGTGCTGGACCGAGCCCGAGATGCCGGCGGCGATGTAGAGCTTGGGGCGCACCGTCGTGCCCGTCTGGCCGACCTGGTGCTCGCGGGCGATCCAGCCGGCGTCGACCGCGGCGCGCGACGCGCCCACGACGCCGCCCAGGGCGCCGGCCAGGTCGTAAAGCAGGCCGAACCCGGCACGCGAGCCGACCCCTATGCCGCCCGACACGACCACCCGGGCGCCCTTCAGATCGACCGACTTCGACTCGCGCGAACGCCGCACCAGTGCCACGGCGAAGTCGAGGTCGTCGAGCAGAATGGGCCCGCCGGCGGCCGTCGGGCGGCCGTTGCGTCCCTCGTGCGGGCCGCTGACGCGCTCGATGTTCAGCTCGACGACGTTGCCCGCGCGGCTCGGGTCGGGCTGGGGCAGGGCAAAGACGCCCTCGCGCACGGTGGCCATCTGGGGCCGGTACTCGGGGCTCACGATGGTGGCNNTGGTCGCCGATGCGCAGGTCGGTGCAGTCGGCCGTCAGGCCGGTGCGCAGCGCCGAGGCGACGCGCGGCGCCAGGTCGCGGCCGGTCGTCGTGGCGCCGTACAGGACGATCTGCGGCTGAAAGTGGCGCACCGCCTCGGTGACGACGCGGGCGTAGGGCTGGGCGAGGTACTCGGTGAGCATGTCGTGCGCGG
Source organism: Actinomycetota bacterium (assembly GCA_003164655.1). Lineage (GTDB taxonomy): Bacteria > Actinomycetota > Thermoleophilia > UBA2241 > UBA2241 > Bog-752. The sequence continues at coordinate 32,433 of PLTW01000133.1, forward strand.
CGAGGTAGACGGTGTCGGCGCCGGTCCGCGCGCCGAGGAGGGCGGCGAGCTTGCGGGCCTGGCCCAGAAGCTCGAGGCTGACCTCGGCGGCGCTCAGGCCGGCGGCCGTGACGGCCCCACCGCGCAGCGGGGCCGCGACCCCGTCGTCGTCCGGCGCCCCGCGGATCGTTTCGACGAACACCCAGACCTCGCCGGCGGGGCTACCCAAGGATGTGCTCCTCGATCAGTTCGCGCACAAGTGCGCGGACGCCCTCGTCGGTCGGTTCGATCAGGCGCGCCTCGCCGCCGGCGAGCACCACGCTCTCGATCTTCTTTACGCGCGTCGGCGAGCCGCGCAACCCGACCAGCTCGCGCTCGGCCTCGATCGCGGCCGCATCCCAGAGGACGATCCTGGCCCGGCACACGGGCCGCCCGTCGCGGCCCACCATGCAGACCTCGGCCTCGTCGGAATCGGGGTCGAGGTAGCTGTCGTCGTAGCCGGTCAGGGCTTCGGCGATCGCGTGCTTGTAGGTCATGACGAGCTTGACGCTCGGTGGTCGCGGTTCGTTGGCCTCGCCGGTGATGGTGAGCAGTGCGGGCAGCGGCGCGCACAGCGTCTCGGCGCCGTCTTCGACCGAACGGGTGGCGGTGACCGAGGCGGGCGCCCCCCCGGCTGCGCCGGGTGGCACGACCTCCACGATCCGGCTCACGCAGGTGATCTGCGGCAGGCCCAGCTTTTCGGCGGTCTGGGGGCCGACCTGCGCCGTGTCGCCGTCGATCGCCTGCCGGCCGCACAGCACAAGGTCGAACGCGCCCAGGTGGTCGAGCGCTCGCGCGAGCGCGTAGCTCGTGGCCAGCGTGTCGGCGCCGGCAAAGGCCCGGTCGGAGAGCAGCACGACCTCGTCGGCGCCACGGAACAGCGACTCGCGCAACACCTGGGCCGCCGAGGGGGGGCCCATCGTGAGCACGGTCACCCGGCCACCGTGGCGATCCTTGAGTCGGAGCCCCGCTTCGAGGGCGTTCAGGTCTTCGGGATTGAAGATCGCGGGCAGGGCCGCACGGTTGACGGTGCCGTCGTCTTTCATGGCCTCGCCGGTGACGTTGGCAGTGTCGGGGACCTGCTTGACCAGGACGACGATGCGCAGAGGGTGTTCGGACACGGCTCCCTCGGACGTTACATGAAGGACGGATGCGGTACGGTATCAGAAAGTGAAGGTGTGACGATACAGATGGCGCGTTTGACCTTCGTCCAGCCCGACCCTACCATGACGGCACTCCCGATCATGTGCTCGCTTACCGTACAACTTCCCCGCAGGCTGCGTCCGCTCGCCGCGACGCCGCGCCGCCGCCTGCGCGCGCTGGCGGCCGGCGCCGCGCTCGTCGTGATCGCCGGGCTCCTTGCCATGGGAGCGGTGCGGCCGCCCGCCGCGGCGGCTGCGTCTCAGGTCGCGAGCGTGCCGGCCAACGCCGTCGTCGTCGCGCCCCACGACTTTGCCGATGGCGACGCCCTTATCGCGGCGCTCTGCGCCGACGGGGCGCATCCGGCGATCGTCTATCTGCCGCGCGCCACTCTGGCCCGTGTCTCACCGGCGGCCGCGGCGCGGCTGCGCTCACAGGGCTTCACGGTCTTGCGGGCTCACGCGACTCCGTCGGCCGGCGTCGCGTCCGAGAGCGCCGCCGCGCTGGGCGCCCTCAACAGCCTCGCCGACGGCACGGCCGCCGCAGCCGCCGGAGGCCGCACGATCGTGCCGGCCGGCCTGCCTTCGCTGGGCGCCGACCTCAAGCTGCCCAACGCCGAGGGCGCCGCCGGGGCGACCCAGGCCGCCGGTCTCGAAGCTCCGGCCTTCACCGGCCGTCTGGCCACGCTGCCCAGCGCGACCGAGCCGGCCGCGTTCGCGGCCGGCTCGGTCGCGGTCAGCATCATCTTCCCGCAGAGCGCGGCCACCCAGGCCGGCGAGACGTCCGAGAGCTGGGCGACCGACTCCGGCGGGTACGGCCAGCCCGATCCCGAGTATCCCAAGCTCACCGACCGCGAGGCCTATATCGTCGGCAAGGTCTCAACGACCCTGGCCTGGTGGGCAAGCCGCAACCCGGCGGCCGACCTGACCTTCGTCATCCCCGCGGAGGGCAAGGCGGGGGCGCCGCGGCAGGTGGCCTTCAAGGGCGCCACGGTCAACGGCGCGACGGTCGACGAGCCCATCGACGTGTCGTCGCAAGACGATCAGGCCTGGCGGCACCCGCTCATGAAGTCGCTCGGCTTCTCCAAGAACACGACCGACGACACGCCGCCGCCCGAGACGGCTTACGACAATGCGGTGCGCCGCGCCAACGGCACCGACTGGGCCTTCACCGTGTACTGCGTCGACAGCTTGAAGACGAGCAGCGGCGCGTTCCCCGACGGCGCCTTTGCCTATACGTTCGACCTGTTCGGGCCGTACACGGTCACCACCTGGAACAACGGCAGCTACGGACCGGACCTCTACGACGGCGTGCTCGCCCACGAGATCGGTCACGTGTTCGGCGCGCTCGACGAGTACGCGCCGTCGGCGGCCGGCTACCCCAGCACCGGCGATCTCTACTCGGGGTATCTGTGGGTCAGGAACGCCAACGCGGTCCAGGGCGGCACCACCAATGACGCCTGCATCATGCGCGGCGGCAACGAGGGCATCGCCGCCTACAAGACCGGGCAGTACCCCGGTGAGGTTGCGACCGACGGCATCTGCCCGTCGACCGCCGGCCAGATCGGCTGGCGGGCGACTCGCAACGGCATCCCCGACGTGATCGACACTGCGCCGACCGTGTCGCTCAGACAGCCGATCGTCGGCGGTTCCACGGCGACGGTCGCCGGCGTCGTGTCCGAGAACCCCTGGCCGCCCGGCCACAACGCCCAGGGGCACGCGTTCGTCAGCGGCATCAGCATCTTCGTGCCCCACAACGAGGGGTACAGCGTCGACGGTGGCGCCTGGAGCCCCTTCGGCACCTCCGGGGCCGGCGCCTCCCAGAGCTTCACGTTCACGACGGCCGCGCTTCAGCCCGTGGCCGGCTCGCCGGCCCCGACCCGCCACGTCATCAGCGTCGCCGCCACGACCGGCACGGCTGCGGCGAGCAGCATCGTCGCCTGGGTCGGCCAGACTCCCGTGACGCTCACCCTGTCGCGCGGCGCGGCCACCATCCCCCTGGGCGCCAAGGTCAAGCTGATCGTGCGCGCCGCCGATGGCGGCTTTCCGATAGGGCTCTTGCCCGGCATCGCGATCGGACCGCTGGGGGGCGCCCCGGTGACGGTCGCAACGGGCGCCGGCGGGCGCGCTGCAGCCACCTTCGCGCCCCGGTTCACGACGCAGTTCCAGGCGTCGTTCAAGCCCGGGGCGCAGTCGGCGCAGTTCGAGCCGGCGTCGTCGGGGCTCGTGGCGGTGGCGGTCCGGGCGCTGCTTACGGCCCACGCGGGCCGGCCGTCGGCGAAGCACGTCGTGCGCGTGAGCGGCGCTTTCAAGCCGGTCCGCGGCGGCGTGCGGCTCATTCTGCAGCTCCGCAGGGGCCACACCTGGAAGACCGTAGCCCGCACGCGCACTACGGCGCGCTCGACCTACAAGCTCACCTACACCGCGCACAAGGGCACCGTACGCCTGCGTGTGCGCTTCGCCGGCGACGCCCGCAACGCCGCCGCGCTCAAGGCTCTGCCGGCGCTGGTCGTCTCCTAACCCCGGTCACCGCCGACCCCGTGGGGTAGAATGGGCAACCATGACCGCCCCAGTCCGCGTCCGCTTTGCGCCCTCGCCCACCGGCTACCTGCACCTGGGTGGCGCGCGCACCGCCCTGTACAACTACATCTTCGCGCGCCGGCACGGCGGCGAGTTCGTTCTGCGTATCGAAGACACCGACCCGTCGCGCTCCACCGACGCGGCGATCGCCCAGATCCTGCGCTCGCTGCGCGAGATGGAGCTCGACTGGGACGAGGGTCCCGAGAAGCCCGGCCGGCACGGCCCCTACCGGCAGACCGAGCGCCAGGCGATCTATCGTGAGCACATCGACAGGCTGTTGGCCGGCGGCCACCTGTACACCTGCTTCCACACGTCCGACGAGCTCGAGGCCGAGCGCCGGGCGGCGCAGGCCGGCAAGCGCGCCTGGGTCTACAGCGGCGCCTGCCGCGCCCTGACCACCGCCGAGGTCGAACGCCGCAAGGCCGCCGGTGAGCCCTGGACGCTGCGCTTCCGGGTGCGCCCCGGCACGACCACGTTCGATGACATGTTGCGGGGCCCGGTCGAGGTCGGAAACGACACCATCGGCGACTTCATCGTGCAGCGCTCCGACGGCACCATCACCTACAACCTGGCAGTGGTGGTCGACGACGTCACGATGGCCATCACCCACGTCATCCGCGGCGACGACCATCTGTCCAATACGCCCAAGCAGATCCTGATCTACGAGGCGCTCGGCGTGCCCGCGCCGTACTTTCTGCACATGCCGCTGCTGTTCGGCACCGACCGCAAGAAGCTCTCGAAGCGCCACGGCGCGACCAACCTCGAACAGCTCACCGCCGTCGGGTTCCTGGTCGAGGTCGTGCGCAACTACCTCTGCTTTCTGTCCACCGAGTTCGACGAGTCGATGATCACCTGGAGCCTTGCCGACCTTGTGGCCCACCTCGACGTCGAGAGCCTGGGTACGAGCGCCAGCATCTTCGACCCCGACAAGCTGCGCTGGATGAACGGGCGTTTCATCCGCGCCATGGCGCCGGCCGACTTCGCGGCTCGCGTGCAGGCCTACCTCGAGCGCGTGGGCTTTTACGGTCAGCCACCGGCCCTCCGGCTGCTCGCCGCGAAGGGTGAGAGCGCGCTCGCCGAGGCCATCGAGCTCGGTCAGCTCGCGCCTCTGCCGCCCGGCGACGACCAGGAGCGCCTGACCATGCTCGTAGCCCCGCTCGTGCAGGAGAAGATCGAGGTGCTCTCCGACTTCATCCGGCTGGCCGGCTGGCTCTTTACGCCGCTGGCCATCGCCGGCTCGGCCCGCGAAAAACTAACCGCCATCCCCGACGCGCAGCGCATACTGCGGGCCGCCGCAGTGTGCCTCGCCGGTCTCGAACGCTACGACGTGGAGCAGATCGAGGCCGCCGTGCGGGGCCTGCCGGAACAGCTCGGAGTAAAGCCCAAGTCGGTCTTCGCCGCGCTGCGTCTGGGCATGAGCGGCCAGCCCGTCACCCCCGGGCTCTTCGAATCGCTCTGGGCCCTGGGTCGCAACGAGGCGGCCGGCAGGCTGGCCGCCGCCGCGGGCATGCTCTAAAGCCCAGGGCGGGCCATCGCTCGGCCGCGGCGCCCGGGCGCCCGGCCCCCCCGTTTTCAGTCGACCAGCACCAGCGCGAAGAAGCGATACTGGTCGTTGCGGTCGCGCACCACTTCGATCTCCCAGCCGGCGGCGCGAACCGTGGCGAACACGTCGATCCCGCAGGCCTCCAGGGACGGCCGCGCGTGTGCGGGGTCGACGCAGGGCTGCTCCCTGTCGCAGACGTCGCAGACGTCGCACGGTCCGTTGCTCATCGACCACGCCTTGTGATGGCCGGCCAGGAACAGCTCGCGCTCGAGGTCGGCGGCGGTGCGGCGCAGTGCGACGTAGTGCTGGTCGTGTTCGTCGTAGACCGTGTGCGGCCCGCGGCGCAACAGGATCGCCCGGGCGTACTCGTCGAGCAGCCGTCGCGTCTGCCGCGGCGTGGGCGAGTCGGGCGGACAGGTGCGGCACCGGCCGTAGCCGTCGCAGCCGAACTGGCACTTGAGGCGCACCCACTCGGCCGTGACGACAAGACCCGGCGCGAGCGGGGTGGCGGCGTCGGCGCCGAGCTCGAGGGCCCGTGCGCACCAGCGGGTCAGGTCGTCGTCGGGCGGGTCGTCGATGCTGTCGAGCGGGTCGCCGATGTCGTCGAGCGTCACGTCCGCCCCTTCCCTGAGCCGTCATGTTGCCCCGAGTCGCGCTGTGCGCGTCGAAGCCTATCGCCGCGGTCTTGTGCCGGCGCCTCCGGCGCCGGTTCGAACCGGTCCCAGAAGGCCAGCCAGGTGACGCCGACGACGGCCAGCGCCAAGGCCCAGCCGGCGACGACGTCGGAGGGGTAGTGTACCCCCAGGTACAGGCGCGTGAGGCCGATGCCGACAGCATAGACCGTCGCCACCGCGAGTGCCGGCCGGCGCCAGCGGGTCGGCCAGAGGACGATGACAAGCGCCACGGCGAAGCCGGTGGCGCTCATCGTGTGGCCGCTCGGAAACGACCAGCCGCCGGGCTTCTGGGCGATCACCTCGGGCCGGGCGCGCGCGAACACCAGCTTCATGATGCCGCTCGCGGCCATGCTCAGCAGTGTGGCGGCCGCGACGAACGCCGCCTGCCGGTACAGTCGGGCGATGAGCAGTACCACCAGCGCCGTGAGCAGCAGCACGAGCACCACCGGCACGCTGCCGGTCAGCGTGGCGGCCGCCGTGATGGCCCGCGCCGTGGGTTGCTGATGACGGGCCAACTGGCGCAAAACCGTCATGTCCCAGGCAGGCGTGCCCTGCGCGACCACGACGCCGGCGACGGCGGTGAACACGGCGGCCGGCGCGACGACCAGAAGGCTCAGCACGCGCCGGAAGCGGCGCCTGCGAGCCGGGTCGGCCGTCAACTGGCCACGGCCGGCGAGGACTGCCGCGACTGCGACGGCGACAAGCACGGCGAGCACGGCCCAGCCCCCTGCGGCGACGGCGATCGGCAGGGTCACCGAAGAGCGCCGGCGGCCGGACTCAGCCGAGCCGGCTGATGGCCGCCGGCAGCTCGCTGAACCGGGCCACGACGGCCTGGGCGCTGGAGACCGGCAGGTCGGCGGAGTTGACGCCCACGAAGTGGATCGCCTGCAGACCGGCCGCCTGCGCGCCGGCGATGTCGGTGCGCTGGATGTCGCCGACGTGGACCGCCTCGGCCGGCGCGACGCCCAGGGCGGCGAGTGGCGTGAGGAAGGCCCGCGGGTCGGGCTTCGACCAGCCGTGCTCGTCCGAGAAGAAGAACGCCGCGAACCACTGTTCGAGGCCGTGCAGCTCGAGCACGCGGCGCAGGACGCGGCCCGGGCTCAGGGCCGCGTCGGAGACGATGGCCAGGGCGTAGCGCTCGGCCAGCAGCGGTAGCGTCTCGGGCACGCCCTCGACCGTTCGCGGCGGAGATTCTAGGATGATCTCTTCGAGCATGGTCACGACGCGCTCGCGGGCCTCCTGGGGCAGCCTGATCCGCAGGGCGCGCAGCAGAACGGCCGCCGACTCGGCGGTCGAGGGCGTGCGCGATTTCTTGAACCAGATCCTGTCGAAGTGTCTCCACACTTTGACGAAGGCGGCGTGGATGGCCTCGGGGCCGGGAGCATAGCCGTAGGGCGCTACGATCTCGTACAGCCGCGCCGTGCGCACCTCGTCGCGCGCCGGCGGGTGGGAGTCGTCCAGGAGCGTGTTCCAGAAATCGAGCGTGACTGCGCGGATCATATGGTCAACGATATCCCACTGGACGGCGCCTCCCGAAACGGGGCCGGCGGCCGCCGAGGGCCGCCCGTCGCGACGCGGCCGCGCCGGTCGTCAGGCGCAGTAGCGCCGCGCCGCCGCTTCGAGCACGCGCGCCACGAGCTTGACCGACTCAACATCGACCCACTCGCCCGCGGTGTGCTCGCCGTCGCCGACCGGGCCGAACTGCGCGCAGGGGATGCCGGCTTCTGCGAAGATGCCGGAGTCGGCCCAGCCGATGTCGCCACGCACCAGGGGCGCGTGGCCGAGCTCGCCCGCTGCCCCCGCGACCAGGGCCAGCACGACCGGGTCGTCGCGCTCGAGCGACACCGGCTCGCGACCCACCACGAGACGGCTGTCGGCGGCAAAGCGCGGGTCGGCGGCGCGGGCCGCCGCCAGGAGCGCCTCGATCTCGGCCCGCGACTGGTCCACCGACTCGCCGGCGATCAGGCAGCGCTCGACGCTCAGTCGGCAAAGGCCGGGGTAGGCCGGCAGCTGGGTGCCCCCCGCGATCGTCGCGGCGTGGATGGAGCCGCGTCCGTACGACGCGTGCGGCCGGCCGTCGAGCTCGCGGTCGAGAGCGGCGATGCCGTTGAGCACCGGCCCCAGCAGCGCGATGGCGTCGACGCCCTTCTCGGGCTCGGCGCCGGCCGCCTCGACGCCCTGGCTTTCGAGCTCGAACCAGGTAAAGCCGCCGTGCTCGACCGTGACGTCGAGGTCGGTGCGCTCTGGCAGGATGGCGGCATCCGGGCGGTAGCGTGCGACGAGGGCCTCGGCGCCGAAGCTCTCCCACTCCTCGTCGGCACAGCCGGCCACGAGCAGGTCGCCGCGCAGCGGCGACCTGCCGCCGGCTGCTCCGGCCTGGGCGGCAAGGCGCTCGGCGACGGTGACCGCGGCCGCGAGGCCGGCCTTCATGTCGTTGCTGCCGCGCCCATGAAGGCGGCCGTTGCGCACCTGGGGGACGAAGAGCTCTGGGGCGGCGCCGACCACGTCGAGGTGGCTGACGAGCATGAGGCTGGGCGCCGCACCGGGCGCGCCGCCTTCGCGCGCCGCACCGGGCGCGGTGGGCGTGGCGCGTCCGTGACCCGGCAGCGTGGCGACGAAGTTGGGTCGGTGGGCGCGCGGTTCCCAGACGTCGACTTCGAGGCCGGCGGCGGCGAGGCGGCGGGCGAGGAAGGCCACGAGCGCTTCCTCGCCCGCCGCCCCCGGAACGAGGCCGGGGTTGGTCGAGTCGATGGCGACGAGGTCGCAGAGCAGGTCGATCAGGTCGTCGTCGGTCGGTGGCACCGGGCAGCTCCCATGACGGTCGTGTGACAAGGCCTATGTTAACGTTAGCATACCGGTCGCGAGGGGCCGGAAGGGGTACGAAAGGAGCCTTCATGACTGGTAGTCCGATGCCGCGCTCACGGATTGTGTGCTACGCGGCGGCTTGCCTGCTGGCGGCCATCGCCGTCGCGGTCCTGCTGGCGGCCTGTGGCAGCAGCTCGAGCAGTAGTAGCAGCAGCAGCGCGAGCGCCGCGCAGACCGGCACGCCGCAGCGCGGCGGCACCTTGATCGTAGCCTTCCAGAACGAGCCCCAGACACTCGACCCGGCGATCGACTTTGAGGGCAACGGCTGGGCCATCGAGCACGCCATCTTCGGCAATCTGCTCAACTACAGCAGCGGCCCGGGCGCCGCCGGCACGACGATCGTCGCCGACATGGCCACCGAAGTGCCGACCGTCGCCAACGGCGGCATCACCAACGGCGGCAGGACCTACATCTTTCACATCCGGCCGGGCATCAAGTTCGCCCCGCCGGTCAATCGTGAGTGCACCGCGCAGGACTTCGTCTACAGCTTCCAGCGCATGATGAGCCTGCCCACGGCGCCGGCGAAAGGCTACTACACGGGCATCGTCGGCCTGCAGGCCTTCCTCGACGGCAAGGCCAAGACCATCACCGGCTACAAGGCGACCGGCAAGTACACGCTCGAAGTCGATCTGCAAAAGCCGATCGCCACGTTCCTCAACATCATGGAGATGCCCTTTGGCGCGCCGGTGGCCAAGGAGTGGGTCGCCAAGTGGGGCAAGCAGGTCGGTCGGCACCCGCTGGGCACCGGTCCCTACGTGAGCGATCACTGGACGGCCAGCCAGGACCTGCTGCTCAATCGCAACACGAACTACACGGGAACGGCGGGCTATGTCGACGCCATCCAGTTCGACTTCTCCATCACGCCGACGACCGCCGTGCTCAAGGTCCAGAGCGGCGACGCCGACCTGCTCGGCAACTACATTCCGCCGTCCAGCTACCCGCAGTTGATCGTCAATCCCCAGTGGAAGAGCCAGGTGGTGGCCGAGCCGGCCATCGCGCTCGACTATCTCTTCTTCAACATGACGGTCAAGCCGTTCAACAACCTGGGCGTGCGTCAGGCGCTCTCGTGGGCCATCGACCGCGCCAAGCTCGTGAAGCTGCTCTCGGGCACCGGCCTGCCGCTCAACCAGATCTACCCCGCCGGTCTGCCCGGTCATGTGGCCGGCCCCGCCGGCAACTTCTACGGCTACGACCCGGCCAAGGCCAAGTCGCTGCTCGCCGCGGCCGGCTACCCGAACGGATTCAGCACGACCCTCTACTCGCACAACGTCGCGCCCTGGCCCACGGTTATCCAGTCCATCCAGTACGACCTCGCCCAGATCGGCGTCAAGGCGACCATCAAGCTGCTCGATGAGCCGTCGTACTGGACGCTGATCGGCAAGAAGGGCGCCGTTGGGATCGGCCTGAACGACTGGTGGATGGACTACCCCGATCCGTTCGACTACATCATCAGCCTGTTCAGCAAGAGCTCGGCGATCGACGAGGGCACCAATCCGAGCTTCTGGTGGGACCCCAAGGTCGAGACGGCGCTCGTCAACGCCCAGGTCATGACGGACCCGGCCGCTCGCCTGGTGAAGTTCCAGGACATCCAGTCCTACATCATGAGCCAGGCGCCGGGCGTACCGCTCTACCAGGAGACGGTGACCACGCTGCACTCCAAGCGCACCGGCGGCATCTACCTGCACCCGGTGTGGATCTTCGACTTCGAGCACTACTGGATCAACAAGTAGCGCGAAGCTGATTCAGCGTCGAACGCGAAAGGCGGCTTGCAGCCGCCTTTCGCGTTCCCTGCGGCGGGGACTCGACCCGCGGGAGTCGGGGCGGCCCATACGGCCGCCCCGTTTGCGTTCACAGCGTCTTTGTGACCTTGTTCAACCCGCGCGGACTGTCGGGGTCGTAGCCGCGCGCCGCGGCGAGATGCAGGGCGAGGAGCTGGCCGGGCACGATCGCCACGAGCGGCGATAGCGCTTCGGGCGTGGTCCGCGGCAAGCGCAGACCACGCCGCTTGCCGCTCTGGCCGCCCTCCGGCGAATCCTCGACCACCACGAGCTCGGCCCGGCGCTCCAGCAGGTCGCGCTCGAGCTGCCGCATGGCCGGCAGCGCCCGGCCAGTGAGGGCGAAAAGCAGCGCCGGATAGCCGGGCTCGACGATGGCGATAGGACCGTGCATGAGGTCGGCGGCCGAGTAGGGCATGGCGGCGATGTACGACGTCTCCTTGAACTTGAGCGCCGCCTCGAGGGCGGTGGCGAAGTTGTAGCCGCGGGCGGTCACCAGCAGGCGCTCGCTGAAGCGCAGCCACTGGGCGATCTCGGCGATCTCGCCGTCGAGCGACAGAGCGGCGCGCATGGCGTCGGACACGCCGGCCTGCAGAGCGCCGAGCAGCACGTCGTCGTCGCACCACGTCGCCCAGAACAGGGCCAGCACCGCGAGCTGGCTGGTGTAGGTCTTGGTCGCCGCCACCGCGCGTTCGTGGCCGGCGTGCGTGGCGAGCACCGTGTCGGCCTGGCGCGCCAGCAGGCTGTCGTCGTCGTTGGTGATGGCGATCGTGCGGGCGCCGGCCTGGCGCGCGTGAGCGACGTACTCGGCCACGTCGGGCGTCTCGCCGCTCTGGCTGATGCCCACTACGAGGCACTGGCGCAAATCGATGGGCGTGTCGTAGACGGTGGCCGAGCTGGGGACGGCGAGGCCGGCCGGCAGGCCGGCATGGATCGTTGACAGGTACTTTCCGAACACGGCGGCGTTGTCGCTGGTGCCGCGGGCGGCGTAGAGCACGAAGCGCACGCCGGCCGCCCGGGCGCCGGCCACGGCGGCGCGATAGGGCGCCAGGTCGGCGGCCAGGCGGGCCACGATGGCGGGCTGCTCGAAGATCTCGTCGCGCATGAAGGTCATGGACCCCTCCTCTTCGCACCATCGCCGTGCGCGCCGCGGCCTCGGCCGTGGTCATCGCCGCCGTCGCTGCCTCGGCCGTCGTCACTGCCGGCGCTCGGGCCGTTACCGCTCGGGCCGCCACGCCGGTTGCCGGTCGCCGGGCAACTTGGATAAGATGGGCATCGCACTGAGCATACAGAGTATACCAAGTAAGCTCGCCGGCGACGCGCCGACGAGCGCGGCGGCGATTCGTCAGGAGCAGATGCCCATGGACTTCGCAGCGCGATACGACGAGCGGATGCCGCGTTCTCACGAGCTCTTCGAGCGCGCCCGCCGCATCATTCCCGCCGGCGCCGGCAGCAGCGCCCGCACGTTCAAGTTCGGCTGGGTCCCCTACCCGCCGTTCATCGCCCAGGGCGCAGGCTCGCGCATGACCGACGTCGACGGCCACGAGTACGTCGACTACCTTCTCGGCCTGGGGCCCATGATCCTCGGCCATCGCCACCCCGCGGTCACCAGAGCGGTACAAGACGCCGTGGCCGACCTGGGCACCTGTTTCGGCGTGCCCTACGAGCTCGAGATCGAAGCGGCCCAGAAGGTCGTCGACGCTGTGCCCAGCGTTGAGACGGTGCGCTTCACCAACTCGGGCAGCGAAGCCGTCGGCACGGCCGTGCGTCTGGCGCGCGCGGTCACCGGCCGGCGCCTGCTGGTGCGCTTCGAGGGTCACTACCACGGCTGGCAGGACGTCGTGTACTGGAGCAACCACGTCGACCCCGACGAGGCCGGGCCGGCCGACCATCCGCGGCCGGTGGCCTCGGGCCCCGGCGTGCCCCAGGAGCTCGCCGACACGCTCATCGTGCTGTCCTGGAACGATCCCGAGAGCTTTCAGCGCGTCATGGACGAACGCGGCGACGAGATCGCGGCCGTCATCACCGAGCCGGCCATGTTCAACACCGGCTGCATCCTGCCGCGACCCGGTTACCTCGAGCTGCTGCGCGCCGAGACTCGCAAGCACGGCACAGTGCTCATCTTCGACGAGGTCATCACCGGCTTTCGCTTTTGCCGCGGCGGCGCCCAGGAGTGGTATGGCGTGATGCCCGACCTCACGACCATGGCCAAGGGCCTCGGCGGCGGCTTTCCGGTGGCGGCCATCGGCGGCACGCGCGCGGTCATGGGCATGATCGACGAGGGCCGCTACTCGCACTCGGGCACCTACAACGCCAACGTCGTGCAGTGCGCGGCGGTGTCGGCCACCATGGACGTGCTGGCCGAGCCGGGGCTCTACGAGCGCCAGCGGGCGCTTGGCGAGCGGCTCGCTCAGGGCTTGCGCGACCTGGCCGCCGAGCACGGCATCCCGGTCCAGGTCGACGGGCTGGGCACGGTCTTTCAGATCTGGTTCAGCGAGCACCCCATCCACGACTGGCGCGAGGCTCGCGCCTACGCCGGCGAAGCGCGCTTCACGCGCTGGTGGCAGGAGATGCTGCTGCGCGGCGTGATCTTTCACCCGAGCCAGTTCGAGAATCTGTTCGTAAGCCTCGTACACAGTGCCGCCGACATCGACCAGACGCTCGCCGCGGCGGCCGAGGTGTTCCCCATGCTCGCGGCCGAGCGCGGCGCGAGGTAGGCGGGGAGGCGGTCTCAGGTGGCGCGACAGGCGCAGCAGCGGCCGGCGCCCCGGCGCCTGCGCTATCAGGACGTCATGGCGATGATCGAGCGGTTCATCGCCGAGCAGTGCTTGGCCCCCGGAGACCTTCTGCCCAGCCGCGCCGAGCTTGCCGGCATGGCCGGCGTGAGCTCGATCACCGTGCGCCGGGCGCTGGCCGAGCTCGAACACGAAGGCCGCGTGCGCAGCCATCAGGGGGTCGGCACGTTCGTCGCCCGGCCGCGGATCGTCAGCCAGCCGGGACGCGCCGGCGGACTCCTCGGCACGCTTGCCGAGGAGCACGGCGCCCACGAGATCACGACCCGGGTGCTCGACATCTCGCGAGGGCGCCCGTCGGCGACGCTCGCCCACGCCCTCCAGATCGGGCCGCGCGACGAGGTCTGGATGGTACGGCGCCTGCGTGTGATCGACGGCCGACCGATGATCGCCGAAGAGGCCGTCATTCCCGTCGCCCTGGCGCCCGGTCTCGATGCCCGCACGGCCGAGGTGGCCGACTCTCTGTACCGGCTGCTGGCCCGCCGCTTCGGGCTGCAGGACGACTACGAGGAGCAGTTCCTCGAGGTCGTCGCCCCCAGCACAGAGGAGCGCCGACTGCTCGACCTCGGCCGCGGCGACCAGGTCGTGCGGCTGCGCGGCGTGAGCATCGACACGCACGGCCGCCCCTTCGACTGCTTCCAGCAGGTCTACCCGGCCGCCGAGGTCGTCTTTTCGATCTCGGGTCAGACCGCCCGCCACGTGTTCCGCGGCACCGACCTGCGCGACTGGAGCGTCGCGCCACTCGACGGCGCCGGCTCCGACGCGGGCGTCAGTTCCGCAGCCGATGCCAAAAGCACTCGCTCCCGACCAACCGCACGTCCCTGAAAGGGGGAGGACAATGTCTGATGTGACGAGTCGCCCGCCGGGCGGCCCTGCGGCAGCCGGCTCCGGCGGCGGCCTCAAGGCCAACGCCCTGCGCATGGGCGACGTGGTGATCATGGCCCTGGCCAGCTCGGGACCGACGCAGAGTATCGCGGTGGGCATCGTCGGCCTCATGCTCGCGGTGTACTACCACACCTTCATGGCGATCCTGATCTGTTTCATCCCCATGATCGGCATCGCCATCGGCTACCAGCGTCTGAACGCCTGGCAGCCCAGCGCCGGCGCCACCTACTCGTGGGTCGGTCGCGCCCTCAACCCGCACGCCGGCTTCTTCGCCGGCTGGATCATGCTCATGTACTACACGATCGGCACGACCAGTCTGACCGTGCCGCTGGGCACCTACTTCTTGAGCTTCTTCTCCAACAGCGCCGCCAACGACAAGTACTGGGTGGCGCTGGTCGGCTCAATCTTCGACATCCTTGTGCTCATCGTGGCCGCACTGGGCATCAAGCTCTCGGCGCGCTTCAACTGGGGCTGGGCGATCTTCGAATACGTGCTCATGATCGGCTTCGCGGTGGCCGCGATCGTCATGATCTACTTCACCGGGCTCTCCGGCTCGGTGCATACGCTGAGCTCGCTGTTCACGCTTCCCAGGACCGGACTGATGTCGGGCATCCTGATCGCCATCTTCCTGTACTCCGGCTGGGACACGGCCGCCTACGTCGGTGAAGAGGCCAAGGGCAAGCAGGCCGGCCGCGCCGCCATTCTGAGCGTGGTCATCCTCTTCTTCATCTACTCGTTCGTGATCTTCGCCTTCCAGGGCATCGCGCCGTTCGGCACGATGAACGCCAACCAGGCCAACATCCTGGCCTTCGTGGGCGACAAGATCGGCGGCGGCTTCTGGAAGAACGTCATGATCGTAGCCGTGCTGGGCGGCACGCTGGCCAGCCTGCAAGCGGCGATCGTCAGCTCGGGGCGCATCTCGTTTGCCATGGGCCGCGACCGCGTCTTTCCGAAGTTCTTCGACAACGTCCACCCACGCTGGCGGACGCCCTGGAACGCGACGATCCTGCTGGGCCTGCTCAACGTGGTCTTTCTCTGGGGCACCACGCTCTTCTCGAGCATCGGCCATGCGCTCGACAACATCGTCAGCACGCTGGGTCTGATGGCCGCCATCTTCTACTTTCTGACGGCCTTCACGGCCATCTGGTATTACCGCAAGGTGATCACGAAGGGCGCCGGTAACTTCATTCTGGGCGGCGTCCTGCCGGGCTTCGGCGCCGCCTTCATGGCGTTCGTCATCGTCTACATGCTGGTCACCGGCCAGTTCACCACGACCAACCTGGTCTTTGGCTTTGGGCTGGCGCTCGTCGGACTCATCCTGTCGTTCGTCTCGAAGGGCGTCGGCCACGCGAAGTTCTACAGCGACCCGACCACGAGCTTCGGCGACAAGGTCGAGGCGGCATTCGAGAACCCCGAACCGCCGAGCGACGGCTTCGGCCTGTGAAGACGACGGTGAAGCGGTGCGCGACCGTGGTCAGGGCGGCCCGACCATGAAGCCGTGACCGGCGACGGCCTGTTCGTCGGGCTCGACCTCGGCACGTCGAGCCTCAAGGCCGTGGCGCTGGGCGCGGGCGGCGAAGTCGCCGCCCGCGCCCACGCCGGCTACCCGACCGCGCGTTCCCAACCCGGCGCCGCCGAGCAGTCGCCGGCCGACTGGTGGGCGGCTGTCGAGTCGGCCGTCGCGGCGCTGCGCGCCGCCGGAGCGCCGCCCGAGCGCTGGGCCGCCGTCGGCCTGTCCGGCATGATCCCCACGCTGGTGGTCACCGACGACGACGGCGAGCCGGTGGCGCCGGCGATCACCTGGGAGGACGGGCGCGCCGAGCCCGAAGGCGAGGCGCTACGCGCTCGCCTCGGCGGCGAGCGCCTCTATGGGCTCACCGGCCAGTGGGTCGACGGCCGCTACCTGCTGCCCATGTACCTGCGTCTGGCGCGCGCTGCGCCGCGGGCGGCGCAGCGCGCGCGCCGCCTGCTCGGTGCCAAGGACTGGCTGTTCTTTCGGCTGACCGGCGAGTTCGCCACCGACCCGAGCACGGCGACCGGCTTTGGCTGCTACGGTCTCGCGGCCGGATCGTGGCTCGACGATGTAGTCGCGGCGGCCGATGTCGAGCTCGCTTCATTGAACAATTGGCCCAGATCTGGGCCAATTGTTCAACGAAGCGTGACGGACACCGGCGGCCCCAAGGACATCGGCGGACCTCAGACCGCGGATCGCTCGCAGGTACCTTGCCTGCCGGCTCTGCCACCGCTGCTGCCCTCGACGGCGACCCGGCCGCTGTCGGGCCCGGCGGCGGAGCGGCTCGGTCTGCCCGCCGGCTTGCCGGTCTGCCTCGGCGGTGCCG
Organism: Actinomycetota bacterium; assembly: GCA_003164655.1. Classification (GTDB taxonomy): domain Bacteria; phylum Actinomycetota; class Thermoleophilia; order UBA2241; family UBA2241; genus Bog-752. The sequence continues at coordinate 49,043 of PLTW01000133.1, forward strand.
ATTCGGTGCTGGGCTGTCTGGGCCTGGGCGTGTCCCGGCCCGGCGAGGTCGCTTGCGTGGCCGGCACGAGCACCGTCTTGCTGGGCATCGCCGAGCGCCTCGTGCTCGACCCCGCTCATCGCTACCTGGTCACGCCGCTCGCCGGCCTCGACGGCTGGGGCTGCGAGATGGACCTGCTCACCACCGGCAGCGCCTTTCGCTGGCTCGCGGGGCTGCTGCGCGAGTCCGGCGGCGACGAAGCGGCCCTGATGGCCATGGCGGCGGGCGTCGAACCGGGCGCCGGCGGCCTTTCGTTTCTGCCGTATCTGGCGCCCGGCGAGCAAGGCGCGCTGTGGGACCCGACTCTGTCCGGCGCGCTCCTCGGCTTGAGTCTCGGGCACGGTGCGGCCGATGTGGCGCGCGCGCTGGTCGACGGCGTCGTGCTCGAGTCGCGCCGCTGCCTGGCGGTGCTCGACGAGGCGGGACTTCCCCGCGGCGTCGTGCACCTGGCCGGCGGCAGCGGCGCCGACCCGGTGTTTCGCCGGCAGCTCGCCGATGCGTGCCGGCGGCGGGTCGTCTACGCCGCCACCGGTGAGACGGCGCACTCGGCGATAGGGGCGGCGGCGGTGGCGGCCATGGCCGTCGGCCATGGCCCTTGGCCCGCCGCCGCGGCCCTCGAGACGATTGCGCCACACGAAGCCCAGTCGGCCCGCTGGGATGCGTTGTGGGAGCGTCACGAGACGGCTCGGCGCGCGCTGCGGACGTCACAGGCGGCCGACCAGGCGTAGACCCGGCTCACCCTCCCTCGGCCCGCGGTCGCGGCTGCGCCGGCGACATGCGGGGAATCATGGGCGCGACGGATGACCATGCGCGCCGCACGGCGACGGGCACGGCGAGGCGGTCGAGGTGAAGGGCGAAAATGAGCGCTGACGACGAATCTGCGGGACTCTCGCGGGGGTCTGCGGCTGCGGCGGCCGCACGCGCCGCCGCCGCGCACGCCGCCGCCGCACGCCTCGCGACGGGCATGACGATCGGCCTCGGCTCGGGGCGGGCCGTCTTTGCGGTCATCGAGCTCGCCGCGCAACGCTGGCCCGCCGGCCCCCCGCCGCTGTGCGTGGCCGCCTCGTCGGAGACCGAGCGCCGGGCGCGCGCGGCGGGCTTTACGCTGGTCTCACTCGACGAGCTCGACCGCCGCCGGGCCGACCGGGAAGGCGGCGTGACGCCGCCGGCGCTGCTCGACATGGTCGTCGACGGCGCCGACGAGGTCGACCCGCGACTCGATCTGCTCAAGGGCGGCGGCGGCGCGCTTCTGCGCGAGAAGCTCGTGGCGCGCGCCGCCGCCTTTCTGCTCATCGTGGTCGAAGAGGACAAGCTCGTGGCACAGCTGGGCGAGCGCCACGCACTGCCGGTCGAGATCGTGCGCTTCGGCTGGCGCGAGACGCGACGCAAGCTGCTGGAGCTCGTCGCGTCGGCGTCTCTGCGACGGGGCGCCGACGGGCGCGCGTTCGTGACCGACGAGGGGCACTTCATCGTGGATTGCGAGCTCGGGCAGGGCGGCGGCGAGGGCCTGCCGGCCCTCGCCGCCGCCCTCAAGGCGCTGCCCGGAGTCGTTGAGCACGGTCTGTTCCTGGGCATGGCCGACGAGGTCATCGTGGGGCATGCCGACGGCGGCGTCGAGCGGCGGGCGAGGGGCGCATAGATTACCTGAGCCCGCGGCCGCGATCGCGGCCGCGGGCGTACAATCGCTTCTCGACACGGTGTCTTTCTCACCTTCGAGGTCACATGTTGCGCCGCGCGTTCACCAGGCTGTCGCGCCACGGGTACCTTCTGGCCGTTCTGGCCATTGCCCTGTCGACTGCGCTGTTCCTGCCGGGACGCGACACCTTTGCCAAGGGCCAGTGGGCGCTGCTGTACCTGTTGCTCGTGGTGCTCGTGGCCGGCGCCAGCGGCGCCGGCCCGGCGGTCCTGGCGGCGGTCCTGGCCTTCTTTGCCTGGGACTTCTTCTTTTTGCCGCCCTATCACACACTGACGGTGCACGACCCCAAGGACTGGCTGTCGCTCGTGGCCTTCCTGGCGGTGGGCGTGGTGATGGGCGTCCAGACCGGCCGCATGCGCGACCGCGAGGCGCGGGCGCTGGCCCGCGAGCACGAGACGGCCGCCCTCAACCGGCTGTCGGCCGGTCTGGTCTCCGAGGCCTCGACCGGTCAGATGGCCGAGACGATCCTCAGCGAGATCGTCGGGCTCCTGGGCGCCGCGTCGGCCACGCTGTTCGTCGGTGAGAATGACCGGCTCACCACCTTCTGCGTCACGCCCCCGGCCGACGAACCCGACAGCGGCGCGACCAAGGTGGCCCACTGGGTCTATGCGCACGACGCTCCGGTCGGGCTGCCCAAACCGGCGACGGTCGAGGCCGCGGGGACGCGCCCTCCGAGCGAGGGTTTCAGGGTGCCGGAGGGCAGCGGCGGCGTCTTTTTGCCGCTGCGCAGCACGGCCGGCGCCGTCGGCGTCCTCAGCGTGGCCGGCAGGGTCGACCAGCGCCCCTACGACGAAGCCGACGCCCGCCTGCTCGCCTCGCTTTCCAACCTGATCGCGACCTTTCTCGAACGTCAGCGACTGCAGGGAGTCGCTACGGCCGCCGAGGCTCTGCGCGAGGCCGACCGGCTGAAGTCGAGCCTGCTGTCGTCGGTCTCACACGAGCTCAAGACGCCGCTCGCGGCGCTGACCGCCACGGTCAGCAACCTGCTCGAGGGCGACGTCCCCTGGAACGAGAAGAGTGTGCGCGACGAGCTGCGGGCGATCGTCACCGACGTGGCCCGGCTCAACAACAGCATCGGCGCGCTGCTCGACCTGTCGCGGCTCGAAGCCCGCGCCTGGGAGCCCCATCGCGAGCTCTACGAGCTCCCCGACATCCTCGCCGCCAGCCTCGGCGCGCTGCCGGTCCACCAGAGGAGCCAAGTCACGATCGACCTGCCCGACGACCTGGCGCCGCTGCACGTCGATTTCGAGCAATGGGTGCGGGTGTTTCAGAACCTGCTCGAGAATGCCATGCTGTACGCGGGCGCGGGTCCGCTGCGGGTCGGCGCCCAGGCGACCGGGGACGGCCTGCGGCTCTGGGTCGAAGATGAGGGGCCGGGCATACCGGCCGACGAGCACGAGGCGGTGTTCGAGAAGTTCTATCGCGGACGGCCGACCGGCACGAAGGTGCGGTCGGGCACAGGGCTCGGTCTTGCCATCACCCGCGAGATCGTGCGAGCTCACGAGGGCAGCATTCGCGTCGACGACGTCGTGCCCCACGGCGCCCGCTTCGTGATCGATCTGCCGACCGACGCCGACATACGGGAGGAGCAGCGATGAGCATCGCGGAACGACCGACGCGCATTCTGGCGGTCGACGACGAGGAACAGATCCGCCGGGCGCTGCGCTCGATCCTCGGTTCGCGGGGCTACGTGCTCTCGCTGGCGTCGACGGCCGAGGAGGCCCTGCTGAAGGCCATCGACGAGCCGCCCGACCTGGTCGTGCTCGACCTCATGCTGCCCGACCGCAGCGGCATCGAGGTCTGCCGCGAGCTGCGCACCTGGATGACCGCGCCGATCCTCATTTTGTCGGTGCGCTCCGCCGAGGCCGACAAGATCAAAGCCCTGGACGAGGGCGCCGACGACTACCTGACCAAGCCCTTCTCGGCCGGCGAGCTGCTGGCCCGCATCCGGGCGCTGCTGCGACGGGCCGCGGCCCTCACCTCGCCGCCGCCGGTCGTCGTGGCCGGCGATCTCGAGGTCGACATCGCCCGCCGCCGCGTGACGCTCGCCGGCGCCGACGTGGCGCTCACCCCGACCGAGTTCGACATTCTCGCGTTCCTGGCCCGTAACGCCGATCTGGTCGTCACTCAGAAGATGATCCTCGAACACGTCTGGGGGCCGGAGTGGGTCGAAGACGCCCAGACGCTGCGCGTGCACGTGAGCCACCTGCGCAAGAAGCTCGAACCCTCCCCGGCCGGCCCGCGCTACATCGTGACCGAACCCGGGGTCGGCTTTCGCCTGTCCGTCCCCGCGGCGCCCGGCACCGTCTAGTCGCCGCCGCTCTTCGAGACTCCGCCCCGGCTCGCCGTTCTCGGTCTTTATGGGTTCTTAATGCCGCACGCCCGGTGCTTCACGGCGCCTTAACGCCTCCGCGGGTAGCCTCCAAATAGTTATCGCCGGCGACGGCGGCCACTGCGTTTTGGGAGGCGGCATGAGTCTGACCGATATCGGGATCGTCGCCATCGACGTCGTGTTCGCCCTCGCCGTGCTGGCCGCCGCCTCGGGCCTTGCGTACCTCGTCTACCTGACGATCCGCGAGCACACCGAGCTGAAGGCGGCCGTGCGGGCGCCGGTCGGCGCCGTGGCCGACCCCAGCAGGGTTCGCGCCCGGAGAGCCCCGAGAAGCCTACGGCCGAGCGCTGTGAACCAGCGCGTCTCGTCGTCGTAAGACGATCGGAGTGCGCGCACGGCCTCTCGGCCGTCGTGTGAAACACCCGCGGCGGCGCGCCC
>PLTW01000115.1 GCA_003164655.1 Actinomycetota bacterium
CAGGCTGTAGCAAAATGCTCCGCTCTGCACATGGGTATTAGCCGCTCTGTATTTAGATGCAGACATACGGAAATGGGGTGTCGGCCCTTTAAGAATAAATAGTCATTGCCGTAATTCACGTTATCGACTATGATCTCATCATGGCATATGGGTATATGCGTGGTGACCGTGAGCAGCTGTTCCTCCTTCCGCCGAGCATGCTCGACTGGCTCGAGGAGGGCCACCTCGCCTACTTCCTGATCGACGCGGTCGGCCTCCTCGACACCTCCGCGTTCGATGATCAGCACCCTACCGAGGGTGCAGGACGGCCGGCCTACGACCCGGAGATGATGCTCACCGCCCTGCTCTACGCCTACGCGACGGGCATGCGCTCCTCGCGGGCGATCGAGGCGGCGTGCCGCTCGGACCTCGCATTCCGGGTGATCTGCGTGAACCTCGTCCCCCACTTCACGACGATCGCCCGCTTCCGGGCAGAGAACGAGGCGGCGATCAAGGCGGTCTTCGTCGAGGTGGTGAAGATCTGTCACCGCGCCGGGCTCGCCTCGCTCGGCCAGATCGCGATCGACAGCACGAAGATCGGCTCGGACGCCGCGCTCGACCAGAACCGCGACGGCGCATGGATCCGCGCCGAGATCGACAAGATCCTCGCCGAGGCCGCGCGGGCCGATGCCACCGAGGAGGCTGGAGCAAAGCTCTTCGACACGCTCGTCGACGAGCCGTTGCGGCGCAGGCGAGACCGCCTCGCCCGCCTGCAGGCGGCGCTGTCGGAGGTCGAGGCCGAAGAGGCCGCGGCCCGAGCCGCAGAGGCCGCGCGCTCGGAACGCGCCACCGAGGAGGCCGCCAGTGGCCGCAAGCTCCGGGGACGAAAGCCGAAGGACCCCGGCGCGGCCCTCGCCCGCGCCCAGGCCGACCTTGCCGCAACGAAGGTCAAGGCGGCTCGCTGTCCAGAGCGGCCCGATCTTCTCGCCGAGGTGCACCAGGCGACCGAGTGCCTCGAAGAAGCCGAACGTGCCGCTGCGGCCGCTGTGCCAACGAAGATCGTCGTGAACATCACCGATCCAGAGAGCCGGATCATGAAGACCCAGACCGGGTGGGTCCAGGGTTACAACGTCCAGGCTTCGGTCAACGCCGACCAGGTGGTCATCGCCTACGCCGCGACGCAGGACCACAACGACGTCGGCCAGCTTCTCCCGATGGTCGAGGCAACCGAGGAGGTCGCGGAGAGCGCCGGGATCGACGAGCAGATCGGCCTCGTGACAGCCGACGCCGGCTACTGGTCCGAGGACAACGCCATGGCTATGGGCCCCGACCGTCTCATCGCGACGACCAAGGATTGGAAGCAGCGCAAAGCGGCACGGGAGATGGGCGCAACGACTGGGCCGCCGCCAGAGGGTGGCAGTCCGCTCGAACAGATGGAGCACCGACTGCGAACCCCCGAGGGAGCTGCCTCCTACGCGACCCGCTCGCACACCGTCGAGCCGGTCTTCGGCGACACCAAGGAGAACCGTGGCTTTCGCCGGTTCATGCGCCGTGGTCTCAGTGCCGCGGAGAGCGAAACGGCGCTCATCTTCGCCGCCCACAACCTCTTGAAGGTCTTCCACCACAACCCGAGCGCGGTCCTCCCCGCCACGTAGCGGTCCTCGGGCCCGCTCTGGCCGGCGGACCGCCCTGATTCCTCTGGTCTGGCCGGTGTCGAGCCCCCACCATTTGCTCGCACGACGTGGACGCATTTGGGCATCGCTGTGTGAGCTACCGCGCCCCACCTGCATGCTCATGCATGGTCAGCATCGATTCCACTACAGCCTGCCTGGTAAGGAAAACTGTTGCTTGTCCAAGGCACAGTCCCAAAACCAGCAGGGCAATCCTTTGGTGAAGCGTAACCGGCACCGACCACTGATCCGGGTGACCACGGAGGGTCGTGACATCGTCAGCTACGCGGGCAGCCGGCTGCTCGGTGATCTTGCAGACGTACTCGGTCTCACCGACGGCCTCTCAGAGGCGATGGCTCCGACGAAATGTCGCCTCCGCGGGCACGATCGCGGGGAAGTGCTCGTTGACTTGGCCGTCATGGTTGCCAGCGGCGGCGAGGCGATCTCGGACATCGCGGTGCTGCAGAACCAGTCGAGGTTGTTCGGCGATGTGGCCTCCAACCCCACCGCCTGGCGGACCTTGGAAGCGATCGATGAGGACACGCTCGCCCGCATCGCGAGCGCACGAGCCGCTGCCCGGGCCACAGCTTGGGAACACGGTGCCGACCCGGGCTTTTATGTGATCGACATCGATGCCACCTTGGTCACCTCGCATTCCGACAAGCAAGGCGCCGCCCCCAACAAGCACGGCTATGGCTTTCATCCCCTTGTCGCCTACCTCGATGCCACGGGCGAGGCGCTCGCCGGGCTGCTCCGTCCGGGCAATGCGGCGTCGAACACGGTGAAGGACCACCTCGTCGTGTTGGACCAGGCACTCGACCAGCTGCCTTTGGATCCAAAGGACCACGAGGTGATCGTGCGCGCCGACTCGGCCGGACTGACGCACGGCTTCTTGGACCATTGCCGCGAGCGTGAAGCCCGTTTCATCGTCGGCCACGACCTCACGAGGTCGGTTGCCACCGTGCTCGTCTCCATGCCCGAGGACCGCTGGATCCCCGCCCTTTCCCCCGACGGGACCGAAGGGCGCGAGGGGGCAGAAGTTGCCGAGGTGAGCGACCTTTTAGACCTCTCCAGCTGGCCGGATGGGACGAGGGCGATCGCCCGGCGCGAGGAGCCGCATGCCGGTGCCCAGTTGAGCTTCACTGACGTCGACGGCCACCGCTTCCAAGTCTGTTTGACCGATCTCAAAGACACCGACATCGCCTATCTCGAGACGCTCTATCGCGGTCGCGGTCGAGCCGAGCGTCGCATCTGCGACGGGAAGGACACCGGGATGGGCAAGTTCCCCTCTGAGACCTTTTCCATCAACTCGAGCTGGCTCGTCGTGAGCCTCATCGCCCAGGACCTGTTTGCCTGGACAAGGCTGTTGTGCCTCGAGGGCGAGCTATCTCGCGCCGAACCGAAACGGCTCCGCTACTGCCTCTTGCACGCGGCCGGCACCATCGCGCGATCCGGTCGGCGCACCCGGCTCCGACTCGCCGCGACCTGGCCCTGGGCGAACAAGCTCATGACCGCGTTCAGGCCTCAGGACGATTCCCCTTCACTGCTGAACAAGCCCCCTCGCGGACGCCGGCGACCGCACACCATTCCAGCCGGGACAACGCAGTGGATCCATGCGCCCTTGACCTCGTGCGTCCCGGCGTCGATCATGTGCCTCCCGTCAGACCTTGATGGACCATGACGGCCTCGGTGGAACCGTGACTGCGGCTTACTGAACGATCTGGGCTAACTCTGGGCTAACTCAGCGCGGGCAAAGGCTGCGGTCTGGGCCGGGGCGCGTCGGGAGAAACCGCTGCAGCCAACCCGACCAGGAAATACGGGCGCCATACTGCACTTCAGTGGTTGGCGCGGACGACGGGATTCGCACCCGCGAGTAACACGCTTTGCTAAGGTCGCCCGGCTCGGGGTTACCTATTCGCTTCCTGAGAAACGGCGTCCCGCGCGACTCTGGGTCACCGGGGAACTACGGTGACTGCGCATCGCAACAGGGGAATCCTGCTTATTCGTGCATCCGCGGTGACCAAGGTCGAACCGAGATTCTCGGCGAGAGTGACTTTCCGGGCCTTTGTCGCCGTTCTACCTGGTCAGCGATCTATGAGCCCTCGGATGTGCCTACAAGCTGCTGAAGTCAGGTCGGAAATCACCTCGCGATACATGGTGCCCGGCGGGACGAACCCGATATCCGGCACGGCGTTTTCACGACGCCGAAAGCGTGAGCTCACCGGCCCGGTAGGCTTTCATGTACGCGCGACAGTTCTCATCGGCACCTGTGAAGACGTCGAAGGCAAGTTGGAACGGGCGGGTCGTTCGGTCCGCGGCCAGAGCCCGCTGGACGTTGACGACTGTCGGGTCGACGATGCCGCTGTCGGCACCGGCCTCGATCGCCAGGATCAGGAACGCGTCATTCAAGAGGCGCCTGTTGGGAAGCCCGAAACTGACGTTGCTCATGCCGCCTGTGATGTGGATCTCGGTCCCGAAGCGCCGCCTCAGCTCGGCGATCGCGTCGAGGCAGTGTCGACCGTACTCGCTGTCGACAGCGATCGGAAAAACCAGGGGATCGACAAAGATCTGGTCCGACGGGATACCGGCTTTGAGTGACGCCTCCACCATGCGGCTGGCGTTGAGCACTCGCTCCTCGGCACCGGTCGGCATTCCGGACTCGCCGGCGGCGGTCACAACAACGGGTCCATGGAGTCGTGCCGCCACATCGAGCGCCTCGATACGCTCGAGCGACGCCGAGTTGAGCATCGGCGGCCCGACGCGGCCAGCGGCTGCGGCGGCCGCCTCCACGACGCCTGCGGTGATGATCTCAAGGTTGGACGAGTCGATCGACAACGGGATATCGACGAGCGGTGCCAACTCCCTCACGAGCCAGCGGATCGCCTCAAGCTGGTCGTCGAGCTTGGTCGAGATCTCGTCGACGTTCACGTCGAGAAAGTGCGCGCCCGCCTTGACCTGACGCCGGGCGAGCGTGTGCAGGTATGAGAGCGCGGTCGGGCGATCGCGCTCGGCTCCTGCCATGGCGATCTGGACGGCAAGCCGGACGTGTTTGATGCGCCCCTCCAGGTAGGCCTGCGAGTGTTTCTCCTCCTCGGGAATGCGCAAGTGGCGGGACGCGCCATCCTCGTCGACGAAAACGATTCCCTCCCCTCCTTGCTCGTTCGCCGCGATCCGCTCGCTCTTTTGCAGGAGCACACGCGTGGCGTGGATGTTCTCTCCGATTACAACGAAATCCTGACCGGTGGTGCTCACTTCACGTCCTCCTGCCCGGCCGCGGAACGGGCTTGATGATCCCTTCCCAAAAAAGTGTTCGCCCAGGCGCTCGTGGCGCGGAGAGCGTTGTCGTAAAAGACGACTGGGCCGTCCAACATCGAATCCTCCTCCCCGTAGGGCTTGAGCCGTTCGTAGGCGCGAGCCCAGATGCACTCCCGATCAGCGACCTCGCAGAGGCCGTCGTGCGAGCCGCCGCACGGGCCGTTGCGCTGGTTCTTCGCACATTGAGATTCGGGACAGAGATAGGCGATCTCGGGCAACGAGCAATCGCCGCAATCCTTGCAGTTGTAAAGCGGGACTTTGGAAGCGTGCTCGGCAAGGTGCAGCACCTTGCGCGCCAAGACCGGGGCGGACTCGACAGCGGAGTAGAACCTCCGCGCGACGTCGAACAGCGGCGCCTCGGGGTCAAAGACCGCCCAGTGAGCCAAACGGCTGACGCGATAGTTGACTGGTGTGCGCAGGCGGGCGCGCCGGCGCGCAGCATTGGTGCGCGATGCGACAAGAGCGCCGTTCACCTCCGAGGAGGACAGGCCGGTCGCCTCATCGTGCTCGAAATAGTAGAACTCGTCTGAATAGGCGAAGTTCACATCGGCCGCAAGTGTCTTCCAGCCATCGGGGCCGAACTTGTTCGCGCGGGAAAGGATTTCCTCGCAGTCGGCGAGATCCAGCTTGCCGCCTAGGTAGGCGCCCCGGAAGCCGAGCCCGCGCGCGATCGCCACCTGCTTTGCCGCCAGCTCAAGAAAGAACGAGCGTCCGCGATCGGGCGAGGCGGTGTAACGCTCTGCGAGGACGACCAGCTCGTCGGTGACCACGACGCCGGGAACCCTGCCTGCGTTGAAGGCGCGGGCCGCGCCGAGCGAGAGGACGTAGACATTGGCGATGACCGGCACGTCCAGCCCGTAAAGGGCGAGCCAACGCAACAGTTCGTCGTCCTTCCGGGCGTCGTAACCGGCCTGGTTGATGATGAAACGCGCCCCAGTTTCGATCTTCTTGCGCAATTTGAGGTACTGGGGCACCAACTCGCGCTCGTGGCGCTTGTGGTTCGTCACGACAGCGCCTAGGAAGAAGTTCGTCGGCTTCATCCTCCGTCCCTTCCCGTCGCGAAGGCCACGGTTCATCTCCGAGTACATGGAGAGCAGTCCCACCGAGTCGATGTCGAAGCTGGGGCGAGCCATGCCTCCGTAGCCGGGCTTGGGATAGTCGCCTGTGAGGGCGAGGATGTTGTCGAACCCTTCCGACGCGAGCTTCCAGCCGCGAGTCTCGAGCGAATTCCGGTTACCGTCCTTGCAGGCCAGGTGGATGACCACTTCCTGGCCGTGTGCGCGGAGATCAGCGCCGAGTGTGTCGGCCGCCAGCATGGCGTTGCCTGCCGGATTGTCCGTGATGGAAAGCACATCTATCCGGTCGCTCTCGGCCAGCGCGAGCGCGTGGCTCAAGACGCGCTGACCTGCCAGGTCGCTGATCACTCCGCGACTCGTTACGAGCTCCACGGCCAGAAGGAATCGATCGGTCTCCTCGAGCAGATGACGAAGAGTAGGCTTGCGCCTGGAATCGACTGTGTCTTGTTCAATGGACTCGGGAGTCATGCTCATCTGGCAGCAAGACCCTGGGGAACCGGGCGGGAATGGCAATCCGCCATCAAGCGGCTGTCGCCACGACTGCGAGTGGGCGCGTCCAAGGGCCGTGAATTGGCTTGATGGAGCACGCTCATGGAGCCAGAGTACCTTCCCAGATGTCCGTCCACCAGTCGACGAATCCAGTCATCGCACACGGCCCGGCACCATTCTTCTCAGTTGGTATGCAGCGACAATGTTGGGCGTCGACCGAAGTAGAAGCACAGTCACCCCCCTATCGCACAAGTTGGGCGCTCTCGCGGCTTGACGCGGAGGGCTGTGAGGAGTGGACTCACCTTCGACGATCCGGTGGGCCGAGAGCGACTGCTGTTGTGCAATCCGGAGAACCTGCGTCCAAGGCGGCTCGCGAGCACAGAATCCCCTCCGCCCGTTATTTCGGCGGCCACCTGCAGGCCACAAACAAGGTCCCGAAACCAAACGGAGCGATCAAAAGAGCTTCGCATAATACAGCCACATAGCGGTCAGAGGGACCCATGCGCCGGCAGAGGGTCAAGAGAGCTGGGCATCGCTCGCCAAGGAGACTCACCCGATGCCGGTGCCCCCCCCCGATGCGCCAGTCTGTTCGTTTCTCTAGCGCTCTCCTTGCCTCACGGATCCACCGCAATCACATCGAGTGTGACGCATATATCCTCGCCTTCAATTCTGACTGGGTACGTGCGCAGGGCAAGAGACGCAGGCGCGCCTTTCGGCGCGCCACTACCGATGTCGAAACGCCCTTGGTGCTTCGGACACTCGATGAGTCGCCCTATGACGAGCCCATCAGCGAGGTGAGCCCGCTGGTGCGTACATATGCCATTGGTGACGAAATAGTCATCGCGAAGTCTGTACACCGCGAGGATGTGACCGCCCACGGCTGCCTCGACGACATCGCCATCGTGAAGCTCGCCTCGCTTTGCGACCGGGGTCCAAGTATCCATGCATTTCCTCGTTCCTGTTAAGCCGGAACACTGCGCGCCACGAAGTGTTCTGGAATTCGGCGCTGCTTGATAAGGGTTGGCAACATCTCCCGCCAGGCGCTGATAGTGGATCCATACGGAGCTGGGCACCCGGGCCCAATCAACACGTGCAGCCTGGAGAGCGCATGAAAAGGCACCGTCGGGTACATGTGATGTTCGAGGTGATAGTTCATGTTCCAGTGCAACAGTCGAGTTACAGGCCCGACTAGGACGGTTCGTGTGTTGAGTCGCCAGTCCGGCACGTTCTCAGCCAATCCTCCGTGGTGCACCGCACTGACCACGCCGATATACATTGCCACGAGTCGTGCACCAAAGATAAACAGGATCGGCCACCAACTGTGGGTACCTATCGCGACGCCTATCACACCGAAGTAACACGCCAGGTTAGCACGGGCCGACCATACGACCTTCTGGTACTCGCTGGCGGGAACACACAGCCGCGTCGCCTTACTCACCGAAACCAGAGGATGGAAGGCGTCTTGAATAGTGTAAGCAAAATTGTGTGCAGTCCTTACAATACTGAAGAGAACATTGAATGTGGCGGGCAGCAGATTCGGCGGCCTATCAAACTCGATTTCAAGGTCGAGACCGCGATAGTACGTGTAGGTGTGGTGTACGGCATGCACCCACCGATCGCGGATTGCCTCTTTGAATGTTAGGACTCCCGCTAGCCAGTGGACGACCTCATTCAACCAGATACTGCTAAAGGCTGTTCGATGGTGGGTTTCGTGCTCGATCGAATCACTGTAGGTGTATACAGATCCGTATAGGATGAAGAACAGCACGGTCCAGCCAGTGCCGAAACCGGCAGCGGTTAGGCTAGCAAACAGGGCTAGAAGTGCGAAATATGCAAGTAGTCTTAGTACGCCGTGGTAGTTGGTGCGTCGCTGTAGTTGGCGTAAGTCCGATCGTTCGAGCGGAACCACGTACCAGTCGGGCTCTTGAATGTCTGGCAAGGCAACAATCCTCCTTCGGTCTTCACCGTGGACACGGTGTACACGGTGTACACCGTGTACTTCACACAGTTCCAGGTGCTTTTGCGCGGGCTCGTCGGTGACGGGGCGGGGAAATGGCCATCTCTTCTGCTCACTGTCTAGTTGGGCGGAGCGCGTACGGGCACGGGTTGCGGGAGGCCCGTGCCCGCCTGGGATCGCAGGTCTGAGGTTGAGCGTGGCTCGATCTCCCCCGAGCCACGCTCAAGGAAGGTGGTGGACAGCAGCACGTGCCGCGGTGGACTGGTGTCGCCGCGGATCCGGCGAAGCAACAGGTACGTGGCTGTCCTGCCCATGAGGGCCGGGTCCTGACGAGCAACAGTCACCGGAGGGGTGAGCGACTCTGCGATCGCGAAGTCGTCGAAGCTGACGAGGGCTATGTCGGTGCGCGCCAAGCTGTGCAGTTCGCGCACGACCTCAAGCGAGGCCATTTCATTCGCCGAGAGCACGGCGGTCGCCGGATCTCTGAGCGTGAGGACCTTGGTGAGGGCTGGTGGGTGGTCGCGTGTGTCGGGAGTGTAGGAAACGACGAGACTCGGGTCGTACTCGATCCCGGCATCGCCGAGCGCATTGCAATAGCCCTCGAAGCGACGCTGGAGTGAGAAACGTTCAATGCCCGTGCCGGCGAAGGCGATGCGGCGGTGCCCGTGGGCAATGAGGTGGGCGGTCGCGTGGCGGACACCGTCCTCGTTGTGGACAAGGACGGTGTCCGCCTCGAGGTCGATCGGTGGGCGGTCGACGAAAACGACAGGCACGCCGCCCGCCCCGATCGGTAAGCGCTCTTTGCCATACGCGAGCAGGCACGGCACGATGATCAGCCCGCTCACCGAACGGTGGAGCAGGTCGAGGATGACGGCGCGCTCCTCTTCGGGGGACTTGCCTGCGCTCGCGATGATGAGGAACAACCCGGCTTTGCGAGCGGACTCTTCCACTGCCTCGGTCATTGCCGCGAAGAACGGGTCGCCGATCGTCTCCACGACGAGGCCGAGCGCCTCGTCGTGTCCAGTTCGCAGCGAGCGCGCGAGCGGGTTCGGCCGGTAGCCGAGCGCCTCGATCGCCTCACGTACCCGCTGCGCAGTAGCCGACGTAACCTCCCACTCCGCGTTGATGACGCGGGACACCGTCATGATGCTGACGCCCGATAACAGCGCCACATCACGGAGCGTCGGATTCGGCGTCAAACGTCCGAGCCTCAGACGACTGCCCGACCGACTGCGACCAGCTGGCGCCGGCCAACAGAGACCTGCCCGACACGGCTGGCAACCGAGGCGAGGCGGATCCGGGTGCGGTCGAGCTTCTCGGCGCTGTACTCCATCATCGCCTTCCTGTCGACTCGGACTAGCAAGCTCAGCGGCCCGGAGACGAGACGTTCCTCAGTGCGGAAGACGTTCGCCCAGATACTCGGGTCGGGCGCGAACGCGAGCTTCTTGCAGACTGCCACGGCGGCGGTGTTTCGGGCGTCGGTCGGGAACCTCGACGGGGGACGGGCTGGTCGTCGGCGAAGATGTCGCCGCGCGTCAGCCGCAGCGCCCCTGCGAGGACATCCGTGCTCATCCACTTGGCCTGCTCCGTTCGGGCGGCTTTCTGGAACTTGACGAAACCCAATTTTAAGCCTACAGTCAGCCTAGTTTGCGTTTTGGCATCAGGTTTGTGACGCGTATTTTATTATCACGATTTGATAACGATATCATCCGCTCGATAGACGCTCTGGGCAGCCGGTCGGGCGGCGGGACACGGAGATGGGCGGCTATGGACGGTCCGGAAACTTCACCTCCGGTGAACGGAACAAGCGGGAATACGTCCGTCATGGAGATGCGGGGGTTGAAGCACTTCAGCAACGTCCGTGCGATCGGTGATGTCGACTTCGCGATCTGCCGCGACGAGGTTCGTGTCATTGGGCGACGCACCCGACGGTGGCCACACGTTGACAACGTCGCGATCCGTCCACTCGCGTCCCGTCATTCCCTTGATCGCTTCACAGAGAGGTGATCAAACGCATGTGACCTTTGGAATCGGCCGCTCCCTGACATCTTGATTCTCAATATACAGCTAGAAAGGAGCAATACATGCATCATGACACGCGCCTATCTGGAGGTAATGGTAGGCGAACACGAGGCGCCTTTAAGAGAGTATGTGGGGTCACTATCGCAGGAGTAGCGCTGGCATCGCTTGTTGTCGCTGGAAGCGCCGCTGCCTCGAACAACGCAAGTTCGCGTCTAGCTGCTGTTTCGACAAAACCGGTGCCTGGTCGCATCCAACCGACCTCCATCAAGCCGAGGACTCACCTCACAATTGCGGTGATTGGTATCGTCAACAACCCGTTCTTCTTGCAGGTCGAGGCTGGGTACACCCGTGCTGCAGCTGTCCTTAAGTCTCTGTCGGGCACGAAAGTGACGTGGGTTGACGCCGGCAGCGCAGTGACTACGCCGGCGCTTGGCACTGCGATCGACGCACAGGTTGCGTTAGGCGTCAACGCCATCCTGTCCGACACCTCGGACAACTCGCTCTGCACGTACATCAAGTACGCGGTAAAACACGGGGTGCCGTTCGGGGCTTACAACGGTAACGTGGCGTGCGCACAGGCATCGGGCGCTCTTTTCTTCCATGGCCAAGACCTCTACGCGGCAGGTGTGAAGGCGGGACAGCTGATGTGTCAAGCAACGGCGAACCTTGCCAGCAAGACCAAGCCGGGCAAGGTCGGTGTCTCGACAGAGAGCCTCTCCTTCCAAGCACTTGTTGACCGGGCGAATGGCTTCGTTGCTGGCCTGAAGAAGTATTGCCCGTGGGTAACGGCGACGTCACCTGTTGTGGATAACGCTGACCCGGCTACGATCCAATCGAACGTCAGGTCGTTCATGGCCTCGACGCCGAATCTTGTCGGCGTCTACATGACAGGCGGAAATCCGTACATCGCGGCTAACACGATTTGTGAGGCCCATAAGCAGAGTACTGTCAAGTTTATCGGCTTCGATTTCACGACAGAGAATGCTGCCGCTATTAGAACGGGTTGTTTTACAGCGGCGATTTCGCAAGATCCATTCGGTCAGGCCTACGACTCGGTGATGTACATGTACAATTATTTGGTTGCCGGCAAGCGCCCAGCCACGTATTTCATACCGACGACGATGAGTGTTGGGACGAAGGCCAATATCAACCAGGAGATGGCAGCACAGGCGTCGGGCGCCTAGGGCATCTGGTCTGGAAAGAGGTTAACTCATCACATGGACGCTAATCGTGGAGCAGGCTCCGTCCGCGTCCGGTTGGAACGAGAGACGCGGGCCGGACCGCAAGGAGCATTAGGAATCTGGGCGAATGAATAGCTCTCCTGTTCTGCAGGCTCGGAGTCTAAGCAAGTGGTTCGGCGGCGTCCACGCGTTGACGGAGGTCAACCTGTCCATGGCTGGTGGCTCCGTTCTCGCCCTTTTGGGCGAGAACGGAGCTGGTAAGTCTACGTTCATAGGACTCGCATCGGGCGCGCTTTATCCCAGCGCCGGGACAATCGAGATCCAGGGGCACGCCGTAGAGCTCCGCTTGCCGGCGGATGGATTGAGAGCTGGGGTGGCGGTGGTACATCAGGACCCGAAGCTCGTGAACGATCAATCGATCGCTGCGAACATCTTCGCGACGGAGCTTTCCTCGGGAAATAGCCCGTTCCGGCCATACCAAGTGCGGAGATTGAACCGACGGGCAGTGGAGTGCCTGAGAAGTCTCGGACTCGAAGGGGAACTGCCGCGGGTCACGGAGAATGCGCGTGCGTTGAGCGCCCCACAGCGCCAGCTGGTCGCGATAGCGAAAGCACTGACGACTGAACCGGCAATCTTGTTCCTCGATGAGCCGACCGCGAGTCTGACAAGCCGTGAGACCGAGAGGCTCTGGCGACTTGTCGACGGCATGCGCTCGAGAGGGGTGGCAGTGGCCGTTGTCAGCCACCGATTGCGTGAAGTGTACGAGATCGCCGATCGGGTGGCGGTTTTGCGGGACGGCCGCAAGGTCGGCGAGGGCACGACAGCGGAGCTACCGATCGGCGAGGCGGTGCGGTTGATGGCGCCCACTCGCAGACTGGCTGCGCGGTCTGAAGCACCGCTCACTGACGCTGGGAGAGAAGTCCTCCGGCTAGAGAAAGTGAGCAACGAGGGAATTTGTAATGTGAACCTAGTGCTGCATGCCGGCGAGGTTGTCGGCATGGCCGGGCTAGTGGGAGCTGGTCGAACGGAGATCGCGCGCGCCATCGGAGGTATCGACAAGGTTCTCGCTGGGCATGTTTACCTTGACGGAAAGCTGGTGCACGTGCGTTCGCCGCGGGCGGCGCTGAAGAAAGGGATAGCGCTGACGAACGAGGAGCGACCCGGTAGCCTCTTTCCTGGCCACAGTGTGTCGCTCAACGCGACCGCCAGCGTTTTCGATACGCCCAGTGCCCTGGGTTTCATCCGCAGAAGGCTTGACCGTCGTCGTGCTCACGACGTGATAGAGAACCTGAACGTGAAAGGAAAAGCGACTGCTGCCATTGGTTCGCTGTCTGGGGGGAATCAGCAGAAGGTACTTATTGGCAGAGTGCTCGCCACAGAACCAAGGGTTCTGGTTCTCGATGAACCAACCCACGGGATCGATGTCGCGACAAAAGCAGAAATCTATGAACTCGTCAAAGAACGAGCAGCCAGTGGGGTAGCGATTCTTTTTATCTCGTCGGAACTGGAGGAGATCTTCGAGGTGGCTGACAGGATAGTGGTCGTCAGGCAGGGAACGATCGTCGCGGACCTTCCCGCAGACAGTGACGCGCTGTCGGTGATTACCTCGGCGCTGGGTGAGAAAATGCCCGCGAGTCAAGAGGTGAACTCGTGAACGTGGGCGCAATGACCCGCAGGATACTTGGGCGCGGCGAGTTCTTCTCGGTACTCGTTATCGTACTGATGTCCGTCTTCGTGGCCGTCAAGTCCTCGGCATTTCTTTCGTCGGACAACCTAGACAGCCTGCTGTTGGCGGTGTCGACGATTGTCTTCGTAGCTATCGGCGAGGCTTTTGTTCTGATGCTCGGCGAGATCGATCTGTCTGTCGCGGCGACGATTGCCCTTTCGGGTGTAGTCGCGGCGTGGCTGGTGGGCCAGGGCCTCACGCCCTGGTTGGCGGTAGTGGTCGGGGTGGCGGCGGGTACGTTCGTGGGGTTGGTGAATGGACTCATTATCGTTTTTGGGCACGTTCACTCCTTCATCGTGACTCTGGGAGTTATGTCCGTGGTGGAGGGGATCACTCTTCTCATCACGGGCGGGTTGCCGATAAACATGCCTCAGCAGGTGTGGTCGCTTGGTCAGTGGCAGGCAGGTGGGCTGCAAACACCGGTGTTCATGATGGTGGGCATGATTGTGCTTTTTCAGATCGTGCTGTCGGGCTCGGTGTTTGGCCGGCGCGTCCTATTTACCGGGGGGAACCCAGAGGCTGCGCGCCTCGCGGGTATCCCAGTGCGCTCGACGCGGGTATTGGTGTTCATGCTTGCCGGTACCTTAAGTGGGTTCGCGGGTGTAGTGCTGGCCGCTCAGCTGGGTAGTGCATCAGCTGATGCCGGAAGCAGCCTGTTACTTCCATTGATCGCAGCGGCCGTTGTTGGCGGTGTCAGTATGTTAGGTGGGCGAGGCTCAATGCTGGGAGTCTTTCTGGGCTCCATTCTTCTCGGGATTGTGGGCAACGCCTTCGTCATTCTTAATCTTTCGGCGTTCTGGCAGCAGGCCACTTACGGAGCCGTCGTTGTAGCAGCCGGCATAATTGACCAGGTGCGCCAAGGCAGGATGAGGCTTCGACTGTTCGGAGTTCTCTTCAACCGTTTCCGAAGCTCGAAAGCAGGCCAGGAGGGTGGGTTGACCGATTCCCTCGCGGCTCGTAGCGAATCGAGTGCAGTTGAGGATGCGTCGCTCGGGACGGCGGAGAACTCGCACATGTCAGCAGCTCCGATCGGGGACAGCGGTGGCGAGAAGTGAGTGACTGATCTGCCCGCGAACGCGGCAAGCGGTGCGGCCGAAAGACGATCAGCCGAGACGAAGGTCTGCTGAAGCGTGGTTCTCTGTCGCGAGAGTTGAGGTGGCGGCCACGGAAAGGCAACGAGGAAGGCTCCGCTATAGGGTGGCTCGAGCCAGCGAGTATGGTAACGACTGTGGGTGTTTGCATTACGAAGAGGATCCAACGGTACTGGAGAAAGAGGTGGCGAAAGTGAAGGTCGCGGATTGGCCCTATACGAACCCGCTTGTGTCGTATCTGTATAGTGAGCCGCCAATAATTTGGCGCGACATGCGGGTTCAGCTCGTAGTGTATGAGACTGACATTGAGAACATCCGTCGTGTTATTCCGGAACCGTTGGAGCCTCGAACGAACCGTGTGATCACTTGGATATCGCAGGTCGAACTTGCTGCGACGCAAGGCAGTTTCGGCGAGGCGGCTGTCTATGTTCAGGTCAAGTTTGGCGACGCCGAGGGTGATTACGAGCCTTTTCTATACGTTAATAACCACCTGCCGTTGACAGGGGGGCGGGAGATCTGGGGTTTCCAGAAGAAGATGGCCGAGATCGGACTCTTCCACGAGTACGAGGCTGTTCGGGGTCAGGTCGACCGTCTCGGTCACCAGATTGTGAAGACCCTCGTGGTCCCCGAGCGGGAAGCGGTCATGGAGGAGGTCGGGTGGAGCAGGGACGGGGTTTTCTCGCTCAAGTTCATTCCGGCCGCCGAAGAAGGTGAGGAGCCTCTGCGACAGTTGGTCCTGACCAAGGGCACGGTCACAGTTCAGGAGGGCAAGTTCTTCTCCGGAAGAGGTTCGGTCGTCTTCGAACGCTCGGAAATCGACCCGACGTACCTCTTGGAACCGAAGCATGTTGTCGGTGGCTATTTCGGACAAGGCGACCTGTACTTGCCGCTCGGCAAGATCGTTCATCGGTACTAGATGAGTCGCGGTTCAGTGGGTTCAACGCTTACGGTCGATGGTTGTGTGTGTTGGGGTGAAGGGGTGGTGGTTGGCTCTGGTCGGCGCGAACAGTGAGAGCCACATTGGCGGCGTCAACCGCGATGCGGTGCCTGTGCTATTTGCAACCAGGCAGACTCGCGCCAGGACTAGGAAGTCATCAGACATGACCGAGGAGCTGGACTTCATTGGCGACTGGTATTCGGGCGGCTGGCAGGCATCAGCCGGTTCTCGCTTTATGGGAGAGGCGGTGGGAACTCGATGACGGCCACCACACGTGCACGGTCGTCCGAACCCGGTCGGCTCTCACCAGCCGTGCTAGCCCGCCTGATCGACATTAGCGCGGTACAAACGTTCCACTCTGAGTCGGACATCCGGCGGCTTGCAGAAATCGCTAGAAAGTACGGCTTCATAAATGCCCATGTGCTTCCAAATTGGGTGCCACTGATGCGCGAGCTGCTTGCCGGTTCGACGACGCTGGTCGGATCGCCGGTGGGCTTCCCCTCGGGCGGTGCGATGACGCGTATCAAGTCGAAGGAAGCAGAAGCGCTGCTCGACGATGGGGTCGAAGAGATGGACGTCGTGGCGAACATCGGTCGGCTTCGGTCTGGCCAGTTCGCGTACGTGCTAAAGGACTTGAAAACAGTTGTGGACGTCGTAAGCAAGCGTGTCCCCGTCAAGGTAATCCTTGAAGTTTCGTACCTCGATGACGATGAGCTGCACGCTGGTTGTGATGCGGTCGTGGAGTCGGGCGCTGACTATATCAAGACGGGCACAGGCTGGTCAGGTACTCCCACGACGGTGGAGACTATCCGCAGGATACTGTCCTTTGTGGGGGACGCCGTCGCCATCAAGGCCTCGGGTGGGATCCGGACGCTCGGGACCGTGACCGAGATGGTCGAGCTGGGCGTTAGCCGTTTTGGGATCAACTCGGACGCTGCTGTTCGTCTGATTGCGGCGGCGTCGGACGTCCCCACGAACAAAGGGAGGGTCTCGTGAGAAGTGAGTCCGGCGGGTTCGAACGTATCGCCGTTTTGCCCGCCGTTATCCTGCCTAACGCCAGGCTCGCGTCCGTGGATGCAGAGACTCAGACTGTTAGCACCGTTATTGGAAAGTTGTGCCCCGAAGAGCAGGATCAGGACGACCCCGTCATGGCGAGATTTGCGTTTGCTGGTTTGGCGGCGGCGCGCTGCTCCGTCCAAACTCGGGGCATCAGGCACCTGCGACCTTGCGGCTATAGCGGGCGCGCGCTAGCCCTGAAGGTGAGGGGTGCGAAGCATGATTATCGCGTTTGACCTTGGAACGAGCGGCTGCAAGGCCGCCGCCTACGACCTGGAAGGAACAAACCTCGCTGAGACTTTTGTCGGCTACCCAACGTCGTATCCTGCACCACTACGGCACGAGCAGCGTCCTGCGGACTGGTGGTCTGCCGTAGTGGAGGCCTGCCGCACCCTCGTTGAGCGCACGAGTATTCGGCCAAGGGACGTTGTGGGGCTGGGGTTGTCTGGCCAGAGTCTCGCGCTCGTCCCGGTTGACCGACATTGCGAGCCCCTTCTGGAAAGCGTGCCAATCTGGTCTGACGCGCGCGCGCAGCGTCAAGCCGACGAGTTCTTCACGCGACTGCCTGAGGAGTGCTGGTACCTGACGACCGGTAACGGGTTTCCACCACCGCTTTACACGCTCTTCAAGCTCATGTGGCTTAGGGAACATCAACCTGAAGTGTTCGGCTCGACGAATCTCGTTTTCGGCTCCAAGGACTTCATCAATTTCCGGTTGACGGGCCGGCCTGCAACAGACCACTCCTATGCCTCGGGATTCGGCTGTTACAACCTCTCTTCACGCGACTACGACCTTGACCTGCTTCAGGCAGCGGACGTCCCCGCCGCGCTCCTGCCAAGGATCGTGCCGTCCACCGCCATCCTCGGTGGCCTCAGTGCTGATGCTGCGCGCGATCTTCACCTCATCAGCGGGACACCGGTGGTTGCCGGGGGCGTCGACAATGCCTGTATGGCAGCCGGTGCGCGTGAGGTCGTCGCCGGCCGCATCTACTGCTCGCTCGGCTCATCAAACTGGATCACGGTCTCAGCGGATCACCCTATCCTTGAACCTGAGTCGCGACCGTACGTCTTCGACCATGTCGTCCCAGGACTATACGTCTCCGCGCTTTCGACATTTGGTGGTGGTTCGAGCGTCGACTGGCTGCGCGAGTCCCTCTTTGAAGGCGACATGGCGATCGAGACGCTGATGAAACTCGCCGCCTCTTCGCCCGTCGGCGCGCGAGGCCTATTGTGTCTGCCCACGCTCGCCGGCGGAACGATCCTAGAAGGCGGCCCAGAGGCGCGTGGAGCGTTGATCGGGCTCGATCTGCTGCATAACCGCGCCGACGTGATACGTGCCTTTCTCGAGGGCGTTGCCATGGCGCTCCGACCCGCGGTGGTGATGATGCGACGCCTCGCGTGTGTCAATGATGAGATGTTGCTCGTCGGAGGCGGCAGCAAGAGCGCGCTCTGGAGACAGATACTCGCTGACGTGTTCGCGCTTCCGGTTGTCCGAACCGGTGTCGATCAACAGGCGGCGACACTAGGGGCAGCTGCTGTAGTCGCCGTGGGCGTCGGTGCGTGGCCTGACTTCACTGCGGTGGACCATGCACATCAAGACCGGGACCGCAATGTCCCGTCGCCGAGTCGTTGCACAACCTACGACCGGATATTCGAGGTCTTCTTGGAGGCCATTGGTCAGCAACGACACTTAGCGCCCCGACTCGCCAAGCTTCGGAACGCGGAGGCGTAGGCTGTGCACGCAGTCGAAGTAGGCGGCGCAGGCTATGTCGGTTCGGGTCGCCGGACTGCGCTCTGCGGCCCATCCGCTGATCTGAGAGCCTTGCATCTCCACGGCGTTGACCCGGAAGTGAACGATGGAATCACTACCCGGCGGCCTTTCGCTCTAGCCGTCAGTGCCTCTGCTCAGCTGCCCTCCGACCTCAGCGGTGCGAAGCACTTCCGGAGACGACATGCAACTTGGTCCGATAGACGGAGTGCACGGAAGTGAGTAAGAAGTGGCGGCGCGCTTGGAACGACGGCGAGCATTTGGTCGGCTGCAGTGCGGATTCGGGACCTCGTTGCCATTCCGCGCGCGTGAAAGAACTAGGCACTTCTGCAGAGTGCGAGCAGGTGTTCGATCGCTGATCGACGAGATGAGAGAGACACAACCCATAGGGCAACGGCCTAATTCTTGCTTTGTTTACGTGGGCTATAGTGACTTGCAGGCGAGGAAGGAGATGGCATGAACTCGCGAAACCGGGTACTAGCGGCATTGAATCATGTGGAGACCGATCGTGTCCCGATTGACCTCTCTGGCTACCGGTCGTCGGGCATTTCGGCTATCGCTTATCCAAAGCTCAGGGCGTTCCTCGGACTCGATCCCAAACCCATCCGGGTGTGGGACATTCAGCAGCAGCTCGCGATCGTGGATGATGACATCCTTGACCGCTTCGATGTCGACACTGTCGAGCTGGGGCAGGGATTTGCCCTCAATGATACCGATTGGATGGACTGGACGCTGCCGGATGGCTCACCCTGTCAGGTGCCTGTCTGGACGTCACCAGAGCGCGTCGATCATGGCTGGGTATTGCGCTCCAGGACGGGCCGAGTTATTGGTCAGATGCCGGATGGTGCCCTGTACTTCGAAACGGCCTACTTTCCATGGGCAAATGAGGACGAGCCTGATCACGACCGTCTTGAAGAGGCCATGGCGGAGTGCATGTGGAACATCCCAACAGCGCCAGGACCGTTGGTCGAGGGGCCTGATGGCGACCGCCTCCTGGTCGAGGGTGCACGACGCCTGCGCGAAAGCACTGACAGGGCAATCCTCGGGGTGTTTGGCTGCAATTTGTTGGAGTGGGGCCAATTTCTGTACCGGAATGACAACTTCTTGGCTTTGCTTGCGGCAGAACCGAACCGTGCGCACGATCTGCTCGAGCGTTTGACGCAGCTACACCTGACAAGTCTCGAGAAGTACCTCGGGCTGGTTGGGCCCTACATCGACGTCATCGTCTTCAATGACGACCTAGGGATGCAGACCGGCCCCCAGATCTCTCCCCGGATGTACCGTGAGTTCTTCAAACCCCGCCATGGACGCTTGTGGCAACGCGCCAAGGAACTGGCCAACGTAAAGGTAAAGCTGCATTCGTGCGGCGACATCCGGCTTCTTCTGCCGGACCTCATCGAGGCCGGGCTCGATGCCGTCAATCCGGTGCAGATCAGCTGCAAGGGTATGGAGGCGGAGGGCTTGAAGCGCGACTTCGGCAAGGACATCACCTTCTGGGGGGGAGGCTGCGACACTCAGTGGTTGTTATCGCACGGGACGCCCGAGGCCATTCGGGAACACGTTAAGCATCAGGTCGGGGTTCTGCGACAAGGTGGCGGCTTTGTCTTCCAGCAGGTGCACAACATCCTCGCCGATGTCCCCCCAGAGAACATCGTGGCGATGCTTGATACCGCGCGGGGCTTGATTCAGGTCTCGTGAGCACCTGGCGAGAACCACTTCCTGTTCGTGCTGTGCAGAAAAGCCGGAGTTTTCGGTCGTAGTACGTCCTTAGAGCAAAGAGAATGGAGAACGACGCCATGGCGTTGATCGAGGAGCTTCGTGAGGCAGTGGTTGACGGGCAGGCAAAGCTGGCCGTCGCCAAGGTGACCGAGGCGCTGGAAGAGGGCATCGAGGCGGGCACGCTTCTTCGCGAGGGCCTGATTCAGGGCATGGCCCAGGTGGGCAAGCTCTATGAGGAGGGCGAGATCTTCGTGCCCGAGATGCTCGTCGCCGCCCGGGCCATGACAGCGGCCCTTAGCGTGCTGAAGCCCCACCTCGTCGAAGAGGGCGTGGTATCGAGCGGCAAGGTGGCCATCGGCACCACCCAGGGGGACCTGCACGACATCGGCAAGAACCTCGTGGCGATGATGCTCCAGGGCGCCGGCTTTGCCGTCTTCAACCTGGGCACCGGCGTCACGCCGCAGCAGTTCGTCGCGGCGGTCAGGGAGCACCGGCCGCAGCTCCTGGGCATGAGCGCCCTGCTGACCACGACCGTTCCCAAGATGAAGGCGACGCTCGAGGCGCTCGAGGCGGCCGGTCTGCGCGACCAGGTCAAAGTGATGGTCGGCGGCGCCCCGGTCACCCAGGCCTTCGCCGACGAGATCGGCGCCGACGGCTACGGCGCCAACGCCGGCGGCGCGGTCGACACTGCCAAGGCGCTGCTGCCCTAAAGCCCCTCGCCGTCCCAGTAGTCGAGCTTCTCGAGGCGACCGATCAGGTTGGCGAAGCCGAAGCTGATCTTGTTGGAGCGCGGGTAGTAGCACATGTCGTCGGCGATCCGGTCGCCGTAGGCCAGGTACGTGATGCCGCCGGCGCCGGCGCGGATGGCGTGGGCGATGCCGCTGCCCGGCGGGCGCACGATGACGCTGCCGATGCGTATCGGGTGTTCGTGGTCGCCCAGCAGGCAGGCGCCGTCGCCCTCGAGCACGACGAAAGCCTCCTCTTCGGCGCTGTGCACGTGCGGAGGGCAACCGAGCTTGCCGGCCGCCACCATCACATGCTGCAGTCCGCATGACACCGTGCCGGCGGCGCTGCCCAGATCGCGCCGCACCCGCTCGGTGTCGCCGACCGCCCTGGACTGGGCCGCGACGCCGGCCACATTGACGATGTGCGACGGGCGCGGGCTCGGCGCGCCGGGGCGCGGGAGGTCGCCGGCGGCGACCTCCCGCGCCCACGGATGCGCCCCGTCACCGGCCGTGATCCAGGTATCGCCGATCCAGGCGACGTTGGCGCGCGGCAGATAGCCGACCTCGGCGTGCACATCGGGGCCCATGATCAGCACATCGAGGCCGGCGGCGCCGGCGAGCAGCGTGTGCGGCCGGGAGTGCGGCCGGTAGTCGATAAAGTCGCCCGGCCCGATCTCGAAGGTCTCGCCACCCTGCCAGCTCAGGCCGGCGCCGTCGAGCACGTACACGAGCTCCTCTTCGACTGCGTGCCCATGAGCCGGGGTGGCCCGCTTGCCCGGGTCGACGCGCACGCGCCGGAGCCCCGACTTCGTCGCTGCGGCGCCTACACCAAGGTCGATCCACTCGGCGCCCAGCGGCCCCATGTCGGCCCGGCGCCGCGGGCAGTCGTTCCAGTGCGCGATACCGTCTATGGCCATGATCGCTCCTTCTTTGCCCAGCGCAGCGGCGGCGGACTCGGCGCGGCGCCCGGGTGTTCTCAGAACAGACAATGGATTGCGCTACCCTATCGTCCCCCACAAGCCGATGTCAGTCTTGCAGCTTATGCTGTGGCGGCGCACCGATCGGAGGCACAACGTGCAACCGCATTCCTCTCCCCGTATGCGGACGTGTGGCGTGGCGACGGTCCGTAGCGCCGCGCCAGCCCAGGACCCCGTCGGTGACAGGCAGGCCGCAACCGGCCTGCACAGGCTGATCGTCCGGTAGACCAGGTCCACGGACGACAAGATCGCGGGGGCCGGCTGCCGGATCGTATGACCGATTGCGGCGCCGGACCGCGAGCGGCGCGGGGGCCAACGGTATGATCGACCGCCGGACCGCGACAGGCGCGGGGGGTCGGTCTGTGAGGAGACTCGCAGGCCGACCCCCCGTTTGCATCCTCAGCCTCGAGCGGGCGCCGCGGGCGCCCGTCCGCCGGCACCGCGTTTCGCGGGCGCCGGCGCCGCCCTCGCGCGGCGTCCACCGGTCAACGGTGTACTGCCGTCGCGTTTCTGGGCATGACCCCGTTTGTTCATGCCGCGGGGCCGGTCACCCGGAGAGGGTGTCCGCGCCGGC
Source organism: Actinomycetota bacterium (assembly GCA_003164655.1). Classification (GTDB taxonomy): domain Bacteria; phylum Actinomycetota; class Thermoleophilia; order UBA2241; family UBA2241; genus Bog-752. The sequence continues at coordinate 22,262 of PLTW01000115.1, forward strand.
TCCACGGCCTTAAGCGCTCGAACTCCAAGGTGTGTGCGTCGGCTGGCCGGACCGGCGCCACAGGCGACGGTCGCTCGCAAGGCGGCCGTCACGCCGAAAAGGACGGGGCGGGCGGCGCAAGCCGCCCGCCCCGTCTGTGTCTGGTGGGCGTGTGCGGATGCGGCGCGGGGAGCGTGCTCCCCGCGCCGCATCCGCGGCGGGGCCGCTACGTGACCGTCAGCTTGTTGGCGCCGACCTTGACCTGCTCGTTGCCGGCCAGATCGGAGGCCCAGGCCCTCACCCTGTACGAGCCCGCCTTGAGCTTGCAGACGAACCTGATGCTGTGCAGAACTTTGCCTGTCGACACCCTGGCGACCACGAAGACCCTGACGATGTTGCCGTGCTTGTCGAGCAGGCGGATCGTCACCGCGACCCGCGGCGAGAGATTGTCGGTCACGCGATAGCCGATCGACGCTCGGGCGCCGCGCTTGACCGACACGGCGGCCGGCACGCGGATCGCGGGGCCGTGAGTGTCGAGAATGATCGACGACGAGATCGTCGGCGACAACGCGGCGGAGACGTCGGCGAACTTGACCGTGACCGTCTTGCGCCCGTCGCCCGGGGTCAGGTACCAGGGCGACTTGACCGGCCAGTAGGCCTCGGAGACGCCGGCCGGCCCGCCCACGTTGGCAAGAGTCATCTGCCAGACTCCGCCGGTCTTGCTCTGAGCGAAGAGCTGCAGGCTCGCCGTGGCGTTGTGCGTCCAGGCTGCCCCGTGGTCGATGGAGATACCCGCGTTCCACGGCGTGAGCAGGGCCGCCCACAGGTTGGCGATCCCGCCGTTGCGCGCGTCGGCCCACGCGACCCGATAGTCGGAGAGCGTCGGCTGGCCCTGCCAGCCAGGCGCCGTGACGACCGGAAACTCCTGCTGCAAGGTGAGGTCGTAGCCGCGCACGTCGAGGCCGCTGGCCGCCGAGCGGGCGTCGTTCCACACGACCAGGTCCTGATCGACCGCCGGCGAGCTCTGGTCGCCGGTCGCCGTGCAGACCGCAAACTCGCGGCCCGTCAGCAGATCGTAGCCGTAGATGTCGGTGCCCGAGGTCGCGGCGTTGCGGGCGTCGCGCCAGACAACGGTGTTGCCCGAGATGGCGGGCTCGTCCTGAACCGCGTCGTCGGTGCAGATCAGGAAGGTGTAGCCGGTGGGACCGACGGTGCGATCGTATCCGAGGATGTCCTGGTCGCCATAGCGGGTGTCGACCCACACGACAGTGTTGCCCGACACGTCGGGCTCCGTCTGGTCGTGGGCGCCGGGGCTGATCGCCGCGGCCGCGCCTACCGTGTCGTTCGTCGTATCGATCGTCGCACCGTAGATCTGCCAGTCGCCGTCGCGCTTGTCCTGCCAGACCACCCAGGCCAGCGTGGTGCCCGGCAGCGCGGAGATGCGCGGCGCGACCTGCTCGTGGGGTTCGACACAGACGGGAAACGACTTGTGGGTCGCGAGGTCGTAGCCGTAGATGTCGGCGTTGCCGTTGCGGTGGTCCTCCCACACGACCAGGTTGCCGCTCACGCGCGGCAGGATCTGGTCGCCGACGGCCGAGCAGATGACGGTGCCGGGGCCCGACAGGCCACCCGCGTAGATGTTCCAGTTGTCGCCGGTCTTCTCTTGCCAGACGAGGTTCGCGCCCGACAGGTCGGGGTTGGTCTCGGCTACCTTGCCGGCGGTGACGGCGTAGGTCGATGTCACTTGCGTCGCGCCCGCCGGGGCGACGGCGCACGCGGCCGCCGCGAGGGTGAGTGCGAACGCGACGGCGAGAACGGTCGTGAGCTTGGCCTTCATGGCCCCCTCCTGGTGAAGGTCGCTGGCCGGGCGGCGCCTATTCTACAGTGCCGGGGACGCGTGTGGGCGCGCAAGTCGGGGCGCGGCTAGCGCCGCAGGCCCAGCCGCTGCAGCTCGAGCTCGGCGAGCGGCCACGGGTCGCCGGTCTGCATCTCCTGCCACGGGTCGCCGCCACGGGCTCTCACCTGGGCGAAACTCATGCCTTCGAGGGCGCGCCGTGCCAGATACCGGCAGAGCGCGGGATCGTTACGGTCGGCAGCGAGTGCGCGCCGCACGTCGTCGACCTCGCGCCGCCACGGCAGCCGCAGCGGCAGGTAGAGCAGCAGCCCCAGCGCCGCCTGGCCCACCGCCAGGGCGATGCCCACGATCAGGCTGAGATGGCGTACGGTCGTCTTGTCGGCGGCGACCTGCGACGTGACGGTCGCCGCCGTGGCATCGACCTGCTTGACGGCGTCGCCGAGCGATCCGCCGATCAGGGGGATGCTCGACAGGCCGCTCAGAGTGTCGGCGGTCTTCTGCAGTCCGTCGGCGGTGCGCACCACCGTATCGCCCAGGGCTCCCAGGTGAGCGATCTCGACCGCCGCCAGCACCCCGACGACGATCCAGAAGACGACCCAGACGGCGACCGTGACGTCGAGCCCGCGCACCCGGCGAGCGCTCAGAAAGGGTGTTCGCGGAGCTCCCACCCGGTCATCATACCCGCCGCCGAACGGCCTCGGCGCCGCGAGGATCGGCTTGCGCGACGGGAGGATCGGCTTGCGCGACGGGAGAATCGGCTTGCCGATGGGGGACTTGGTGGCGGGGCGCCCGACGGCGGAACCATGCTCAGTTGACGGCGGAACGACGGCCAGGTCGACGGCGGGGCGGCGTCTTGGCCGCCGCCCCGCCAACTCGACATTCGGCGGATGGGCCGGCCGAGGCGGGGGGGACCGCCGCGGCCAGGGACGGTAACGAGGGGGGTCAGATCCCGTCCCCGAGCCAGTGGGCATGCGCATCCGTCGCGCCAAGGATTCGCCGCCGACCGGCGGGCTCCTTCGTCGAATTCGTGGCCCGCGGCCGGCGTGGTTGTCGGCCGGCGACCGCGGCACCGACCAGCCCACCGGGCTGCATCACCATGACCGTCGGCGGCGGCTCTCTGGGTCTACAATTGGCTCAGGATCGAGCTCGAGGGAAGAGACATATGGCCGCACAGTCGCCGTCACAGTCCCAGGCCACGTTGCCACCGAGCCTGCTGCGCAGGGTGGTGCGCGGCGTCGATCCGCACCTGTGGGACTCCGCGCTGGCGTTCGTGCTGTGCGCCGCCGGTTTCGTGTATGTGCTGGCCGCGCCCAAGGCGTCGCCAGGGTGGCACGGGCTCGACGCGGTCGGCGCCGTCCTGCTGCTGGCCATGACGCTGCCTCTCGCCGCCGTGCGCAGCCACCCCAGGGTCGTGTTCGCGATCATCGGCGTCGCCTCGATGCTGGGCGCCGCATTCGCTGAGCCGGCGATCAACGTCGGCTACTGGTGCGGCGCCATCGCGCTCTTCGTCGTGGCTTCACGCAGCGACATCTGGCGGAGCCTCCTGTCGGGCATGATGGCCTCGATCGTCCTCATCGTGATCTTCGCCATCCTCCTCGTTCGGGACAGTGTGTCGCCATGGTTTGCCGCCGCTTCGTGGTTCGGCTTTTCGGCGGTGTGGCTGGCCGGCGTGATCCTGCACGCCTACCGCGAGAACGTGCGCGAGGCCCGGGAGCGCGCCCGCGCGGAGCGCGAGCGCGCCGATCTCTATCTCCACGATCTCGAGATGCGCGCCCAGGAGGCGGTCGCCCTCGAACGCAGCCGCCTGGCTCGCGAGCTGCACGACGTCGTCGGCCACGCCCTGAACGTCGTCGTACTGCAGGCCGGCGCGGCGCAGCGCGTCTTCGACACCAGGCCGGAGACGGTCCGCGAGTCGCTCGGGTCGATCGAGGCGACCGGCCGCCAGGCGCTCGGCGACATCGAGCGCCTGCTGGGTATCCTGCGGGCCGAGGCCGGCGACCGCGAGGAGCTCGGTCCGCAACCGGGCCTCGCCGACATGCCCGGCCTCGTCGCCCAGGTGCGCGAAGCCGGCGTCGCGGTCACGGTCGACGACCGACGCACGAACGTCGACCTGCCCTCGAGCCTCGATCGCTCAGGCTACCGGATCGTGCAGGAAGCCCTGACCAACACGCTCAAGCATGCCGGCAGCGGAGCGCGCGCGAGCGTCCGGCTGAGCTGCCACGGCGACTGGTTCGAGATCGAGTGTGCAGACGACGGCGGCGGCCGGCCGGCGGCCGGCCAGTTCAACCAGCGACTTAGCGGCGGCCGCGGCCTGCTGGGCATGCGCGAGCGCGTCGCTCTGTTCGGCGGCGAGCTCGAAGTGGGGCCGCGCCCCGACGGCGGGTTTCGCGTGCTTGCGCGGCTGCCGCTCGACGGCACGGGCACGCTGCAGCGGGGAGTGGGGCCGACCGGCGGCACGAACGGGACAGGAGGTAGCGATGACTGTTGACGACACGATCCGCATCGTGCTGGTCGACGACGAACAGATGGTGCGCTCAGGCCTGCGCATGATCCTCGAAAGTGAGGACGGCCTTGTCGTGGTCGGCGAGGCCGGCGACGGCGCCGCGGCCGTCGAGCAGGTCAAACGGCTCGACCCCGACGTGGTGCTCATGGACATCCAGATGCCCGGCATGAACGGCCTCGACGCGACCCGCGAGATCGTCGCTCTGAGGCGCACCGACTCATCGCGCGTGCTGGTGCTGACGACCTTCGACCTCGACGAGTACGTCTACGAGGCGCTGCGCGCCGGCGCCAGCGGGTTCCTGCTCAAGCGCACGCCGGCCACGGACCTCATCGCCGGCGTGCGCGTGGTGGCCGCCGGCGAGGCCCTGCTGTCGCCGTCGGTCACCAAGCGGCTGATCGGCGAGTTCGCCCGGCGGCCGGCGATCGACAGACCGTCGCCGACCGCCCTCGACGGACTGACCGACCGCGAGCGCGAGGTTCTCGGCCTGATCGCCCAGGGCCTGTCGAACCGCGAGATCGCCGAGAAGCTGTTCCTCAGCGAGGGCACCGTCAAGACCCACATCAAGCGCATCTTCTTCAAGCTCGACCTGCGCGACCGCACGCAGGCCGTGATTCTCGCCTACGACATCGGCCTGGTCGCGCCGGCCGGCGCGTAGCGGCGAGCACCGCTTGGCCTTGAACATCCCCCCGCAGTTGACCGCAGGCTCCCCCCGCGGGGCGACGACAGTCTATGAGGAGACGGTTAGGGTGAAGGCAGATTCGCGGCAATTATCGCCAGGAAGGCAGACGGCATGTCGGAGGCTCGGCGAGCGGAGACAAGGAACACGGCGGCGCTTCCCCAGCCCGGCGCCGCCCCCGCGACCGGCGCCGGCGCCGGCGCCGGCACCGGCACTCCCGCCCACTCGTCGCGCGGCCCGGTCCGCTCGCCGCTGGCTCGATTCTTCGGCGTCGTCGCACGGCCGCAGAGCTGGCTCAACCTCCTCTACCTCGGCCTTTCGTTCCCGCTGGGACTGTTCTACTTCGTCTTTCTGACCGTCTGCCTGTCGATCGGCATCAGTCTCGTCATCATCTGGGTCGGCATCTTCATCCTCGGGTTGACGGCCGCCTGCTGGTGGGCCTTTGCCGCCTTCGAGCGCTCGCTCGCCGACGGCCTTCTGGGTACCCGGCTCGGGCCGTCGCCCCAGCCCTGGCGCCGCGCCGAGGGCGCCTGGCCGCGCATCAAGGCCCACTTCACCTCGAGCGCCACCTGGAAGGACCTCGCCTTTCTCTTCGTCAAGTTTCCGCTTGGTCTGTTGTCATTCGTCGTCGTGGTCGGCCTGGGCGCCAGCTCCCTGGGATTCCTGGGGGCGCCGTTCTACTACCGTTACGTGCACTCGAGCGGCGCCGACGGGATCGTCCACCACGGCATCTACTTCGGCGTCTGGACCGTCGACAAGCTCTGGCAAGCCCTGCTGCTCGTACCGCTCGGCCTGCTTCTCGCCGTCGTCTCGTTTCATGCGTGCAACGGCCTCGCGGCGCTGTGGCGGGGCGTGGCCGGCGGCTTGCTGACACCCGACAGGGCGCCGCGGCCCACCTTTGCGGCGGCGAGCCCGGCCGCAGAGCCTGCAAGCCTGGTCGCAGAGCTTGCAGACCCGACGGCGAGGCCTGCGGCCCCGCCGTCGCCGGGCCCGCCGCAGGCGGACCGGCCGCCCTATGGCTGGCTCTACTACCCGCCGTCGCCGTACCCGCCGCAGCCGGCGCAACCGCCCGCCGCGCAACCCGGCGCGACGTGGTCGAGCGGCCCGTGGAGCGGCGCGCCATGGGCGCAGTGGCCGCCCGTGTTCGCCGCGTCGCCGGCTCCGCCGGTCGCCGGCCCGACAGGCACAGGCGACGTGCCGCCTGCCGCGCCTGCCGGCCCCACGTCGCCTGAGCCGGCGGCCCCGACGCCCGACCTCGCCGCACCACCGCTCCAGGCCGCAGACCAGGCGCCCAACGCCGCCGCTCCGCTCCCACACACCGACGGGGAATCCCCCGCACAGGAGGAACAGCCATGAGATCGATGCGTCGCCCGGTCAGGACGAGCGCGCTGGCGGCGAGCGCCGCCGGTACGCTCCTGCTGCTCACCCTAGTCGTGCCGGCGCTCGCCGCCGCCTCGCCGGCCGCCAGTAACGGCAACGCCGTCGTGCGCTTCCAGGACTACACGCTGGCTCAGGGCCAGACGGCTGAGAGCGTTGTCGTGGTCCACGGCAACGCCGTCATCGGCGGAACCGTCGCGCGCAGCGTCGTCGTGGTCGACGGCGACGCCACGATCGAGTCCACCGCCGTCGTCGGCGCCGGTCACAGCGCGCAGGACTCGAGCGTCGTCGTCGTCGGCGGCCGCCTCACGACCGAACCGGGCGCCACGATCCACGGCAGGACCGTCCAGGTCACGGGATTCCATCTGGGCGCCGTACTACGGGCGGCGGTGTCGAGTGCCGTCGTGCGGCCGATCGGAGTGGTCGCCGGCTGGTGGCAGCTGCTGTTCCTGCCGATCGTCGCGCTGGTCGTGTCGGCGCTCTTTCCCCGGGCGGTGACGCGCGTCGGCGAGCGCGTCCGCCTGAGGTTCTGGCCGTCGTTCGGCTGGGGCCTGCTCGGACTGCTGCTCGCCGGCGTGCTGCTGCTCGTCCTGGCCATCACGATAGTCGGGCTCGTCGTGGTCGTGCCGGCGGGCATCGCCCTGCCGGCCGTGCTGCTGTTCTGTTTCGTCGGCGTCGCCGCGCTGCTCGGCCGGCTCATCCTGTCGTCGTCGGAGCGCTACCGCGACAACGTCGTGGTGGCGGCCATCGTGGGCGCCGTCCTGGTCAGCCTCGTGTCGCTCGTGCCCGTGATCGGAGGACTGGCCGTCCTGGTCGCCACCGCAACGGGATTCGGCGCCGCACTCACTCTCGTCAACGAGTGGCGCCAGGCTCGACGAAGCGGTCCTGCACCGGCCAACGGCCCACTGCCGCCTCGTCCGACGGGAGGATGGACGCCGCCGCCGATGCCGCCACAGGCGCCACCGCCGCCCGGCTGGATGCCGCC
>PLTW01000243.1 GCA_003164655.1 Actinomycetota bacterium
TTCTCGGGCTACGGCGCCCAGGTCAAGGCACTCTCTTCCACGCTCAAGGCGCTGCAGGCCGCCAAGTAGCCTACGCCTGCCGCCGCGAGCGCCGCTCGTGGCCCCCCCTGATCCCGTCGGTGCGCTCGGCCCTGGGCTTGCCGTGCAGTCGGCAACGACTACAGTGCGGGTCGCCGCGCGCCGATGTCTTGCTTGATCATGACCGACCCGAAACTGTCACAAGCGCCGAGCATCCTGCACTTACTGGACAGAAGCCCGTCACGGGACCGTGAGATCGTGAGCCTCCCGTTGCCAAGCGACGAGGAGCTCCTGCAGGGATCGGCCACATGTCCGCAGCATTTCGTCGCGTTCTACGATCGCCACGCTGCCGGGCTGCTCGCGTTCTTCGGTCGTCGGACCTACGACTCGCAGGTGGCGGCCGACCTGACCGCCGAGACCTTCGCCCAGGCCTTCGCGGCGCGCCGGCGCTTTCGCAATCCCGGCCCGGGGTCGGCGACGGCCTGGCTGTACACGATCGCTCGCCGGCAGCTCAACCGCTTCGTGGCGCGGCAACGCGTCGAGTCGCAGTGGCGGGAGCGCCTTGGCATGGAACAGCTTGTGGTCGCGCCCGACGCGCTGCAACGGGCCGACGAACTCATGGATCTCGAGAAGGTGCGTGAGCAGGTGGCGGCGGCACTCAACGCTCTCCATGGAGACCTTCGCGAGGCCGTCGTGCTGCGCGTCGTCGAGGGCCTCTCGTACCCCGAGGCGGCGCGCCTCGCCGGCTGTCGCGAGGACCTCATGCGCCAGCGCGTGAGTCGCGGCCTCAAACGTCTGGCGCGCGACCTTGCCATTCTGGGCGACGATTCCGGAGAGGGTCATGACCGGCGGGTTTGACGACTATCTCGACGATCTTCGCGGGCAGCTTTCGCGCTGCGCGGACGAGGCGGCTGCCGGGCGCGCCCGGGCGGTTCGCGGCGGCGGGACCGGCGCGCCGCGCAGGCGCCTGGGGCAGTGGCCGGCGCCGCGCCGGGCGCTGACCTGGGCGGCCGTGCTGTCGGTCGGCGTCGCCGCTCTGGCCGCGGGCCTTCTCATGGTCGGCGACCGATCGGCAACTCCGGTGTCCACGAGTGGGCTGCTGGCCACGCCCGGCGCCCAGATGCTCCCGGCGTTCGTTCAGCCGGTGGTGCCGGGCGTCTCGGCCTCGCCGTCAGCGGGCACGACCCAGATGGCGACGCCGCCCGGCTACAGTCTGGCGGCGATCGCCGCCGTCTCGCCGAGCGACGTCTGGTCGGTCGGCGCGCGCGGCGACGCCGGCGCCTCCGGAGCGCTGGCCGGGGTTCAGAGTCATTCGTTCGTCGTTCATTACGACGGCGTCGGCTGGCATGAGACCAGCGTCCCCGACGTCGGCCCGCTCACGGCGGTCGCGGCCACCAGCGACGGCGAAGCGTGGGCGCTCGGCCCGGCGGGCGTCATCCTGCACTGGGCCGGCCTGCAGTGGGAGCCGGCCGCGACCGCCGCGCAGAACGGCGGCGCCGTTCTGCGCGGCCTCGCGGCGGTCGCCGCCAACAACGTCTGGGCCGTAGGCAGCGCACAGGGCACCCCGTTTGCCACGCACTGGAACGGCGCGGCGTGGCAGACTGTCGTCCTGCCAGCCACGCCCGGCGGCGGCAGCCTGAACGCGATCTCCGGCAGCGCGGCCGACCTGTGGGCGGTGGGCGCCGCCGCCGATGCCACGCACGTCCTGACGTTGCACTACAACGGCGCGACGTGGTCGTCGGTGCTCGACGCCGGCGTGAGCGACGGCGGCCTGCTGACGGTGGCTACCATCGCCCCCAACGACGTCTGGGCCGGTGGCGACGCGCTGCTCCAGCACTACGACGGCAGCCAATGGCGCGACGTGTCCCAGACGTTCAGCGGCGTGCGCGAAGCGCTGGCGGGGGTCTCGTCGGCGAACGTCTGGCTCGGCGCCGCCGGCGGCGTCGCTCATTGGGACGGCGCCGCCTGGCAGCCGGTCACTGCCCGCCAGATGGGTCTCTCTGATCGCGCAAACGCCCAGTTTGCCGCCCTCGACGCCCTCTCGCCGGCCGACGTCTGGGCTGCCGGGACACTCGGTGCCGGCAGCGCCACGAGCGCCCCGCTGGTCGTCCACTGGGACGGCGCCGCCTGGCAGCCGGTAGTCGACGCGGTGCAGAGCCGCTGAGACAAGCACGCACGTCGGCTGACCCGAGCCGATCGGCGAGGCGTCATGAAAGACGCATAGTTGCCGATACCTACAAGTGGACTCCAATGATGGGCTGGTGGCACAAGCATGGGCAAGTTTCGCGCCCGCGGCAGTGGCTTCACCCTGATCGAACTGATGATCACCGTGATTATCGCCGGCGTGGTATTTGCCGGCATGGTCCCCATGTTCGTCAACGCCGAGCAGGCGAGCTCCGGCAACCAGATGCGCAATATCGCCACCAACGTCGCGCAGGGTCAGGTCGAGAAGCTGCGGGCGCTGCCCTGGGACCAGCTCGTGGCGGCTTACACGAGCAGTGGGGTGACCGCGCCGGCCACGGCATCCAGCCCTTCCTTTACCACGACGCTGGATTCATCTTCGTGGGCCGGCAGCCAGTTCGGCGATTCGTATACGGCCCAATCCGGCAACTCGTCCAAGGTCTTCACCATCGCCTACACCGTCCAGCCGGGCGGCGGCGCCCTGACGGGGGCGACGGCGGACACCATGAACATCGGTGTGACCGTCACCTGGACCGGTAAGCCGACGCCCATCAAGCCGGTGACGATCATGACGATCGTCTCCAAGCAGTACGCTGGACCGGCGCTCACCAGCGCCGGGTTCACCATCAGCCCGACCCCGAGTGGCCCGAACGGCAATATCATCACGACGGCGACAGACAACCTCGTGGCGACCGTCAACCCGTCGACGTTCCCCAGCGCTCAGGCGCAGTTCACGGTGGTGTCTCTGGGCACCGGGTCGGTGACGCCGGCCGTCGCTTCAACCGGCAACCTCACCGCTTCGGTGAACTTCACCGGCGACCCCGATGGCGACTACATGATTACCTCGCAGGCGTGGAGCGGCGCTCCCGGCACCAGCACCCCGGGCGCCCCGCAACAGCGGCAGTTCGTGCTCAACCTGAGCAACGCTCCGCCCCAGGTCACCAACCTGGGCTATACGCCGGGCAGCGGGCGCGTGGTGCTGTCCTGGAGCCCGTCGATCGCCAGCGACTTCAGCCACTACGAAATAGATCGCGGCACGACACCGGGCGGCGAGACGGTGCTGGTGAGCAGTATCACGGCCACCGGCTACACGGACACCGGGCTGACCAACGACCAGGACTACTACTACATCGTCTACGCGATCGACACCGCCGGCAACAAGAGCGTGGCCTCGGCCGAGCTCGATGCGGTGCCGACGGTCGTGCCCTACGACACCAGGCCGACCACGCCGGGCGGCTTTGCGGGAGTCGCCAACCAGAACCAGGCGGTTCTCAGCTGGACCGCGTCGTCCGACCCCAATCAGAACATGGGGCTGGCGGGCTACTACATCTATCGCGACGGCGCCGCCGTTCCCTACGCGCAGACCAGCGCTCTCAGCTTCAGCGACACAGTCGGCTGGGTCGCCACCCACGCCTACGTCGTGCGCGCCTATGACACCGCCGGACGTCTGTCGCGCCGCAGCGCCACCGTCACCGTGACGACCGCGGTACGCCCGGGGCCCTACACGATGACGATCACGCGCAACCAGCAGACCGCCGTCACGGTCGTGACCGGCAACGACTCCATGTACCCGTACAGCTCCGGCAACCAGTCGGGCTCCACGAGCATCACGCTCAGCGGCCTGTACTACGGCTCATACACCGTCACGACCACGTTCTCGGCCTCTCCCCCCAATGTCCAGACGGTCAATCCGCTCAACGCCAACAAGACCGTCACCGTCAACTTTTGAGGCGCCCGATGATCGGCATCAGACATGCTCGCCGGCAGGATGGATTCACCATGGTCGAGATGGTCGTGACCCTCGTCATCATGGGCGTCGTCTCGACGATGGTGCTCGGCATCTGGTTCGCACTGCAGAGCTCCTACGCCTTCTCGACCAACTCCATGAACGCGCAGTCCACTGCCCGCGACTCCATCGCCCGCATGGAGCGTGAGATCCGCGACGCGGCGGCCCAGCCCGATACGCTGAGCCCGGGCGTGGCGAGCGGCTACCCGTATGTGAACTCGGCCATCAACCTCGCGGCGGCCAGCCAGATGAGCTTCACAACGCCCTTCAACGATCCGTCGCTGATCATCAAGGATGTCGCCTACAAGTACGTGGCAAACGCGGACGGCAAGGCAGGCACGCTCTATCGCTACATGGCCACCAACCCGACCACCCTCGATCCGACTACCGATCCGTCGGCCGTTCAGTCCATCCTGGCGCCGAACGTCGTCAACTACACCGAAGGCAACAACGTTCCCATCTTCACGTACACGTCGTACACGGTCGCCGGCGGCTATGCGACCTCGAACAGCGTGACCGGCACCGCCAACCTGCAGAACATTCTCACGATACAGATCCACCTGCTCGTCGACACCAACCCGGGGCACTCGCCCGCCTACATGGATCTCGTGAGCACCGTTGAACCGCGCAACATGCGACATAACTGACAGTCCAGGGGGCACGGCATGCGCAGATGGCACGACCAGACAGGTTCCACACTCATCATGGTGGTCTGTCTTGCGGCCGCCCTGTTCGTCATGAGCGGGACGCTGGTGCTGGTGACCAGCAACACGCAGGGGCGCACGCTCGCCACCAGGAGCAAGGACAAATCGTTGAACGTAGCCGAGGCCGCCATGGAGTCGACCGTGTACAACCTGGGGAACTCGTGGCCGACCGAGTCGAGTCCGAGCCCGACCCCGACCCCGTTCAGCTACGATCCTGGCGTCGTCACCACCTGGTATGCCAACGCCCCGTCGGGAGAGTACGCGGGGCTCTCGTCGAACGCTTACCTCAAGCCGTACTGGACGGTCGACAGCAACAACAATCCGGTGCTGGACATGACCAAGTACTGGATCGTGGCGCAGGGGAGCGTCGGCGGTCAGCAGTCGGCCATCCAGTGCGTCGTGCAGCAGCACTCGACCGGCGTGACGACCGTCGTGCCGGGCATCGCGCTCTACGCCGGCGGCAACGTCGCGATGACCGGTTCTACGGTGATCAACGGTGGCGCCCTCGACTCGCCGGGCACCGTCGACGTTACCGGCGACGGCATTGCGGGATTTCCGACGGGCACGACCATCTACCCCGGACTCCTGAAGTACAATGGCTGGCAGACCGGCTTTCCGACCCAGAACAAGGGCGCACCGACGGCGACCATGAGCACCCTGTGGCCTCCCAGCACCATCACGTCGCTCACCACGACGGCGCAGACCGCGCAGCAATACGCGGGCGGCGGCGGCGGCGCGACGCTGGTCGGCAACTCGTCGAAGTCGCCGGACAACGCCACGACTGGCCTCACGGGCTTTGTTGGTTCGAACTGGGGCGGCAACTGGGCCACGCCCTGCTACTCCACCGGCGACCTGCACGTAAACACGCAGGGCACATACGTCTTTCAGAGCCTCTACGTGAACGGCAACCTGCTCGTGGACGGCGCCGCCAAATTCGATTGCGCCAACCTCTACGTTACCGGCAGCCTCACCATCTCGGGCGGCGCGGCAACCGATAATCTCAAGAACGTGTACGTCGGCGGCGACGTGAACTTCAGCGGTAACCACGCCTTCGATATCGGCCTGCTGGTCACCGGCGGCAATGTGACCGACGGCGGCTCGCAGAACGTCGGCGACCCGACGACCCCCTGCATGCTGATCATGACCGGCGCCAACAAGACGGCCGCTATTTCCGGTAACTGTCCATTCACCGGTGTGCTCGTCAACACCGGCGGCGGTCTCGTCAGTTTTTCGGGAACCTCCACGTACGACGGCTCCGTGTTCACCCAGGGCCCGGTCAATATGAGCGGCTCGGGCGGCATCACCTACGACGCCAACATCATCAACAAGTTCACGACCGTTCAGTCCACGGCGGCGACGCTGATCCCCGATACCTGGCAGGAGATCACGCCGACGGTGAGCCCGAGTCCGTGACGGCCGCCCAAAGAGACGGGCAGACCGGCCNNCCGGCCCCTTTCACGTTTGGGCGGACGTACCGAGCCGGGAGGCTCGCCGCTCGGCTGTGACCGGCGAGCCGACTGCCGTGGCGTCGGCTCCCGCGGCCTGCTCCACACGGCCTGGTCCGCGCGGAAAGTCCGACAACGGTCTGTATACTCTTCGGTGGAACGGTCGCCGGTGCGGCCGCGGCCGGCTCCTCACGGGGGCGGCCGCCGCGCGGCGGTCTCTCGTTCGTGGGCGATTAGCTCAGGGGTAGAGCACCTGCCTTACAAGCAGGGAGTCGCTGGTTCAAATCCAGCATCGCCCACCAGAACCTTGCAGGCAGAAGCGGGACCAGACTAGGTCGCCTGACCCCCAGCAACCTGCTGAGATTCAAGCAAGCGTTGCGCGATGCGACTGCATCCGGCACTCGACAGCGCCGCCCGCGCAGGGCAGGAGGACAGTCGATGACCCGCGCCATCCT
>PLTW01000066.1 GCA_003164655.1 Actinomycetota bacterium
CCGTTCCTGTCGCCGAGGCCGAGCCGTCCCCTCCCGACGAGGACCTGCGAGCGGCGATCGAGGAGACCAAGACCGCCCTGGTGACCGAGATTCAGAGACCCTTCCAGGTTGTCCCCGACGCCCCGCTCGCCCCGCCCGTCCTGACACCTGTGGTCGCCGTCGAGCCCGCGCCTGCCGCCGCCGAGCCTGTCGTAGACCTTCAGCCGGTCGTCGCAGCGGAGCCGGTCAGCGAGCCCGAGGCTGCTCCGGTCGAGCTCCAGCCGATCGTCCAGTCCGAGCCGTTCGTTCCGGGTCCCCCACCGCTCGTGCGCGGCGCCGGTCTCGAGGCCGAGCTGGGTGGCGCGGACGGCGCTCCAGGCACGTCGGGCGCGCCGCCCGAAGACCGAGCCAGCGCCCTCGATGCCCCGCCGGAACCTGCCGCCATCCCGACCGTGACGTCCGATGAGATGGACGCCCCCTTCGCACCGACCCCAGCCGCGGAAGCGCCGCCGGCGCCGCCGTACGACGTGTGGTCGGCCGAAACGATACCGGCGACCTTCGAGCCAGAGCTGGCCAAGGCGTCCGCCGCGGCGGCGTCCACGGCTGCTGCGGGGGAGTCACTGCCCGTCGTCGCAGAACCCCCGGCCGAGCCCGCAGTCGAGGCGCCCGTCGTCGCAGAACCGCCGGCCGAGCCCGCAGTCGAGGCGCCCGTCGTCGCAGAACCGGTATTCGACGCGCCCCCTGTCGTCGTGGCCGCCGCGCCGGCCGAGCCCGCAGTCGGCGCGACCGACGCGGCGCCGGTGGCCGCCGCGGCTCCTGCGGCGCCGGCCGACGAGCCTGCCCCGGGAAGCGTCGATCAGGCCGAGATGCGGCGCCGCATCGAAGAGACGCGCGCCCGGCTCAAGGCCAAGGCGTTCGATGCCATGATGAGCGGAGAGGCTGCCCTGCTGGCTCGCGACGTCGGCGACAAGCCTGTGCCGCGCGCCGTCGATGTGCCGGTCGACCACGAGATCGCCGAGACGCTCGACGAGTCACTCTCGCAAGACGACTACTGATCCTCGGGCAATCGCCTGAGACGACGGACGTGGCGCGCCGGCGGACCGCCGGTCGCGCCACGCAGATCGCGACCGGCTGGTTCGTCCACACTCGTCACACTGGCCGTCCCCGCGGCCCGGTGTCGGCCGGTCCGCGCTTCACGCCGTCGGCGGGACTGAGTCAGGGGCGCGTGCAGTTCGTGACCGAGCAGGGCCGCCGAGGCGACGAAGGCCACGGCGACGATCACGGCCCCCACCGGAATGGCCCGGGTCTCCAGCAGCAGGAAGAAGTACCACCAGACCCCCCAGCCCAGGTGCAGCCGCTCACCGAAGTAGATCAGGGCGACGATCCCGACCGCGAGACCCCCCCATACCGGCAGCCGCGAGCGCACCCACGAGCCCGACCGGGCCAGCGGCCAGAGCAGGGCGGCGGGCAGGACCAGGATGAGCGAGAACGGGTTGATCGTCAGCATCAGGACCGCGACCGCGAGCAGGGCGAGATGAGTGACCGCGACGACCGCGACGGTATCGTCCGGATGACGTCGCGCCAGGCGCCGCTCGATGGCCATGGCGTACTGGTAGGCGAGCGCCAGGAACAGCAGGATCAGCAGGAACCGCAGGTAGCGCGGCGTGTGACTCACTGCGGCGTCGGGCGAGACGGCGACGCCGAGGTGGCCGGGCAGCAGCGTCAGCAGGTTGGCGAAGTACACGAGAGCCAGCGTCAGCAGCCACGGTGCGGCGCGCAGCGCCAGCCGCAGAAACGCATGACGCAGCGGCACGCGCCGGCGGCGCGCCTTTGCCATGAGGTCGACCGCGACCACCGCGAGCGGCGCCGTGAGGACGATCAGGATCCAGACCACGACGCCGCCGGACAGCTGGCGGAATCGCGAGAAGAAGACCGTGCTGCTGCTGCCCTGTAACGGCAACGCCGCGCCGTCCAGGCTGTCGACCAGCACCTCGGCCGTGCGTCCGGTGCGGGTCAGCGTGTCCGCCGAGATCGTGTTGAGCGTGTCGGCGATGGCGGGCCGCGGCGGGCCGGCCGCCGAAAGCTCGAGGGCCGGCAGTCCCGCGGCGACGAACGGCGCCTGACCGCCGCCGCCACTCGGCATCGCCAGCCGTAGGAGCTGCGCGGTCACCCGTGGCAGAGGAGCCGTGAGCTCGCCGCCGGAGCGCGCCGCGGCCCGCGCCAGCGACCAGAGCCACGGAGGCGCGAGCAGAGGCCGTGCGCTCCAGCCGTCGAGGGTCAGCGTGTGGACGTTGGCCCCGGCTACCCGGCGCAGTGCCACGACGGCGACGATCGACAGGTCGCGATGCCGGTCGAGAAAGGCGTCCGCACCCAGCGCCCCGCTGGCGTCGCCGTCGCTCGACACGAAGACGATCGGGTGGTCGTGGGCGGCGCCCGCGAAGACCGACGCGAGCTCCAGCAGGGCGGCGGTGCCCGAGGCGTCGTCGTTGGCGCCCTGCGTGGAGAGTGGCGCCGAGTCGCGCGGCGCGAGCACCACTATCGCGCCCTGGGCGTTGCCGCTGGAGACCGCCCAGACGTCGTTCAGAGAGACCGGCCGGCCGGCGATCGTCGACGGGAACGCGTCGATGTGGGCCGCAAGTCCATCGCCGGCCAGCTGCTGAGCGACCCACGCCCCGGCCCGGCGATCGGCGTCGGAGCCGGCGACTCGCCCGGGAAAATCGCGGACCAGGGTCTGGAGGTCGCCGAAGGCCGCCATACCGTCGAAAGCCGTGGGTTGCGTCGACAGCGCGACCGGCTGGGGCAGTCGCAGCGCCAGCAGCGAAGCGGCGGCAAGGATGATCGCGGCGATCAGGGCCACGCGGTAGAGCCTCAGGTCGGGCATGGCCTCCCCTGTCTTGATCGGCGCCGGTCGGCGGCACGAGCGGCGGGCGACGCGGTCGCCGGTCTTGCGATGGTACCAGAAGCGGGCGGGGGGCGCTTTCGCGCCCCCCGCCCGCTCACCGCCCCCGCCTCGTCAGGCGGACGGCACGTGCTCCATGGCGGCCTTGATGGCTGCCTCGGGGTGGTCGTAGTCCTCGAGCTTGCCGGCGAGGAACTGCTCGTAAGCGCCAAGGTCGAGGTAGCCGTGACCGGTGAGGTTGAAGAGGATGGTCCGGGCTTCGCCCGCGGCCTTGGCGGCCAGAGCCTCGTCGATGGCGGCGAGGATGGCATGGGCCGACTCGGGGGCCGGCAGGATGCCCTCGTTCTGCATGAACATCTGGGCCGCGGCGAACACCTTGGTCTGCGGCACGGCGACGGCCTCCATCATGCCCAGATGGTAGGCGTGGCTGATGAGCGGCCCCATGGCGTGGTAGCGCAGGCCGCCGGCATGGATGCCGGCCGGCATGAAGTCGTGGCCCAGCGTGTACATCTTGAGCAGCGGAGTCGTCTGGCCGACGTCGCCGAAGTCGTAGGTGAAGACGCCTTTGGTCAGCGAGGGACAGGCGGTCGGCTCGACCCCCACGAAGCGCGTCTTGGCCTTGCCGGCGAGCGTTTCGCGCATGAACGGGAAGGCGATGCCGGCGAAGCTCGAACCGCCGCCGACGCAGCCGATCACCACGTCGGGGTAGGCGTCGGCCGCGCCGACCTGTTCGAGAGCCTCTTCGCCGATCACGGTCTGGTGCAGCAGCACGTGGTTGAGCACGCTGCCCAGGGCGTACTTGGAGCCGGGGTGACCGACGACGTCTTCGACGGCCTCGGAGATGGCCAGGCCAAGGCTGCCGTTGGTGTCGGGGTCGTCCTGGAGTGCTTTGCGGCCGGTCTCGGTATGTGCGGTCGGGCTGGCGTAGACGTGGGCGCCGTTCAACTCCATGAGCACGCGGCGGTACGGCTTTTGCTGGTAGCTGACCTTGACCATATAGACGGTGAGGTCGAGGCCGAAGATCTGACAGGCCATCGAGAGCGCGCTGCCCCACTGGCCGGCGCCGGTCTCGGTGGCGAGGCGCTTCACGCCGGCTTCCCTGTTGTAGTAGGCCTGGGGCACGGCGGTGTTCGACTTGTGCGAGCCCGACGGGCTCACGCCTTCGTACTTGAAGAAGATGCGCTGGTCGTCGCGCAGCCCGAGCGCCCGCTCGAGGCGATCGGCGCGGATCAGCGGCGTCGGCCTCCAGATCCTGTAGATCTCGCGGACCTCGTCGGGAATGTCGATGTAGCGCTCCATCGAGGCTTCCTGGGCGATGAGGCCCATGGGGAACAGCCCGGCAAGGTCGTCGGGACCGACGGGCTGGCCGGTGCCGGGATGCAGCGCGGGCGCCGGCGGCTCGGGAAAGTCGGGCGCGATGTTGTACCAGCGCCGCGGAATCCTCTCTTCGTCTATCAGATACTTCTTCTGCATGACGCAACTCCTTCTGCCGGGAGCGGCCCAGGGGCCGTGCTCGCTCGTTTCGGGCTGGCCGTGTGCCGCTGCCTGGGCACGGTGAACCGGCGACGGTAACGGGGACGGGGCGGGCGGAACCCGCGGGGGATGTCAGAGAAGGCGCGCTAGGCGCGCCAGAGCCAAGCAGTCGTGATAGCGATCATCCTGCTCATCGTGCTGGCGATTCTACCACGCCGGTCAAGGCGTCTTGCGCGCCCGCCGCCCGGCCGCCGCCGCCCTCGACTTCTCGCCGCGCCGCGTGTCGTTCATACTGCAAGCAAAGTCAGGCAACCGGGGAAGACCAGCAGACATGAAAGGATACGGCCCATCCGTCGCCCTTCCGTCGGCCTCGCCGACCGGCAGCGCGACGTTCCTGAGCCTGCCCGCGGTCGCCGACCCGACGGGCGTCGATGTGGCGGTCATCGGGCTGCCGGGCGACACGGGCGCCGCCGAGGGCGGTGGCGCGCACGCCGGTCCTCGCGCCGTGCGCGAGGCTTCGCTGACCCTGCGTCCGATCTACAATCCGAGCCAGCGGCTGCAGGTCTTCGAGCATCTTTCGGTCGTCGACGCGGGTGACGCGGCTGTGGCGCCGGGCGCCACACAAGCGGCGCCGGCGGCCATGCAGACGGCGCTGGCCGCGCTGCACGCGGGCGGCGTGATCCCCCTCGGCCTGGGCGGCGACCAGACGGTGCTGCTTGCCGAGCTGCGCGCCGCGGCGGCCGTACGCGGCCCTCTGGCGCTGCTGCAGTTCGACGCCCACATCGGCGCTGGGGAGCCGTGGCGCGACGAGCGTGACAGCCACGGTGGGGCTGTGCGCCGGGCCCTCGACGAGGGCCTGATCGATCCGCGGCGCTCGACGCTGATGGGCATGCGCGGCGGACTCTGCGCCGCAGGCGAGTACGACGAGGCGCGCTTTTCTGGCCTCACGCTCGTGCCCTGGGACGAGCTCGCCCAGCTCGGCACCGGTGTCGTCGCGCGCGCCGTCGAGCTGGCCGGCGGGCCGGCCTTCGTGTCGTTCGACGTCGACTTCGTCGATCCGGCTTTCGCCCCCGGCACGGGCGCGCTGGAGTGCGGCGGGCCGACCTCCGCCCAGGCGCTGGCTCTTCTGCGGGCCTGTCGCGGGCTCGACATCGTCGGGGCCGACGTGCTCGGAGTGCTGCCCGGGATCGATCCGAGCCACATCACCGCCCGACTGGCCGCCACGGTCGCCTTCGAGATCCTCACCCTGATCGCTTGCGCGCGGGCCGCGAACGCCGCCGCCGGCCCGCCGGCCGGAGCCGCGACATGAGGGTCGCCTGCGTTCAGCTCAACTCGCGCTCCGACAAGGCCGTCAACGTCGCGGCGGCGGTGGAGCTGGTGCGCCGCGCCGCCGCTGCCGGCGCCCGTCTGATCGTGCTGCCCGAGACGTGGACGTTCAAAGGCAGTCACGCGGCGCTCCCCGCCATGGCCGAGGCCATCGCCGGCCCGAGCAACACGGTGCTGGCCGGCCTCGCCGCGGAGCTCGGCGTGTACGTTCTGGCCGGCTCCATCTACGAACGTGGCGCGAGTCCCGCACGCTTGGCCAACGCCAGCGTGCTGTTCGATCCGGCCGGCGCCCCGCTGGCCGTCTATCGCAAGATCCATCTCTTCGACGCCGTCGCCGGCTCCCAGGCGTATCGTGAGTCCGACGACCTTGCGGCCGGCGACGAGCTCGTCACCGCTCAGGTCGACGAGGTGACCGTCGGCCTGACGATCTGCTACGACCTGCGGTTCCCCGAGCTGTACCGGGCGCTNNCTGCTGCGCGCCCGAGCGATCGAGAACGGCTGCTTCGTGGCGGCCGCCGGCCAGTGGGGCGTCCACGGCGCCGACCGGCACTGCTATGGGCACAGCATGATCGTCGATCCGTGGGGCGTTGTGCTGGCCGTGGCGTCCGACGGCGTGGGGCTGTGCGTCGCCGATCTCGACCTGGGAGAGGTCGATCGGGTGCGAGAGCAGCTGCCGGTGCTCGCTCATCGGCGCACCGCTCTGTACCGCTCCTGGGACTGACCGCCAAGGGGCGCGCGCCGTGATGGAGGCGCCCGCCGCCGTCTGGGCTCAGGCCGCGGCGACCTCGCGTCGCCGCCACTCGAGCAGGACGGCCGTCACGAGGCCGACGACCAGGCCCACGAGCAGCCCGACCGCCGTGTTCAGCGTGAGTGCGGTGGCTTGGGGGGTCGACGGGGGGGCGGCCGGAGCGAGCACGGCGGGCGCCTCGACGCGGCGCGCCACGAGCAGGCCGAGCGTGGCGGAGCGCCTGTCGTCGAGAAGCGTCTGCATCTCGTCGGACGCCGACTGCTGGACACCCAGGTAGGGCGCGCTCGCCATGGCCTTGGTGGCGGCCGTGCCGCCGCCGGCGGCGATGGCGTTGAGCGCCCGCTGGGCGGCGTCGTTGCGCGCCGTGAGGATCGCCAGGCGACTGCTGTCGGCCGCCACCTGAGTGGTCAGCAGCGCGATCTTGCCGGTGTTGTAGGCCCCGAGACGGTCGACGATGACGCCGGCGATGGCGTTGGCGGCGGCGGCGGCGCGCACCGGGTTGATGTCGTGGACGCCGATGGCGACGATGTTGATGGGCGCGGTCGCGGCTTTGGTCGCCGGTGGCGGCGAGACGACCGAGACGCCGGCTCGCAGCCGGCCCGCAGTCTCGCCACGGCCGATCTGCCGGGCGACCCGGGCGAGCGTGTCTTCGGCGGTGCCGAGCTGGATGGCGGCGCGGGGATCGGTGTTCAGGGCCGAGATGGAGTTGCCGTTGGCGTCGGTGGGTTGGCCGAGATAGACAGAGCTCGTCGCCAGATAGGTCTTGTGGTGGGCCATGGTCAGACCGGCGCCCAGGACGGCGCCCAGGGCTGCCAGCAAGACGATGACCCACCACCAGTGGGCAAGACCGCGGAGGTACTCTCCGAGATCGATGTCGTAACGGTCGTCTGTGGTCACGCTGGCCTCCGTTGGCGGCGGCTCGAGCGGCGCTGGTCTCGCCTTCGAGGACTTGCTCACGCCCCGCCGAGCGCCTGCCGCACGCTGGGCGCTCGCTCGTGCAGGGCCATCATACACGCGGCGACCCGCTCGACGTGCTCGGCCGTGAGCCGGCCGTAGTCGGGCAGCGTGAGGATCTCGTCGCACAACGCCGCGGTCTGGGGCAGACGCTCCTCGAAAGCGGGCCCCACCGCCGCGAAGGCCCGCGTGCGATGCACCGGCGGCACGTAGTAGGCCCGCGTGTCGATGCCCTCGGCGGCGAGGGCCGTGGCCACCTGGTCGCGCGTGAGGCCGAACTCGGCGGCGCGGATGCGCACCGAGAAGTCCTTGAACGATGAGCGGTCCGCGGGACGGATGCGCTGAAAGGCGATGCCCGGCAAGGCCCCAAGCAGGCCGCGGTAGACGCCGGCCAGGGCGTTGCGCTGCTCGGCCTCGCCGTCGAGCAGGGCGAGACCCGTCAGGCCGAGCAGGGCGCTCGCCTCGGGCAGGCGGGCGTTGAGGCCGGCAAACAGCGGGTCGTAGTCGCCCGGGTTGCCGTACTCGCGACCGACGACGACGCGCTCGNNCGAGCGCGTCGTCGTCGGTCGCCACGACCCCGCCCTCGCCGGTGATGAGCAGCTTGGTCGGTGACGTGCTGAACACCTGAGCCAGGCCCTCGCGGCCCAGCGGCGCGCCGTCGCGCAGCGCGCCGAAGCCGTGAGCCGCGTCGTAGACGAGCGCCAGGTGGCGGCGCCGGCCCAGGGCGTAGAAGTCCTCGGTGTCGGCGGGGTTGCCGAAGATGTGCACAGGCGTGACGAGCGCCGTCTCCGGCGTGATCGCCGCCTCGGCGGCGGCTGGGCTCAGGCACCACGTCTCGGGGTCGATGTCGGCGAAGACCGGCGTGAGGCCCGCCCACACCGCGGCCATGGCGGTCGCCATGAAGGTGAAGCTCGGCAGTACGATGTCGGCGCCGCGGAACCCGTCGAAGACGAGCATGAGGCCAGCCGTGCAAGACGAGACTCCGAGAGCGTGGCGCACCCCGAGGTGCTGGGCCAGGAGCCGCTCGTAGTCGGTCAGGATGGGCCCTTTGGTGAGCATGCCCGAGGTGTAGAGCTCGCGCAGTCGTGGCTCGAGGTCGCAGTACGACGGCAGCGTCGGGCGCAGCAGGTGCAGACGGTCGGGGAAGGCGGCTGGGCCCCCAAGGATGGCGGGAGTTCGCGCGGTCATCGGGGGCATCCTACCGCACCCGGCGAGAGCGCGCGACCGGCCGGCGTCGCACACGCTCGTCGCCGGCGGCTCACACCGTCGTGATCCGAGCGGCTCACCCCGCCGTGGCCGGCGCCACTCACGTGCTCGCGGCCGGCGGGACGTCTTCGAGGAACTCGCGGGTGACGTCGTTGGTCGACCCGCGCCGCAGCAGGACCGTGGGGATCGTGCGCACGATGATCTCGAGGTCGGTGAGCAACCCGAGAGTGGTGACGTAGCGCTCGTCCCAGAAGAGCATCTCGGAGCGCTTCAGCCGGTTGCGGCCGTTGACCGCCACGAGGCAGGTGAGTCCGGGCTTGACCTCGAGGATACGGGCGAAACTGTCGCGGTGCTGATCGACCACGAACTCGAGGTTGGGTCGCGGCCCGACGATGCTCATGTCGCCCTTGAGGACGTTCAGGAGCTGGGGCAGCTCGTCGAGGCTGAGAGCCCGCATCCAGCGGCCGGCCCAGGTGATACGGTCGTCGTCACCGTCGAGGTAGAAGCCTGCACCGCGGGCGACGGCGTCGGGGACCATCGAGCGGAACTTGTACATGCCGAACAGGCGGCCGTTCTTGCCGACGCGGTCCTGAACGAACACCACCGGCCGGCCGCTGGTCGCGTACACGGTGGCGGCGAGCCCGGCCAGCAGCGGCGCGGCGAGCACGGCGCCGACCCCGGCCACCGCGATGTCGGTCAGGCGTTTGCCGCGGCGCTCGTAAAAGCCGCCGGGGTTGGGCGTCGTCGCGGGGGATCCGGCCGGAGCGGCTGCGCGGCGGCCGGCGGCCGCGCTTTCGAGCGCGGCGCACAGCCGTCCGGCCATGGCGTCACGGTCGAAGTCGCGCTCGGCCAGGCGGCGGGCGTTGGCCGCCATGCGGGCCACGACCGCCGGCTCGTCGGCGAGGGCGCCCAGGGCGGCCGCCAGACCCGCTCCGTCGCCTGCCGGCACGTAGACGCCGGCGCGAGCGTCCTCGACGACGCGGCGCAACCAGCCGTCGAGGTTGACGATTACCGGCCGGCCGGCCGCCAGGGAGTCGAAGAACTTGTTCGGCGAGTTGGTCTCGAACACCGGGTCGGGCGCGAACAGCGTGAGGGTGACGTCGGCGGCGCCGACCACTCCCGCCAGACGGTGCTTGGGCAGCGGCGGCAAGACGAGCAGGTTGTCGAGGCCGAGCTCGCGGGCGCGCGCCTCGAGGTACGGCCGCCGGCCGCCGTCGCCGACGGCCACGAGCGCCACGTCGTCGCGGCCCGCGGCGCGCAGGGCCTGGGCGGCGTCGAGGAGCTGGTCGAGGCCGTTGGCGCGGCCCATCGCCCCGGCGTACAGCGCCACGAACTTGCCGGTGAGGCCGTGGCGGGCGCGAAAGTCGTGGTCGACCGTGTCGGGTGAGAAGAGGTCGAGGTCGCAGGCGTTGGGCACGAAGACGAGCTTATCGGCCGGCACACCGCGGGCGACCAGCGCACCGCGGCTGGCCTCGCTGAGCACGACGATCCGGGCGGCGCCGCGGTAGAGCAGATCCTCGAGCCACCGCGCGGCGACGATCAGGGGGCCGGACCGCAGGGCGCCGATGGCGATCGGCACGTCCGGCCACAGGTCGCGCAGCTCAAAGACGAACGGCGCGCCCCTGAGCCGCGCGGTGAGCAGTCCGGGGATGCCGATGGTCAGCGGTGTCGACGAGGCAAAGACGACGTCGGGACGCGGCAGGAGCGGACCGGCGAGGCTCGCTCCGGCGGTGAACAGCCCGAATGCGGCGAGTCGCAGCGGGTAGGAGAAGTAGTTGGAGTAGGGCACGTTGAGCAGTACGAGGTCGATGCCCTCGAGCCGTTCGCGGACGACGAACCGCGGCCGCGCCGACCCGGAGCCGGCGTCCTTCGGAAGTTGGGCGATGCTGCTCACCATGGTCACCTGGTGGCCGCGCTCGACGAACCTCTTCGCCAGCTCGAACGAGCGCGTGGCGGTGGCGCTCTCGCGGGTGGCGAAGTACTGATGAAAGTAGAGGATCTTCATGGGCGCCGGCGCCACCTCACGATGTCAGCCTCGCCGTCCGGCGGAGCAGAGCCGGGCGTAGAAGTCGACGAACTTGCCCTCGAAGGCCTCCCACGAGTAGCGCTCGACAACGAGGGCGCGGCCCCGCGCCCCCATGGCCGCCACCGCCGCGCGGTCGGCCATGAGACGCCGGACGCCGCCCAGATGCCCTTCGACGGTGGGCGCCACGGCGATGCCCAGTCCCTGGCCCACGACCAGCTCGGTCCTGCCGATGAGGTCGCTGGTCAACACGGCGAGGCCCACCGCCGCGCCTTCGTAGATCTTCGTCTCGACGCTCGGCAGGGCGTACTGGTCGCTCGGCAGCATCGGGTTCCAGACGACGTCGGCCGACGCCAGATAGCGCGGCACCTCTTCTCGTGGCACCCGGCCCAGAAAGCGCACGCGGTCGTCGAGGCCACCGGCGAGGCGAGCCAGCGTCTCGCGCTCGAGCTCCGGCGAGGCAAAGCGGCCGCCGAGCACCAGCACAGCGTCGTCGCGCTCGAGGCGCGCCATGACGTCGAGCATGAGAGTGCAGCCGCGCATGGGCGAGAGGCCGCCGATGTAGGCCAGGCGCAGCCGGGGATCGGCGGCGAGCTCGGCGATCGGCTGAGCGTCGGCGAAGTGCGCCAGACGAGGGTGGTTCGGGGCGACCAGGCGCAGCCGGGGCCGGGGGCCGAACTGGCCGAGCATGCCCTCGTAGGCCACCACGACGCCGTCGGCCCAGGCGGCCAGCTCACGCAGCGCCAAGCCGCTGGCTTGCGACACCATCCGCCGCACGCCGGCCGGGATGTACTCCTTGGACATGACCGCCTCGGCCACGTACTCGTGCACGTCGCACACCAGGCGCGGCACGAAGGGCCGCAGCAGCGGCAGCAGCATCATCAGCTCGGGGTCGTGCGTGTGCACCACGAAGGGCCGCAGCCGGCGCAGCTCCGCGACGATCTCGCGCACGCTCAGCCAGCGGCGGCTCCGCGGCCGCGCCGGCAGGGGCGCCCGGCGCACGCCGTAGTCGTCGCGGCCGGCGGGAGCACCGGGTGCGAGGTACGTCACGTCGTAGCCGGCCTGGGCCAGCGTGCGGCATTCGCGTTCGTAGATACGCGGTTCGTCCGCGGGGTGGACGACCGAGACATGGACGACGGGGACCCCCGCGGTCATGGGCGCCGCGTCCCGCTCGCCGCCGGCCGGCCCGCCGGCAGGCGCTCGTAGATCTCGAGCTGTCGCTCGGCGTTGCGCTGCCAGGTGAGGGCGGCGACCGCCGCGTGGCCGGCCTGGACCAGCCGCGCGGCCGTCGCCCGATCGTCGAGCAGCAGGGCGATGGCGCGAGCCACCGCGCCGGCGTCGTGCGGCGGCACGAGCAGGCCGCTGACGCCGTCCTCGACGAAGTCGTCGGGGCCTTCGCCGCGGCAGGCGATCACCGGCGTGCCCTGAGCCATGGCTTCGGCGTAGACGAGTCCGAAGCCTTCGGGGGCGCTGGGCAGCACGAAGGCGTCGGCGCGCGCCATGAGAGCGAGCACCTCGTCGTGCGGTCGCCAGCCGACAAACGTGACCTGTCCGGTGATGCCCAGCTCACGGGCGCGAGCCTTGAGACGGCCCTCTTCGGGTCCGTCTCCGACCACGACCCAGGCGATGTCACGGCCCTGCGCGCCGAGACGCGCCAGGGCGGCGAGCACGACGGCGTGTCCCTTGGAGGCATACAGGTTGCCGACCGACAAGACCAGAGGCCGGCCTGGCAGCAGGGCGCTGGGTGCGACCTGTCCGTGGCCCGTCACGCCGTTGGGCACCGTGTGCAGCCGCTCGGTCGAGACGAAACCCTCGAGGCGGCGGGCGACCGCGCTACTGACGGCCATGACCGCGGCGGCGCCGTCGAGCGCGCGGCGGGTGCGTTCGCGCAGCCGCCCCGGTCGCCCAAGGTTGACGTTGACGTCGGCGCCGTGGACGGTGATCGCGTAGGCGACGCCGAGGTCCTCCGCGAGCAAGCGCACTGCCGCGCCGTCGGGGAAGGCCTGGTGGGCGTGGATGAGGTCGAGATCCGCGGCGCGCAGCGCCGGCAGCAGCGGCCGCAGGCCGCGATAGAACAGGTCGCCCTGGCGCCAGGCAAGGAGCCGCCGGGGCGGCACCACGACCCGGGGGTACTCGATGGCGACGCCGTCGATCACCGCTGCCGCGGGTGTGGCCCCGCGCGCCCGCAGGCGGTCGTTGATACGCAGCGGTCGTGGGGTGTGGATGGTGGGCGAGACGACGCGAATGTCGACTCCGAGCCCGCGCAGCGCCACGACCTGATCGTGGACGAACAGCGCGCCGGCACGACCCAGCGACGGGTACAGGTGTGAGACGACGAGGACCTTCACGACAGCGGATCATACCATCCGGGTCCGGCCGGACGGCTCGCTGCGCGGTCGCCGCCCGCCGCCGCCGGGCCGCCCGCCGCCGCCGGGCCGGCCG
>PLTW01000212.1 GCA_003164655.1 Actinomycetota bacterium
GCATGTGGAATGAGGGGAGGGACTTGGATGGCTCACTCAATCAGCGGTCCAAGATCTGAGAAGGCAAGTTGCACTGACGACCACGCCCACAGAAGGAGACCAGTGGTGAAGAAGATCAGCATTCTGTTCACGAGCCTGGCTGTCGTCCTGGCGTTCGGCATCGTGGCTACGGCAGCCACCGCGGGCGCCACGAGCTCCCTGAAAGCTACAACTGCCAACCTCGACTTTCGCGGCGTATGGAATGGCGGAACGTGGATCATAAGAACAGAGAACTTCTCGACAGGCGTCTGCACCGGCACGACGGACTACGGCAAGGGCTACGCCCTCACCGATTGTGTGGTGACCGGGAACTCCTACGTCCTTACGATCACCGACACGACCACCGGGGCGACGTCGCCCTGGTACTACTCCCACAACTCCGGCACAGTCGCCGGAAACACCGCGAACGGATCCTGGTCCGACACCAACGGGTCCGGAGGCAACGTCTCGTTTTCACGGTCGCCCTCCGTTAGCAGCACGACAATCACGGCGAAACCAACGAAGGTGAAGAAAGGCGCTTCTGTTCGCTACTCGGTGCATGTCACGTCTGGGTTCGGACTGCCGAATGGCGAGGTGCGGGTCAAGGTGGGCAAGACGCTGCTCGGTACGATCAAGCTGTCGCAGGGCGCCGGCTCCCTGCGCACGACGAAGACCCCGCAGGGCAAACATGAAGTGGTAACGGCCTCCTATGCAGGCTCGAAGCTCCCGCCGTTCAAGACATCCAGGGGGTCGACGCGCGTCACCGTCGCCAAGTGAGATCTCACTTATCGGAGACTTGCCTGCGGAAGCGGCGAGCGAGCGGGGCCAGCCGGCCGTCCGGCCGCGCAGCGCCCGCGACGCGCCTTTCAGGCGATCCGCCGGCTAGCGGCCGGCGGGTCGCCCAGGGCAACGGTGCAGAAGCTCTGAACAGCCGCGCTTCGTCGCCGAAGGTCTGAGGTCCCGCCACATACAGGCGCGCCGGTAGGAACGGCGTACGCGGCTGTGATGGTGACGAGAGCCGCCTCCAAACCATGCCTCTCCGCGGTCGGATGGGACAACCCTGCAGCTTAACCAGACCGCAGTGTGGAGCGTTGTCGGGCACCACGAAGCGCCGGCTCGCGGATCACTTGGGAGCGACGCGATAACCCCTGCTCGGTCCGCCCTGGAAGGTAGTTCTCGCGGCCAACCTGCTCTATCTGGCCTGAATCGACTTCCGCGGCGGTTGGGCTGTCGGGCGGACAGTTCGACCGATCACTGCACTCCTGGCAACCGCGCCGTTCGGTCCAAGATGACGGCCAAGCATGCCCGCACGGCGCTAGACGACGCGAAGGCGTCTGGCCGCGACGACCTCCGCGAGGCCGCCTGCCGCGATATCCTGTGCCGCGAGCGTCGAGCGCCTCTCTATCTCTGTACGGTAACAAAGGCCGTGGTAGCCTTGCGCGCAGCAGTCCGGTGCACGGGACTGCTGGAGTGCGGCACAAATGGCGCGGCGACTGCGTCACCACATTTGCGGGCGCAGCGGACAGTGTCGTTCAGCCGGGAGGGGGAGCGCCGTGGAGCTTATCTATCTGAGTCAAGCCGATGTTGAGAGTCTCGGCATGTCCATGAGAGAGGTGCTTGACGCCGTCGACCGGGGCTTTGCCGCCAAGGGCCGCGGCCACACCGAGATGCCGCCCAAACCCGGCATTCACACTCGGCCAGACTGCTTCATCCACGCCATGCCGGCTTACGTGCAGGAGCTTGAGGTGGCCGGCCTGAAGTGGGTCTCCGGCTACCCACCCAACCCCGGCCAAGGTCTGCCCTACATCGGCGGCTTGCTTGTGCTCAACGACTGTCAGACGGGGCTGCCGCTGGCGGTCATGGACTGCGCCTGGATCACCGCCATGCGCACCGGTGCCAGCGCCGGTATCTCGGCCAAGTACTTGGCCCGCGCCGACAGCGCCACGGCGGCGATCATCGGCTGCGGCGTACAGGCACGTACAAGCTTGATGGCCCTGGTCGAGACGCTGCCGGCCTTGGCTGACGTGCGCTGCTACGACCTCTACCCGGAGGCCGCGCAGCGCTTCACCTCCGACATGGCGGCGCGCTTCCCGGCGCTGCACATTGTGACCTGCGCCTCGGCTGCCGAGGCCGCGCGGCCGGGCGATGTGGTGGTGACCGCGATCCCGATCGTGGTCGACCCCAGGCCGGACCTGGACGTGGGCACGCTCAAGGCGGGCGGCTTGGCCATATCCCTTGACTATGACTCCGCCTGGACGGGCCCTGCCATGGCGGCCTGCGACAAGTTCTGCTCCGATGACGTCGGCCAGCTGCTCGCCACCAAGGAGCACGGTGTTTACTTCGGGGCCATCCCCGGAGTCATCCATGCCGACCTCGGCGAGCTGGCCGCCGGCCTCAAGCCCGGGCGCGAGAGCGAAGATGAACGGATCTTCTCGATGAACATGGGCATCGCCGTGGACGACATGGTCACGGCCAAAGTGCTCTACGAGCGCGCTCTGGAGCGTGGGACTGGCGTGCGCCTGCCGCTGTGACTGATCGCGGCGGTGAGGCAGGTCCGCACGATCCACAAGGAGATGGAGATGCTCAGAACAAATAACCCTGGTTTTCGCATGCCCAGCGACGGGCACCGCGCGGAGCTCCGTTTGGCAACCAACTGCCGCCGGGGCGCTTAGCTCACGGCTTCTTCAGGAACCTCAAATAGAAGACTGCAAATACCAGAACAATGCCGATATTCACTATCAGCCGTTCTAAGAAGCGATGTCTAAAGAACAGTATATCCACGCTGACTATAACGGCTATCAATACTAGAAGGTAAGGCACCACGTAGGTATTCCTTCGCATTTCAGTCGCCCCTTGAAATATGTCAGCGGTCGCCTTTCCATGAAGTTGCTGGGTCTTCCTTTAGATCCCCTTGGGCTGTTCCTCTTCAGAAGTGTCCCAGCACGTGGTGTACGAAGAAAATCGCAGGAGGCCGCCGCCGACTCTCGAAGGCAAGCGACCATCGGGGTCATCCTTTTCAAGTCTTCGCGAGACGATTGAAGCAAGACACCCGATCGTCGAGGTCACGATGAACGGTCTTGAGGAGGTGCGCAAGCTCCTCGAAGAGGGCAACGTCGACGTGCCGCGCACGATGGTCAAGCAGATGGCCGAGGCGCTCACGGAGCCGAAGCCGACGCCCTCTGTGGCGCCGCGCGCGGCGAGCGCCACCCTCTGCGCGCCAACTGCCGCAACGGCTATCGCAGCCGTCCCTGGGACACGCGCGCCGGCACGATCGAGCTGGCGCTGCCCCGCCTGCGTAGCGGCAGCTACTTAGCCGACGAGACGACCTGTGAGCGCTATGATGTGGACCTTGGGCCGCCTCAGCGGACAGTGAAAGGATGGAACCGATAGACAACCCACCGCCGCCTGGCGCGCCGCCGACCGCGTTCCCCGAGGCCGGCGCTGCGCGGCGCCCGACGACCGTGCGCCAACGCTTCACGCTGCTGCCCGAGGCCGTTGGCCTGTCCCGCGCCCGTCGTCGTGTGCGCGACTACCTGAATCTCTACTGCCGCGAGCGGCGAACCGTCGACGACATGGTGGTGTGCGTCGGGGAGGCCTGTACCAACGCCATCCGCCACGGCGGCTCCAGCGCGGAGATCGAAGTCTTTCTCGGCTTTCGGGGTGACGATCTCGAGATCCTGGTTAAAGACAAGGGTCGGGGCTTCGAGACCGCTGCCTTCGACCCTGAGATTGTGCCCGATCTTCTCAGCGAAGACGGCCGCGGCCTGTTTCTCATGTCCCAACTGGCCGACGAGATGGCGCTGCACCGCGACTGCGGCCTTCAAGTGCGCCTGCTCAAGCGTGCGGTTCTCGCCGCGCCGTCACCAGCCGACGAGCTCGACGGCGCCTTCGCCGCGGCTTCGGGCGCTACGATCACGTGGCGCTGGCGGGCCGTGGCCGCGCGCGACGAGCGGCGCAACGCGCCGAGCGAAAGCGACCGTTGTGTTCGCACCCTCTTTGCCGGCCTGGCCGAAGGGGTCGCCCTGCACGAGCTCGTCGAGCGCGACGGTCGGCCGGTCGACTACCGCATCCTCGACGTCAACCCTTCCTTCGAGCGACTCACGGGTCTGGCGGCAGACCAGGCCCGCGGACGGCTGGCCAGCGAGCTCTACGGCATGGCGGCGCCGTTTCTCGAGCACTACGCGCAGGTAGCTACCGGCGGAGAGCCGCGCGTCCTGGGGGCCTACTTCGCACCGACCCAGCGCCACCTGCGCATCACCGCCGTCTCACCTGAGCCCGGCAGGTTCGCCACCATCATCGAGGACGTCACCGCGCTGCGACGCGCCGCAGAAGAACGCCAGCGTCTGACTGAGGAGACCGAGGCCCTCGCCGAGAAGCTGCGCATCCAAGGCGCGCAGCTCAAGCAGTGCACGCCGCCGCCGGCGCAGGCCGTCGAGCCGGCGGCCCAGGAGCTCGCCGAGCGCGTCGCCCTTGCCGAGGCCCTCAACGCGCTCAACCGCGGGCTGCGTTCGACCCCGGACGGCGAGGCGCTCATGCAGGGCATGCTCGAGCAAGGCGTGCGCGCGCTGGCGGCCGCTGCCGGCGCGATCGAGCTGCGCGAGGAGCCGGACTGGGTGGTGCGGTACCAGTGCGGTCTGGGGGCCGCCGAGCTCGGTCGCCACCTGAGCCGCAATCAAGCCCCCAACGCCACGCGCGCCGCCTCTTACCGCGAGCCCTTGGCCACCGCTGACCTGCAGGCCGCCGCCAGCGACGGGGGGCTGGCGAGCGCACACGGGCTGCGCTCGGTGCTCGCCGTGCCTCTACTCAGCGGCGAGGCGGTGAGCGGCTGTCTGCTCTTCTACGGCCGCGCCGTGCGTGTCTTCAGCGACGCGGAGATCGACTTCGGTCGCACGCTGGGCGCCATCGTCTCGCTTGCCGTCGAGACCGTGCGCCTGCGGCAGGAGCTGCGCCGGGCCACCACGGCAGAAGCGCAGTAGGGCGGCCCGGCACTACAACATCAGCTTCGCCCTGAACCAGGCGCGCACGCGGGCTCCCATGTGGTGCCGCATGACGGGTTAGTCTCCGCAGCCAGCGAAGGCTGCGAAGAGCTCGACTGCCTCGGCATCGACCTGGGGCAGCACGTGCGAGTGGATGTCCAGGGTGAAGGCCACGGTGGCATGTCCCAGCCGTCGCGAGACGATCCCTGCATTGACGCCCTTGGTCAAGGCCAATCTGGCGTACGTGTGCCGCAGCCCGTGCAAGGGGATCGGCAGCAGCGCCGCAGCCGCCACGAGGCGGCGGAACAAGGCATTGATGCGCTCAGGGTGCAGGTTGCGCGCTGTCCCCAGCGGTGAACACCCGCCCGCTGTCGATCTGATATGGCGCTCTGACTGTCAAGCAGGCACGCTGAGACCGCCGGCCCGCGGGCCGGCGGCTGATGCCCGCCGGCAAGACGCCGCACACAGAGACGAAGATCGGTCAGTCTGAAATGCGGGGGTTGGCTACCCCAGGGCACGGTTTCGTCGCCGGCGGGGCGCGTGTCTAGGAACGGCCTCTGGTCACCGTCGCCGAGGTGCAGCAGCTACGTCGCTCGGTTCGATCATCCGGACGATGCCTGGTCAGAGACGGCCGACTGGCTGCGCCTCGCCAAGTGGTAGATCGTCTTCAGGCGGTCGACGGAAGACGGTTCGAACAGACCGCACGCCGAGGTCAGGATCAGGCTGCCACCGCGGACCAGATCTTGCAGCTCAGCCTGCACATTCGCGGCTGCGACAGGCGTGGTCAGCCAGGCAGCGGGGATGCCCGAGAGGAGAGTCACATGGTGACCGAATCGTTGCCAGACGGCGCTTGGGCTTGTGGCTTCAGGTTCGAGGGAGAAGCAGGCGAACCCGGCACTTACCAAGGCGGGCAGCAGACGACTGAGGTCGCCATCGGAGTGGAAGCCGATCGGGAGGCGTCTGGCGGCAAGAAGCAACCGTCGGTAGTGGGGGACAAGCAGACGGCGAAAGAGGGTGGGGGAAAAGTACGGTCCCCCGTTGTAGGCCAGATCGTCGGCGAGCATGATGAGGTCGGCGCCGGCGTCTTCCCACGCACCGGCTTCGAGCTGCACCCGCGTCGCCAGCGCGGCGATCTGCTGTTCCGTATCGCTGTCGGTGGCAAGTTGTCGCAGGGCCGTCTCGAGACCGTTCGCTTCCGTCAATCTCTGCCATGGGCCGTTGACCACCGCGCCACACGCCAGGCCCCTGGCGTGAACTGCGTCGACCGATGCACGCAACGCGCCCGCCTCGTCGGCGACCGCCTGAGGACCGGAGCAGCTGAGAAAGCTCAGGTCGGCGCCCAAGCGTACCGTCAGTGTGGCTACTCCGTCCGCCGTATTGGACAGCCCTTGGCTTGCCAGCACCGCCGGTGCGACCCATAACTCACCGCATGGCGGCGGAGTCGCTCGGTGGCCACCGAGAACCTCGCGAACCGTCGCCAGGGTCAACGGGGGAATCGCTTCCGCAAGAGAGGGACGCCGGTGTCGTCACGCGGGGCCCGTCGTCCAGCCGCCTCAGGGCTGCGCTTGCACACAAGCCAGAGCGAGCCGTCGCGAGCGCTCGATATGGTTCTCGACGGCTGCACTTGCGCCATCGGCATCTCCCTGCCTGATCGCGCCCAGGACACGGGGGAGCTCTTCGGCCCAATCGGCGAGCGGCTTGTAGATGTCATTGTCGCAGTGCAGCAAGGTGAGCATTTTCACCACGTCTCGGGTGAATACATCATGGAGTCGGGCACTGCGGCTCAGGCGGCACAAGGTCTCGTGAAAACGCAAGTCGAGAGTGACTGCGCTAGCATCGTCACCGGCATGAGCTGCCTCCAGGAAATCCTGCACGACTCCACTGAGCACGGCGATGTCCGAGGCATCGTGGCGCACGGCCAAAATGCGTGCCGCCCGACATTCGATGGCGAGCCGCAACTCGTAGGTGTCGTCGAAGTCTTCGACGGCGAGTCTCGCGACACGAAAGCCTCTTCCTGCTTCCATCCGCTCAAGCAGGCCGTCCGCGAGCAAGAGGCTGAACGCCTCGCGAACACTACCCCGACCAACGCCGATCTCCCTTGCCAAGCCGCTGTCTGAGAGTTTCATGCCGGGCGGCAGCACGCCGCCGAGGACGGCTTCTCTGATACGCTCAGCTACCTCGTCCACCAAGGATGACCGCGGCGCGAGCGGCCGCAAGAGCGGCGTGGTCGTCGCCACGTTCGCCTCCACGTTCGCGGTCACTTCTTTCACGATGACTGCTCCTTCTTCGAGCACGTAGCTCCGCAGATCGGCGGCGAGCCCAGCGCCGCGCGGTGCCGCACCGTTGCCTCAGGCATCCAGTGGCGTTTCCGGCAGCCCGGTCCTGGTTGAGCGTTCCATAGAGGACGCCACTCCGGTGCGAAGCCTTTCGGCGAGCCGTCACGAGTTTCGCAAGATACCTCGACCATCGTGGCTGCCGGCTTTCTGCGGGCGGTCCGCCATTATTGTAAGACGATTTGACAATCGGATATCCGATTTCATACATTTTCTGTCACGTGTTCGGGTTCGTCAATCGGTTGCCTGGGGGGAGCGGAACCCCCGAACCGACTCTCGTTGCGGTCAGCAAAGAAAGGAGCACGTCCATGATGACGTCAAAGGAGCGCATGGAGGCCGCTTTCCGGTGCAAAGAGGTTGACAGGGTGCCGGTCTTCTGCGAACAGGGCGGCATCAACCGGCGAGCACTCGGCATCACCTATCACGAGATGGTCACAGACGGCGAGAAGAATGCCATGACCGATCTCGCATGGCACGACTTGATCGGCGACGATGGTGTAGGTGTCTATTTCGATACGGGTGTGTTGGCGGAGGCGTTCGGACAACCACTGCTCTATCTCAAGGAAGAACCGCCTTATCCCGACCCGGAGAAGTACATACTCAAGTCGCCCGATGACTATCACAAGATCGAGCGCTTCGATCTCACTGCGGCCCCGCGCTTTCGCGAGATGCTCAAAGGAACTGAGATCATCGCAGATCGAGCGGGGGACGAAGTGCTGCCGCGGACCCTTTCGATCGAGCCGTTCGTAACGCTCGGCGGGATGCGGGGCATGCAGCAACTCTTGATGGACTGCCGCCGCTATCCCGACGACGTCAGGGTGGGACTCGAACGTGTTACCGACATGGAGATCGAGTACTGCCAGCTGCTCATCGACCACGGGGTGCGCTGGATCATGCTCTGCCACGACTACGGCAACGCCTCGCTCATGAGCCAGAAGATGTGGATGGACCTCGAAGGTGATTGCCTGCGCCGGCTGCACCGCGCTATTCGCGAAAAGGACTGCTACCTGCTCGTGCACGACTGCGATCCCAACCCCTACGTAGATGCCGCCTTTGAGCTCGGCGATTTCGACGCCTTCTGTCTGTGGAGCCTGCCCAAGGGAATGTCCGACTGGCGCGAATTCAAGGCCAAGTACGGCAGCGTTTGCCTGAACGGCGTGTGGGAACCGACGCCGCTCGGCACGCAGCGCACCTACGACCAGGTCAAAGCCGAGAGCAAGCAGATGATCGCCGACCTCGGGCCGACCGGCTTCATCCTCGGTCCGGGTTGCGAGTTTCCCCAGAACGGGGCGATCATCAACGCCAAGGCCATGGTCGACGCGTCCAAAGAAGCTGCGGGCCTCAGGGTCGACCCGCGACCGCTCTCGTCGCAGTCTGCAGCCACTGTCATCTAGAATCTCGAAATGTCGTTGAGTGAGGGAGAACCAGGCATGCCAGCAGACACTGAACTTCTCAGTCAGATCAGCGACGCCCTGCTCGAGCTGGAAGAACAGCGCGTGCTCGATCTGACCAAACAGGCGCTCGCTGACGGCGCATCACCGCGGGACGTGATTCAGCTGGGACTCGCGCCCGGGATCACCGCGGTGGGTGTGCGATTCGAGGCCGGTGAGTACTTCCTGCCGGAACTCCTCGTGGCGGCGGACGTCTTCACTTCTGCCATCGAGATCGTCAAGCCGCACCTGAGCAAGGTCGCAAGCGAGGACAAGGGCGCGGTCGTTATCGGCACGGTCAAGGGTGACATCCATGAAATCGGCAAGAACGTGGTGAAGCTGATGCTTGAGGTGGCCGGGTTCACGGTCCACGACTTGGGCATCGACGTGCCCCTCCAGGCGTTCATCGACAAGCAGCGAGAGACTGGCGCGGAGATAGTCGCCGCCTCGGCGTTGTTGTCGAGCACCATGCCGCTGCTGAAGGACTTGGTCGAACTGGTCAGGGCGGAGAACCTGCCAGCGGCAGTCATCGTCGGCGGCGCTCCGGTGAAGGAGTGGCTGGCCAAGGAGTATGGCGCGGACGGCTATTCTCCTGACGCCGTCACCGCCGTGCGTCTGGTGGAGGACATCGTCCAGAAGGTACGGGCAGACCGCGTCGTGGCCTAAGGACCAGCGCCCACGCTAGCTCGTCGACGGACGCAATCCCATTGCTCTGTACATCTCCGTCCGGCACCCGGATCGAATCCCAGGTCGCGTATCGGAGGCCAGTCGATGAGACGGTCCTGTGCTACAGGACCATCGCGGAGACGCGCGATGCTTGAGATGGGAGCTCCGCTGACTGCACGATTCACATGACCGCACAACGAATGGGGGGTGCTGGCCTTGGAAACTGAGGTCCTCGACGCTATTGGTTCGGCCATCGCCGGGTGCAACAGTCGTGAGGCTGCGGAGCTGGCCCGAAAGGCAGTTGACACGGGTTTGGATCCACTGCGGGTCTTCGAAGCCATGACCGCTGCCATGACGGAGGTCGGTCGACGGTTCGAGGTCGGCGAGTGCTGGTTGCCCGATCTGGTTGGGGCGGCCGATGCCATGCAGGCGGCTACCCCGATCCTGGACGACGAGATCAAGCGCAAGGGCGTGGCAAGACAATCCCTGGGGACCGTGGTCGCCGGGACGGTACAGGGGGACATCCACACCATCGGCATCCAGATGGTGTGCACCCTTCTCGTCGGCGCGGGGTTCACCGTGTACAACCTGGGCATCAGCGTCGCACCCGAGGACTTCGTGGCCGCGGTGCGCGAACACGAGGCGAATATCCTCGCCATGTCGGCGTTGCTGACAGTGTCCGCCAGGGAGCAGGAGAAAGTCATAGAGCTGCTCAAGGCGCAAGGCATGAGAGAGTCCGTCAAGGTGATGGTCGGTGGCGGCGCCATTACCGAGGACTTCGCGACACGCATTGGGGCAGATGGCTACGAACCGTCGGCGGTGGGTGCTGTGGCGCTGGCCCACCACTTCGCTGGCCAGCAGCAGGACGCAGGGCAGACGTCGTCTGGCGGGCCGATCGGGAGCCGTCCATGAGCGGCGACCTCAGAGTGCGCGCGACCGAGCTGCCATCCGCCTCCGTGAGGGCCATTCGGCACTTTCTTGAAGTCGCTTCTCCTCGTC
This sequence comes from Actinomycetota bacterium, assembly GCA_003164655.1. Lineage (GTDB taxonomy): Bacteria > Actinomycetota > Thermoleophilia > UBA2241 > UBA2241 > Bog-752. The sequence continues at coordinate 10,423 of PLTW01000212.1, forward strand.
GCGGCTCGCTGCCTGGCATCGTGTCTTGAACATCCGTCATTCGCAGGTAGTCTTCGACCAGAGTCAGGCAGCGCGGGCCAGACTGCGCGAGGCCGCGCAGGCTTGCCGGGTGGCTTAGCAGGCGACCGTTTCAACGGCTCACGAGAGGGAGGGCCAAGATGCTCAATGGCTATCAGCGGCGATTCCGCGCGATTGAGGTGTTGAGCGCGGCGCAGCTTGAGGCGATGCACCAGGCGGCTCTCGAGATACTCGAGAAGGCCGGGGCGAACGTTCATCACGACGGAGCGCTCACCCTGCTTGCCGAAAATGGCTGCATCGTCGATCGCGAGACCCGGACGGCTCGCATGCCGACGGGGGTGGTCGAGCAGTGCCTGCAGTCGTGCCCGTCGAGTTACTCGATCCGGGGCCGCGACCCTGACAGCGACGTGCGCATCGGCGGAACGCGGGTCCACTTCATGCAGGGCATGGGCATGCGGTACGTCGACCCCGAGACCTGGGAGCTCAGGCCGGCCACGCTCCGCGAACACGCCGAAGCACAGATCGTCGGCGACGCCCTGGCCAGTGTGCACGTTATGGACGCCTGCTTCAGCTATACGGACATCGAGGGCGTGCCGCCGATCATGCAGCAGCTCGAGTGCCTGGCGAACGGCTTTCGTTGCTCGGGCAAGGCCCAGCACTACGGCTACCTGAAGGACTCGCACAGGTTCGCGATCAAGATGGCCCAGGGGCTGGGCGTCACCCTCAACGTGGAGCTCGACGTGGCTCCTCCGCTCGTCTTTGGGCACGATTCGGTTGATGCTCTGATGCACTTCGCCGAGCTTGGTTGGGGGCTCGAGGCGTGCCCCGGTGGCTCGGCGGGTGCCACCTCCCCAGGGTCGCTCGCGGGCTCGGTCGTCCAGATGTGGGCCGCTACGCTTGCGTTCATCGTCATCGCCCAGCTCGTTTCACCGGGCGCGCCCGTGGCTCGCCAGGTGACCGGCACGGTGCCACACCCGAAGTGGGGGCATCCGCTCGACGGCGCTCCAGAGTCTTGGTATCTCGGCGCAATGACGAATCAGCTGTGTGTTCGCCATGGTATCCCCATCACGAGTCCGGTCGGGTTTTGCGGACAGGCGAAGATGTTCGATTACCAGGCCGGTTGGGAGAAGGCTTTGGGCGTGCTCTTCTCGGTGAGCACCGGCAGCCATCTGCACGTGCTGCACGGTAGTCATGGCGAGGAGCTCGGCTTCAGCAACGTCCTCCAAATCCTTGACGACGACATTGCACGAGCCATCGGTCGTCTGCTGGATGGCACGGAGGTCGACGACGAGACCATGGCCACCGATCTTATCTGTGAAATGGCCACGGCCCACGGCAGCTTCATGAGCCAGGCTCACACCAGGAAGTTCTGGATGAAGGATCGGTTTCAGCCGACGGCGGCCGATTGGAGCACCAACGTCGAGTGGGTGAGAGGAGGCAAAACTGACATCGTCTCACGGGCCAGGGAGCAGGCGGAGGAGATCGTCGCCACACACAAGCCCATGCCGCTCCGCGCAGGCCAAGAGGGGGTCATCAGCGACGTGCTGGAGGAGGCTCGCGAGTTCTACCGCGCAACCAACTTCATCACCGATGAGGAGTGGGGGCCCTACATGCAGGCGTTACGATCGCTAGAGGGATAGGTTCCAACGGTACTCGCGATTGGAGGTGCACGTCCATGGAAGCTGATCATGACGATGGGGGCAACGGCTCCTTGATCCACGAGATGCTCAACAAGGAGTTCACACGTCGAGATCTCCTCAAAGGCGTGGGTGTCGTTGGCTCGGGGCTGGCTCTTGGCCCGTTGCTTGCTGCTTGTGGCACGAGCAGTACGAGCGCGTCGTCGTCGCCAAGTGTCGCCGCGTCGCCCGTCAAGGGCGGCACCCTCCGCGTGGGGGTCATCGGCGGCTCCACAAACGATGTGGTCGACGCCCAAGTGGCGTTGTCGAGCCCCGACAACCTCAGAGGCTGTCAGGTCTTTGACACGCTTCTCAAATACGACCACCAGTACAAGCTGCAGCCGGCCCTGGCCACAGCGGCGACGCCGGACGCCACGGGCGTTGTCTGGACCGTTCACCTCAGGCCCGGCGTCACCTTCCACAACGGCAAATCGTTTGGCGCCGACGACGTGATCTGGACGTTCCGCAAGATTCTCGATCCGAAGTTCGCCAACAACGTCGCCATTCAGTTCGGGGACGTCGATGCGAACCGGATCAAGGCGCTCGACAAGCTTACGGTGCAGTTCACGCTGAAGAAGCCGAACGGCGATTTCCTCAATCGGCTCGCATATCCGGGCGCGACCATGAAGCCGGTCGACTACGACCCGAAGAAGCCGGTGGGCACGGGCCCCTTCTCCTATGGTGAGTTCGTTCCCGGCAACTACAGCATCTTCCCGGCGTTCCCCAACTACTGGGGTACAGGTCCGTACGTCGACAAGGTGCAGACGCTGGATTTCAACGATGCCACGGCCATGGTGAATGCACTGCTCGGAGGTTCGATCGACGCTGCCTCTGACGTGCCTGCCGCTCTGGTGTCGCAGATCAAGCAAGGCGGGCTCAAGACCGTGACCTCCGAGTCGGGCATGTTCAACTACATCTTCTGGAACACCTCAGAGAAGCCCTACTCCGACACGCGTGTGCGTCAGGCGCTGCGCCTCATCATGGATCGTCCGCAGATGGTCGAGTTGGCGCTCTCCGGCTACGGGCGGGTAGGCAACGACATGTCTGCCATCTACGACCCGGCGTACCCCACCGATATCCCTCAGCGCACCCAGGACTTAGACCAGGCGAAGTCACTGCTCAAGCAGGCGGGATACCCCGATCTCACGCTCAAGCTCCACACCTCTCCTGTCTCCCAGAGTGCTGTCCCGTCCTGCACCATCTTCGCTCAGCAGGCCAAGCAGGCCGGCGTCACGGTCATCACCCAGGAAATCGACGAGAGCATCTACTGGGGCAGCAAGTACCTCACCTGGTCCAACGGACCGGGTTGGTATTCGGCGCATCCGTACCTGGTGCAGGCAAACTATTTTCAGGTGTGGAACGAAGCCCACTGGAATGATCCCCAGTGGACATCGCTCATCTCTCAGGCAATTGCCACGATCGATGACGCCAAGCGTACCGAGATCATAAGGGAGGCCTACCGGGTCGACTACAACATCGGCGCCTGGGACATCTGGTCTTGGGCCAATGAGGTAGATGCCAGCACTCAGAAGGTGCAGGGGCTCGTGCCCTGCCGCTCCGGTGTGCCGTTCAATGACGGATACGTGAACGAGCTGTGGCTCGCCTAGACCCCGAGTCCTGGGGCGGTCGTCGATAAGATGCACCTGGCCCGCCTCATTTTGCAGCGCCTGGCGCTCGGCATCGGCACCTTGTTCCTCGTCTCGGTGCTGATCTTCCTGGCCACCCAGGCGCTGCCCGGGAATGCCGCCCGGGCGATTCTCGGCAATACGGCCACTCCCGAGAAAGTCGCAGTTCTGAGCCGCCAGCTGGGCCTGGACAAGCCCGTGGCAAGGCAGTATGCGATTTGGGTGTCCCATTTCGTTTCGGGCAACCTGGGGCGGTCGTTCGTCGGGATGGACCAGCCGGTGAGTCAGGTCATCGGCCAGCCTCTCTACAACTCAACCGTACTGGTGGTGTTGGCCGCCCTTGTCAGCGTGCCACTCTCGATCGGTCTTGGCACATATGCCGCACTCAGACGCGATGGACGGCTGGATCGTGCCGTCACCACCAGCACGGTTGCGCTTGCGGCGCTGCCCGAGTTCGTGATCGGCATTCTGGTGATCATCATTCTCTCGACCGAGGTGCTGCACCTGTTTCCGCCGATCGCGCGGCCCAATCCAAGCGTCCCAGTCTACCGGCAGCTCGACGAACTGGTGCTCCCGGTGCTCACCCTTACGCTCGCTGTCTTTCCCTACATCACGCGCATGATGCGCGCCTACACCATCGAGATCCTCGAGAGCGAGTACATCTCGATGGCTCGCCTCAAGGGTCTTCCTGAACGCATCGTCATCTGGCGGCACGCCGTGCCCAACGCCATCGTGCCGGCTGTTCAGGGGACAGCCATGCAGCTTGCATGGCTGGCCGGTGGCATCGTTGCCGTCGAGTACGTCTTCGCATATCCAGGCATCGGCAGTGCCCTGATCAGCGCCATCACCGAGCGAGACATCCCCACCATCCAGGCGATCACACTGATCCTGGCGTCGGTGTACGTACTCCTGAACCTGGCTGCCGACATCATCACGATTCTGGTGACTCCTCGGCTGCGGACGGGGCTGCGTTGACATCCCCCAGTCAAACCGAGCAGGTCGACCCCGAGCAGGCCGAGACCCCCGACTTGCCGGTTGCGCGCCGCCAGCGTGAGTGGCTCCAGACGCCCAAAGCGGCCTGGAAGTTGCGGCGCACGAAGATCGGTGTCGCCTTTCTTGTTTTCGTCTTTGTGATTGCGATCTTCGGACCCATGCTGGCGCCCCACTCACCAACCGAATTCGTCGGCGCGAGCTTCCAGCTACCCTCGAGAGTCGCCACCCTTGGAACGGACTACCTGGGCCGCGACGTTCTCTCGAGGGTATTGTACGGCGGTCGCACCACGCTCGTTCTGGCGCTGGTGGCTACCTTCATCGGCGAGTTCTTCGGGCTTCTTTTGGGCCTGATTGCGGCCTATAGCAGGCGTGGTGTCGACGAAACGGTCATGCGGCTTCTGGACGTGGTCCTCGCTTTTCCGGCCATCATTTTCGCGCTGCTGATCGTTTCCGTGGCCGGCCCGAACCCGTGGCTCATCGTGGTGGCCGTCGGATTCACTCACATACCGGCAGTCGCGCGCGTCTCGCGGGGTGTGGCTTTGCGGATCGTGAATCTCGACTTCGTCAAGGCTGCAGAGGCACTGGGGATGCCCAAACTGTCGATCATGTGGTCGGAGATTCTGCCCAACATCACCACTCCGGTACTCGTCGACTCCGGTATCCGTTTCGCCTATTCCATCAGCATCATCGCGGCGTTGAGCTTTCTGGGTTTTGGCTTGCAGCCGCCCTTGGCTGACTGGGGCCTGATGATCAACGAGAACCGCATCGGAATCTCCGCCCAGCCTTACGCACTGCTGGCGCCCATCCTCATGATCGCGATCGCGACGATCGGGGCGAATCTCGTCTCCGATGGGATGTCACGGGCCATCATCGGTCTGGACCGAAAGATGGCGAACCAGTGAGCGACGTCGTGCTCACGGTCGAGGGGCTGAGCATCGAGCTCGAGGGCTCGGGAGTCGACATCGCAGACGAGGTGGCATTCACCATCCGCGGGGGCGAGATCCTTGGACTTGTCGGCGAGTCGGGCTCGGGCAAGACCACCGTGGCGACGGCACTGCTTATGTTCGAGCGTCACGGCGCCGTACTGGGTGGTGGCCGGATAACGATCGATGGGCGTGACGTCTTTGCGATGGACGCCAAGACGCTGCGCAGCATTCGCGGGCGGCTTATCTCCTACGTGCCGCAAGACCCGTCGATGTCGCTGAACCCCGCCCTGCGAATTCGCACGCAGCTCATGGAGATCCTCGTGACCCACGGCTTCGGCACGTCGAACGAGGAGCGTGAGGCGCGCGTCGCGGAGATGATGGACGAAGTCCTCCTGCCAAGCGGAAGGGATTTTCTCAGGCGGTATCCGCACCAGCTTTCGGGAGGTCAGCAGCAGCGCGTGGCGGTTGGCATGGCTTTCGCCTGCCGACCGGCGATGATCGTCCTCGACGAGCCCACGACCGGCCTCGATGTGACTACGCAAGCGCATGTGCTGCGCACCGTCAAGGACCTGACCAGAATGTACGGAGTGGCGGCGCTCTACGTCACTCACGACCTCGCTGTGGTGGCCAACGTAGCGGACCACATCGCCGTGATGTACGCCGGGCGAATCGTGGAGGTCGGTCCCACGGAGACTCTGTTCCGCAGTGCCTCGCATCCCTATACTCGTCGGCTGTTGATCTCTGTCCCAGACCTCAGCGGGAAGCACACCCTGCGCGGCACGCTCGGTCGGGCTCCGGGGCCCGGTCATCGGCCGCAGGGCTGCCGCTTTGCTCCGCGCTGCAAGCTCGCGATCAGCGAGTGTCGCGCGGAGTTTCCGCCAGACGATGGACCGGACGAAAACCATCGCGTTCGCTGTTGGCGCTGGCGTGAGGTAGTCGCGGAGCCCGCCGACACCGAATTCGCGTCACGGTTACGCACCGAGGACACAGACGGGGAGGGCGCCGTCATCACTGTGGCTGACGTGAGGTGCTCGTACGGGGACAACGACGTTATTCACGGCATCAACATGTCGGTGGATTCGGGCCGCTGCCTTGCGCTTGTGGGGGAGTCCGGAAGCGGTAAGACGACCTTGGCGCGCTGCATTAGCGGCATCCACTCCGGCAGGATTGCTGGCAGCATCAAGCTCGACGGCCACGAGCTCAAGCGCAACTCCCGGGAGCGGCCGAAGAGCGACCGGCAGGCGATCCAGTACATCTTCCAGAGCCCCTACGCATCACTGAATCCGCGCAAATCGATCGCCCAGATCCTCTCATTGCCGCTGAAGATGTTCTTTGAGCTGAACCGAAACGAGAGAGAAACCCGCATGATCGAGGCTCTGGAGAGAGTCTCGCTGGACGGGTCCTTGCTCTCGGTGTACCCCGACCAACTAAGTGGTGGTGAGAGGCAGCGCGTCGCCATCGCGAGAGCACTTCTGGCAGAGCCAAGAGTGCTTATCTGCGATGAGGTGACGTCGTCGCTGGACGTCTTGGTGCAGGCATCCATCGTTGAACTTCTGAGCAAGCTCGTTCGTGACTTGGGCGTGGCGATGATCTTTGTGACCCACCACCTGCCCCTGGTACGCAGTCTGGCCGACACAGTAGCCGTCATGAACCGCGGCGAGCTAGTTGAATATGGCTGCGTGGATGAAGTGCTCGACAATCCGCAAGCCGAGTATACGAAGAATCTTCTCGCCGACACGCCGACCGTGGACATTGTCGACGTGCCTTGACGTCGGCGAGGAGCTGTTCCTCACAACTTCGAGCGGACTGCAAGGGGTTGGGCAAGACGTGCCCAGATCCTGAAGCTGCGTTAAGAGCTGTTGATCGCAGGTGGGGTGGCACGCGGCTCTGTCGGCAGACCCGTTACCAGGACCTCCACCAACGATCCGGTCCGCATGTATCTCAAAGAGGTCGGCAAGGCGGCGCTGCTGACCGCCGACCAGGAGTGGCGCCGGACGAACTACTTTAGTGCGCGAGGAGTAACGTCTCTAAGCCACGGTACCGATCTCTGTGGCGCTGGAGTGCCGCGGCCGCCAGATCGCCACCACTGCCAGCCCACAGGCGGCGAAACCGACCCCCTGGGCGAACATCAGGCCGGCCGTCTGGGTCGCCAGTGTGCGGCCGCGCAGCCCCTCGTCGCTGGCCGCCAGGAGGGTCTGGTCGAAGCCCGGCATGTAGGCGCAGCCCAGGCCGGCGACAAAGAGCAGGGCCACGGCGCCGGCCAGCCCGGGCTGCCAGACGAAGGCCAGCAGCGGCAGGCAGGTCAGCACGGCGCCGGGGACCACGATTCGCCGCTGGGTGCGCGCCGAGGCGGCGCGCGCCACCCACAGATCGCCGAGAGCAGTCCCGGCCGGCAGACCGGCCAGGTAGAGACCCACGGCGCCGGCCGCGTGGCCGATCTCATGAGTGTAGGGCGCCGCCAGGGCTTCGGGGGCCGCCGTGCAGGCCGGCAGCAGCCAGCCGAAGATGAAGAGACGGGCGAGCAGCGGCTGGGCGACCACCTCGCGCAGTCCGGCCAGCGAGTCGCGCAGCAGCGACAGCTCGCTTGCTGCGACACGTCGCGGCCGCTTCTTGGTGCCCAGACGCAGGAGCAGTCCCGAGCAGGCAAAGGCCGCGGCGTCAAAAGCCAGGGTGGCGCGCGGCGAGACGGCCACCAGCACGAGACCGCCGGCGAGGTTGCCGGCCACCTGACTGACCTGGGCCACGAGGCGGATCAGCGAGCGCCCCAGAATGAAGGCCGGTCCCTCGCCGAGGATGTCGGTGAGGGTCGCGGCGCGCACTCCGGAGAAGACCGGAGCGATCAAGCCGAGCACGAAGAGCAGCCCCAGCAGCGCCCAGACCGGCAGCGCCACCAGCGCCATCGAGCCGACCACCAGGGCGCTGGCCAGATTGCAGGTGACCAGCACCTGCCGCGCGGGCAGGCGGTCGACTACCGACGACAACAGGGTGCCGCTGAGAAGATAGGGCAGGAAGGCGGCGCTGAAGGTCAGTGCGGCAAGGGCCGGCGAGCCCGTCTTCTCGTAGACCAGGACGGTGAGGGCGACCGCGGCGATCACCTGACCGAGCATCGAGATGACGTGGGCGGCAAACACCGCGCGAAACTCGGCGATGCCAAAGACCTCGCCGTAGCGGGCTCGTCTGGGTTCCTGCGTCACGGCTTCAGTCTTGCACGCGCCATGGCGGCTGTCACACGGCGAGCAGCGTCAGGATTGCCCGTGCGCGTCGGCTCCCCACTGAAGCCGGCGCGCAACGGGAATTCACGGGTCGCATCGTCCTTGGCAGTCGGAAGTCCCTGAGGATTCAGCCCGAAGAAGAGACTATCCCTTTGCGGGCCGGGGACGAGTGCGGCCTTCAGGACGCTGTTGGCCCGACCAGACCCTTGTCCCGGCAGTACTGGGCCACCGCTTCCTCGATCGTCGGCGGTTCACCGAACAGGTCCTTCTGCTTTTGGCTATCACGGCTGACATAGCCGCCCTTTCGTATCCACGCCAGCACGGCGAGCATGTCCCGGAGGGTCGGGACGAACCGGGCCACCAATGGCATCACGGCGATAAGGAGGGGCGGGAAGGCGGGTTTGGCGACCACCGGTCGGCCCAGGGCCCGGGTGAAGGCCGCAGCCAGCAGCGGCCCGGTGGCCGGAACGTCCCAGCACACATCCACGCTCTGGTTCAGGGCCGAAGCCGGCACGTCGAGGGCGGCCTGGGCCGCATACCGGGCGAGATCCGGCGTGTAGATCATGCCCATGGCGACTCCGGGGACAATCTCAGGGAAGACTCCTTTGCGAACCTTTGGGGCCACCATGTCCCGGGCCCGGTCGAGGAAGGCCCCGGCGCGCAGGGCGAGGTACGGCTGGCGTCTCTCGGCCAGGTATTGCTCGGTCACGAACTTGTTGTGGAAAAGGGGCACCTCGGATGCCTTGTCGCATTCGAGAATCGAGATCAGGACTATTCGGGGAACGCCAGCATTCCTGGCCGCGTCCACCAGGTTTCGATACCCCTCGTTGTCCGTCCGGGAGTTGTCTCCCTTCGTGCGGGCCGTGTGGGCGCTGGAGCCAATGGCGCTGGCAACCACAGCCTGAGCCCGGGGCTCGGCTGTCAGGGCCCGCTGGAGCGAAGTGGGGTCCATGAGGTCGGCCACCACAAAATCCGTCACCCCGAGGGATTCGAGTTTGGTGCGGTTGCTGGTAGCCCGGACCATTGCCCTGACCCGGGCCCCTTTCTTGAGGAGGGCCCGGACAATCTCCGACCCCAGGGTCCCCGAGGCTCCCACCACTGTGACTATTCCTGCTTCCATGAACTGCTCCTTCTGGTGGGATGCCCCCGTCTCTGGTTCCAGCCGAAGGGTGGTGAGTGTCTCCGCTTGTCTGGCATCGTAGCAGCTCCTTGTCGGGCGACGCCGGCGGGGCGGGTCGCGGCGTACCGCTCGGGCGTCATGTAGCCCAGCGAGCTGTGCGGGTGCTCGGTGTTGTACTCGACCCGGAATCGTTCGAGCGGCACGCGGGCGTGGGCGAGGCTCCAGAACTCGTGCTTGTTTAGGCCGCCGTCGCGCAGGCGGGCGTTGAACGACTCCCCGAAGCCGTTCTGCCAGGGCTTGCCAGAGGCGATGTGAAAGGTGTCGGTGCCGCTCTCGGCAAGCCAGTCGACCACCTCGGTGGCGATGAACTCACCGCCGTTGTCCGACCACATGACCGCGGGAACGCCGTGGGCTGCGAACAAGTCGGCGAGGACGGCCTTCACAGTGCGCGCCGTGATGGAGTAGGCGCCGTGGGTGGCCAGAGCCACGCGGCTGAACTCGTCGACCACGGTAAGCACCTTCATCGTGCGGCCTGAGGATGTGGCGTCGTAGACGATGTCGTAGGTCCAGACGTGGTTGCGGTAGGCAGCGGCGACCGGCAT
>PLTW01000226.1 GCA_003164655.1 Actinomycetota bacterium
CGTTGTGGACCATCTTCACGAAATGGCCGGCGCCGTAACCACCCATATAGCCGTAGCCGTGGCCGGGGGGCGCCAGCGTGGCCAGCGCCGGCTCCATATGGTCGAAGGCGCTGCGATCGCCGCCCACCATGAGGCAGTAGCCGACCTCGAGTCCCCACACCCCGCCGCTCGTACCGGCGTCCAGGTAGCGCAGCCCCTGGGCTTCGAGCCGGGCGCCGCGCTCGACGTCGTGCTGGTAGGGCGAGTTGCCGCCGTCGATCACGATGTCGCCCTTGGCCAGAAGCGGGACGAGTGAGTCGATGGCCTCGTCGGTGGGTGCGCCGTAGGGCAGCATGAACCAGATCGCGCGCGGCGCGGCAAGCTTGCCGGGTATGTCCTCGAGCCGCTCGACGGCTTCGGCGCCGTCGCTTTCGAGCTCCTGCGCCTTTGCGAACGTGCGGTTCCACACCACAACCCGGTGGCCGTCGCGCAGCAGACGCCGGGCCATGTTGCCGCCCATGCGGCCCAGACCGACCATCGCCAGTTCCATATGCATGACTCCTTTGCAGTCGCGTTCCGGTCGTGCTGCGGCGGGCCGATCCACCCGCCGCTGCTGTTCTACCCGCTTCGGCTAGCTTCGCAGCAACTCGGCGACGATGCCCCCCAGCGACGTGAGGCCCGGCAGCGGGTCGGGGCCCAGGTCGACCGACAGGACGCGCAGACCGCGTAACGACAGCGCCTCGAGGTCGCCGCGCGCCTGGGCTTGCACAAGCTGGCCGAACGTGTACGGCTGTCCGGGGATCGTCACGTCGTTCTGCTCGGCGCAAGTGAGCTGCAGGAACACGCCACTGGGCCTGCCGCCCTTGTGGAGCTGCCCTGTCGAGTGCAGAAAACGCGGCCCGTAGCCGAGCGTCGTCGCCACGCGAAAGTGATCGCGCAGCAGCAGACGCACGCCCTGCAGGATGCGCTGATGCGGCTCGGCCGGCGGCAGATAGGCCTGCAGGGCCACGTAGTCGCCCGGCCGAATGGCGTCGAGCAGAGCCCGCACGGCCGCCGGCAGGGCGTCGTCGCCGACCGCGGCCGTCGGACGCCGGCCGTCGGCCGCGACGGTCACGTCGGGCAGCCGGCCGTCGCCGGCCAAGGCGCGCAACAGGCGCCTGGTGTTGTCTTTGCTCTCCTGCACGTTGGGCTGGTCGAACGGATCGATGTCGAGCACCGCCCCGGCGGCCGCCACCGCGATCTCCCAGCGCACGAACTCGGCGCCCACGTCCCAGATGTCGGGCAGGGTGAGGCTCATCGTGGGGTGGCCGGCCGCCGAGAGCGCCTGCAGCGCGTCGGCGGTGCGGGCGTCGTGCTCGCCCTCCACCTGCAGGGAGACAAACACCCGATCCGCGCCGTAGACCTCGGGCGGTCCCGGCGGCTCGCCGTCGATCGGCACGAGGCCGGTGCCCTCCTTGCCGGTGCTCTCGGCGAGCAGCTGCTCGAGCCAGGCGCCCAGCGAGGCGATCGACGGCGACAGGAAGAAGGTCACCTTGTCGCGGCCGGCGCGGGCCAGCTCGCCCAGGGCGACCCCGACCTTGAACGCCGGATGCTCACGCGCCGGCACGCTGTCGCGACACACGGCGGTCACGTGCGCGGCGCGCTCGAGCAGGCGCCTCACGTCGAGCCCCATGAGGGCGGCCGGCACAAGTCCGAAATACGACAGCGCCGAGTACCGGCCGCCGATGTCGGGCGGATTCAGAAAGACGGCGCGAAAGCCCTGCGCGAGCGCCTCGTGGTGCAGCGAGGTCTCGGGGTCGGTGATAGCGATGAAATGGCCCCCGGCCGCGGCCTCGCCGAGCAGCTCGCGGAGGCGCTCGTGGAAGTAGGCGTGAAACGAGGCCGTCTCGGTAGTGCCGCCCGACTTGCTCGACACGACGAACAGGGTGTGTTCGAGGTCGAGCGCCGCCTCGACCGCGCGCACCGCGACCGGGTCGGTCGAGTCGCAGATACGCAGATCGAGAAACCCCTCGGCTACCCCGAAGGTGCGGCGCAGCACCTCGGGCGCGAGGCTCGAGCCGCCCATGCCGAGCAGCACCGCCTCGGTGAAGCCGTCGGCGGCGACGCTCAGCCAGCCGAGGGCGTTGCCGATGATCTCACGGTGTTGCGCGTCGTCTTTCCAGAGCGTCGCGTCGTGCTTGAAGAGGCGCTCGCCGAAGCGTTGCTCGTCGAAGGCCTCCAGTCGCTGAGCGATCGCCTCATGCACGGGATCAACAGACACGCAGTGCCTCCACTTCGTCGCCGGTCGACTGCTCGGCGGAGCCGCCGCCCGCCTCGCCTCTCTATCCCCGTTTCGGCGCGCCCCCTACCGACGCGGAGGTTCGCTGATCGATGCTCGAGGCAAGGGTCGCCAAGCCTCGAGCCGAGTCTGAGAGGACTGTCGCGAGGCCTCTAGCCGACTTTGAAGCGACGGTCGCCAAGCCTCGAACCGAGTGTGAGCCAACGGTCGCTCAGCCTCGAGTCGCCGGGCACGCCCCAGCCGCGGCTCGGCTGCTACTGGCGCGAGAAGGCCCAGGGATAGGTAGACGGCCACCAGGATGGTCCGTACCCCAGGTGAATGGCGAGGGCGGTGGCCCTGATCTGCGCGCCGCCGTCGAGGATGCTCGCCGCGCCATACGGGTTCCAGGAGCCCTTCCAGGTGCCGGGGGCGAACTGGAAGAGGCCGTAGTCGATCCCGTTGGAGGCCGCGGCGGAGCCGCCCGATTCGGCCAGCATAAGGCGGTACAACCCCTCTGCCCACACCCCGTCGGCGCCGGCCGCGGACTTGATCAGCGGCCACCAGGGGCCGCTGCCGTCGCCGGCCGTCGAGGGCGGCGCGCCGCTGGTCTTGGCCGGCGTGACCACTGGGGTCACGGCCTTGGCCTGGGCCACGAGGCGGCCGACTGCGGCGTTCAGACCGTGCAGCATCGCGCGCCGCTCGCCGAGCTCGGCTCTGAGCCCGCTACGCCGTACGGCCAGCTGGCTGGCGGTCTGCTGGGCGCCCTGCAGAGCCGTCTGGAGCCACGCCTGCCGGATCTGCACCTGATGCTTTTGCCGGGCGATGGCCTGCACCATGCCGGCGTCGCTGCCGGTCAGGTGCTGCACATAATCGATCCGGGTGAGCAGGTCGTCGAAGCTGCCCGTCTGAAAGAGAGCGTTCAGAACGCCGGCGCCGCCGCCCTTGTAGGCCGACACCAGGTGCTCGGCGAGCTGCTGCTGGGACATCGTGAGCTGGTAGCGCTCGAGGCGCAGCGCGACCCGGCCGGCGCCGACCTGCGACTGCAGCAGGTCGAGACGTTGCGCGGCGGCGGCGTAACCGGCGACCGTCTGGTTGAGCCGCTGGTCGAGCGCGGCGACCTGGGCGGCGGCCGTCCGGGCCTGGGTCCTGGTAGTTGCCAGCGTGCTCGCGGCGGCGACCGAGGGCACGACGAGCAGGAGAAGGGTCGCAAAAAGCGAAAGAACGAATGAGAGCCTGAATCTCCTGCTGTTCACCACCGCATCGTCTCCCGGTCGGCGGACCGAAGATCGCATGGTGTGTTCGACCGTGCGGTTCGGTGAGCCGGGACACTATCACATGGCCCTGATCCTGCCAAACCTCGGCCGGGGTACACCTGACCCGTGGACGAGCTCACCGACAGCCATGCCCGCAGCGCTGCGACCTTGCCGTGCGTCGGCCGCCGGCCCGGCACGCGCCGACGGCCGGGCACACGCTGACGAGCGGACCAACGGCTGCTACACTCTCAACTTACGAGTGCCGTGTCGCTCAGAAGGGGGTTGTCATGAAGCCGCTCTCTCGTGCCGAGTTCCTCAGGATGATGGGCGCCGCGTCGCTCGGCGCCGGCGCGCTCGCAGCGCAGGGCGCACTGGAGCCCGACGGCGCCTTCGGCGCCGGCCCCGCCGAGCAGGCCGAGCCGGCCGCCGACGCGCTCGGCGGCGCTCTCCCCTACCTCACCGTCGCGCACGGCAAGAACGTCGCCGCCATCACGCGCAAGGCGATCGCCGGGCTGGGCGGCATGAGCCGCTTCGTCAAGCCCGGCCAGACCGTGGTCATCAAGCCCAACATCTGCACGGCGCGCGCGCCCCAGTATGCCGCGACGACCAACCCCACGGTGGTCGCCGCCCTGGTCTCGTTGTGCCTGGCGGCCAAGGCCCGCAGCGTGCACGTGATGGACTACCCCATCAACACCTCGCCGGCCGGCGCCTACCAGGGCTCGGGTATCGCCGCGGCAGTCGCCGGGGCCGGCGGCAAGATGGTCACCATGAGCCCGACCGGTTGGGCCACCTACAAGATCCCGCACGGCAGGTGGCTGCACTCGTGGCAGTTCTACCGCGAGGCCATCGCCGCCGACGTGCTGATCGACGTACCGATCGTCAAACAGCACGGCAGCAGCGTGCTCACCATCGGCGGCAAGAACCTCATGGGGCTGATCGAGAACCGCGGCGGTCTGCACGCCGACCTGAGTCAGGGCATCGCCGATATCGCCAGCCTGCTGCGGCCCGACCTCACGGTCGTCGACGCCGTGCGCATCCTGACAAGCAACGGCCCCACCGGCGGTTCGCTTGCCGACGTACGCATCAAGAACATCGTTCTGGCGAGCCACGACATCGTGGCCGCCGACGCCTACGCGGCCACCAGGGTGTACGGGCTCAAGAAGGCCGCGAGCGTGCCCTACATCGCCTCCATGGCCAAGATGGGCCTGGGGCGGATCGACCTTACGAAGGTCAAGATCGCCCACTTCAACCTGTGATCGCGACGGCCGCGAGCGCGACTACGATCAGCATCTCGCGGGCGCGCGGACGCACAGCCGCAACGCCGTGAGCGCGGGCCCGCGGGCAGACCGGCCGCGGCACTCCGCCTGGCCTGCGCTGCGCTGGGCGCGGCGCGTCACGCAGGGCGTCGCCCTCGCCCTGTTTACCTACCTGCTGTTTGCCGCCGTGCAGAGCCGCCACGCAGCCCCCGGCGGCAACGTCTTCTTGCGCTTCGACCCCCTGGCCTCCTTTGTGACCATGCTCTCCAGCCGTACCTGGCTGCCGGGGCTGGCCCTGGCCGTCGTTACGCTGATCGTCACGCTCGTGGCGGGGCGCGTCTGGTGCGGCTGGATCTGCCCACTGGGCACGATCGTCGGGACTGTCAGGTTCAAGGGCGCGCGGCGGCAGGCGTCGCGCCTGCCGCCGCGCCTGCGGCTCACCAAGTACGTTCTGCTCGTGGCGCTCGTGGCGATGGCCGCCTGCGGCGTCATGACCCTCATGGTCCTCGACCCCATCGGCCTGCTGACCCGCACCGCGACCACGGCGTTCATACCGGGCCTCGACTACATCGTCACCGGCCTGGAGTCGGCAATGCAGCGCGTCGGCGCCCTGCAGGGCATCGTGAACGCGCTCGAGGCTCATCTGCGCGGACCGGTGCTGCCGGTGGTCCAGCCGCATTACGCGCAGGCCGTGTTCCTCGGTCTGCTGCTGGCCCTCCTGCTCGCCGCGAACGCCCTCGCCGATCGCTTCTGGTGCCGCCACCTGTGCCCGCTTGGAGCGCTGCTCGGCCTGCTGTCCAAAGTCTCGCTGCTGCGGCCGGTAGTGGGCGCGAGCTGCGACTCGTGCGGGCGCTGCGCCGGCGCCTGCCGACTGGGGGCGATCGCGAGCGCCGGCGCCGGCGACGAGCGCTCAACGCAGGTCGTCTCGTCGGAGTGCACGGTCTGCCTGGACTGTCTGGTCGCCTGCCCGGGAGAGCCGGGCATGAGCTTCGCGCTGGGCCTGCGGCCCGGACCGTGGCAGGCATACGACCCCGGCCGGCGCGACTTTCTCGTGGCCGCGGCGGCCGGGCTCGGCGGGGTGGCGCTGCTGGGCGCCGGCGTGTGGAACCTGCGCCGCGACCCGCGCCTCATCAGACCGCCCGGGGTGACCGACGAGGGCAACTTTCTGGCACGCTGTCTGCGCTGTGGCGAGTGCCTCAAGGTCTGCCCCACCTCGGGACTGCAGCCGAGCCTGGGCCAGGCCGGCCTCACGGGACTGTGGACGCCGGTCCTTACGCCCCGGCTCGGGTACTGCCTCTACGACTGCCGCGCCTGCGGCCCGGCGTGCCCTTCGGGAGCCATCCCCAGCCTGGCCCTGGCGGTCAAACAGAAGCAGGTGATCGGCACCGCGACCATCGACCGCAACCGCTGCCTGCCGTGGGCGCGCGGCGTGCCCTGCAGTGTCTGCCAGGAAGTCTGCCCACTGCCTCACAAGGCGGTCACGCTGACCGACGGCGTCATGATCAAGAACGGCCAGGGCGGCACCAACTGGATGACCCGGCCCGTCGTCCTTGCGGAGCGCTGTATCGGCTGCGGCACCTGCGAGTATCAATGCCCGCTCGAAGGCGTGGCCGCCATCCGCGTCGAAAGGCCGAGCGGCATCGCGCCCGGCGCGGTCGCCGCCGGATAGACCACGGCGCGCGAACCCTGGCGGTCGTGGGAAACGTCTCTCTTGTAAAGCTACTCAAGGAGGACGCCGTGAAGCAGTCGCGCGCCGCGCCCGTCGCCGCCCTTGCGCTCGTCGTCGCGGGATTAGGGCTGGCGGCCGTCGTGGTGGCCTCGTGCGGCAGTACGGCCGGCAGCGGCGGTGCGACCGCCGGGCAGGCGACGCCGGCTCCCACACAGGCGACGGGGCTGACCGGCACGATCACGCTGGTGAACCCCGGCGGGCCGATGATCGCCGCCGGCCAGTCGCCGGCGCCGGCGCCGGCGGTCGTCGTGGAACTGCTCTCGCCGAGCACGAGGCAGGTGCTGGCCCGCGGCCTGGTCGGCCGCGACGGCGCCTTTCGGATCGCCGCCCCGCCGGGCCGCTATCTGGTGCGCGTCGCGCCGGTCGCCGGCGGGCCGTCCATGACCATCTCGCGGCCGGTCGTCGTGGCGCCCGGCGGCTATGCGCACCTCGTCCTCGGACCGCTGCGCGGCCTGTAGAGCCGCGCTTGTCTTTTTCAGGATCTGCCGGGCAGGCGGATCTTGGCGGGCATCGAGAAGTCGAGGCCGCGGCTGACGAGCCGTGACAGCGGATCGGGGGCGAGCCCCTTGTCGGCCTTCTCCTCGCAGCGGTTGATGGCCGCGCGCACGGCCCGCGCGCCCAGCGAGCGCACCGGTTCCGGCGGCAGGTACGACGGCGGTTCGCTCACCAGCGGCGACGCGGCGTACTCGTCGTCCAGACCCAGCGCAACCGAGGCCAGCGTGCGACCGATCAGCTGCGTGGGACAGACGCCGTTGCCCGCGAAGCCCGTGCCGTAGTGGATGTTGCCGTGTCTGCCGAGCGCACCGACCCAGGGCGTGCCGTGCTGGGTGCGTTCGACCGGCCCGCCCCACTGCCACTCGATCGCCAACTGCCGTGAACCGGGCAGCAGTTCGCGCAGATCGGAGACGATCTCGGCGATCTCGGGTTCGTCGTGAAAGTGCGCCGGCACGATGCGGCCGGCGTAGCCCAGCCGGCCGCCGCCGCGGCCGAACACGAGGCGGTCATCGCCCGTGCGCTGACCGTAGTGAACGGCGGTGCGCGCGTCGGCGAAGGGCCGGCCGCGACGCCAGCCCATGGCGTCGAGCGCGGCCGGCGCCGGCGCTGTCGCCACGACGTGCGAAGGGATGATGAACAGTGTGCGGCGCAGCTCTCGCAGACCGGCCAGCCAGGGGCCGCAGGTGAGCACGACCTGGTCGGCCACCACCGTGCCCGCCGGCGTCTCGACGATCGCGGGAAGGCCGCGCTGCAGGTTGGTCATGGGGCTCGCCTCGAAGACCCGCACACCGGCCTCGACGGCCAGCCGCCGCAGACCCTGAACGAGCAGGGCGGGCTGTACGCTGCCGGCCCTGGTCAGCAGCAGACCGCCCACGGCGCGCGGCGAGCCGCAGGCCTCCTGGGCCTCGGCGGCCGACAGGACCTTGAGGAGCTCGCCGCGACCGATCGCTTCGGCCGCCCGCGGCAAGTCGCGCAGGCCGTCGAGCTGTGCCTGGGAGAGGGCTACGATGAGCGCTCCCTCGAAGGCCAGGTCGCAGTCGATGCCGCCCTCGCGCACGGCCTCACGTATGACCTCGGCGCCGCCCATCGAGGCCTCGAGAAGCCAGGCGGCCGACTCGGCGCCGAAGCGGCTCACGAGGGCGCCGATCGAGTCCTCCCAGCCGTTGACCCAGCCGCCGTTGCGACCCGAGGCGCCCGCGCCGCAGAACTCGCGCTCCAGCAGGACCACGTCGGCCCCCGGATCAAGGCGCTTGAGCCAGTAGGCCGTCCAGAGGCCGCTGAACCCGCCGCCCACGACACAGACGTCGGCGTGCACCGTGCGCGTCAGCGGCGCGCCGTCGCCCGGAGGCTGCCAGCGAGCGTCGCCGCCAAACCAGTAGACCCCCGCCTGCGGCTCGCGCGCCGCGCCGGCGGCGCGGCCGGCATCTGTGTCAGCCATCATGAGCAGACCTCCCTTCGGCGGCGGCGACCGGCCCGTCTCGTGCGGCCGCCTGCCACGCGAGCCAACCTAATGAGCGCCTCCGCGCCTGTCAATCCGCCAAGCTCAGGCCAAGCGCGGCTCAGCGCCACAGGGCGGCGGCGGCGAGGGCGGCAAGAGCGGCCGTGACGGCCAGGGTGACGGCGCCGGCCTGCCAGACGATCGCCGCCGCCTCGCCGATCACGGCCGCGCCGAGCGGGCGCTCGTCGGGGCCAACCGCGTAGGCGCCGGGTTTGGCCAGCCTGACGCCCAGAGCCCCGGCCATCGGCGCGATCGTCCAGAGCTTGTTGGGACTCGACGACAGGCGGCGCTGCCGGCGCAGCGCGGCCCAGGCGGCGGCGCCGCGGCAGCGGCAGCAGGCCAGCGCCACCAGCAGCAGCCCGCTAAGGCGCGCCGGGATGAGATTAGCGAGATCGTCGAGCCGCGCGGCCGGCTTGCCGAGGTACTCGTAGCGCCCGTGATAGCCGACCATCGCGTCGAGGGTGTTCACGGCCCGGTAGACGAGCGCTCCGGGCAGGCCCAGAACAGCGAAGTACAGCAGCGGCGCGACCACGCTGTCGGAGAGGTTCTCGGCCAGCGACTCGATGGCCGCCGAGGCGACCTGCGACGGGCTGAGATCGCGGTCGCGGCTGACCAGTGCGCGCAACCCCTCGCGAGCCGCGGCGCTGTCGCTATCGCCGGAAAGGGCACGCTGCACGTAGCGCCCGGCGCCGACCAGACCGCGCAGCGAGAAGCTCACTTTGAGCGCCGCCGCGCCCAGCGGCAGCGCCAGCCACCAGGGCAGGTGAGTCATGGCCAGGCAGATGCCGAGACCGGCGCCGGCCGCCGCAGCCGTGGCGACGGCCACGATGACCACGCCGTAGGCAAACTCGGCACGCGGGCGCTCGTGCGGAGCGCCGCGTTCGAGGAGCGCGATGAGCCGGCCCAGCCAGGCGACCGGGTGAATGGCGTTGGGCGGCTCGCCGAAGGCCACGTCGAGCAGACCGGCCAGCAGCACCGTAAGCAAGGCCATCGCAGGACTTTCGATCACGGTCACGGTCGAGCGCGCCTCAAGGCGACTCTCACCCGAGGCCTGCGGCGGCGGCCTTGCGGCAACGGTGTCCCGGCATACGTCTCACCCGACTCGTCAGACAGCGGCCGCGAGGCTAGCGCAGGCCATCGGGGCCGTCAACCGAGGCGACGTCGGCGGCCGCGTGCGGTACGATTGCCGGCGCCCGCATGGACGATCACCCACGACACCCGCCAGACTCGCACAGGCCGTGACCGACCCGCTCGACACCACGATCGCCGGCATGGCCGTCACCATCGACGAGGCCGCGGTGCGCGTCGCCAGCGCACGGCCGCTCACGGTGCTCAGCTCGGCGCTCGTCGCCGGCGGCTTTGGCGAGGCCCGGCAGATCGTCAACATGCACGTCGACGACGTTCATCTGGACGGCTCTCCCGCAGACGAGATCGCCGCCTTCGCCGCGCGCCTGGGCATCGACGAGCCGTTCATCGGGCTCATGACCGCGGCCGCCACGGAGCATGCCGCGATGGCCGTCGAATCGGGCGCCGCCGTGACGGTCGCGGCCGTCGTCTCGGTGGGCCTGAGCAACGCCGTCTGCGCCGGCGTCAGCCCTCCGGCGCCGGTCGCGGCAGGCACCATCAACACCATCCTGCTGATTGACGCATCCCTCACCCCGGCGGCCATGGTGAACGCCGTCATGACCGCCACCGAGGCCAAGACGATGGCGCTCGGCGAATGGCGGGTGCGCAGCCCCGAGGGCGCGCCGGCCAGCGGCACCTCGACCGACGCCGTCGTTGTCGCCTGCACGGGGCGCGGCTCGCTGCTTCAGTACGCGGGACCGGCGACCACGGTCGGCTGGCTCGTCGCACGCACCGTGCGCCAGGCCATCACCCGGATCTGCCGCGAGAAGGTCGAACGCGACGGCGGCAGGCGCAGCGGCTGGTGAGAAGGCCTCAGCCGGCCGGCGGCAGGCGCGGCGGCTGGTGGAGAAGGCCCGGGCCGGCCGCCGGCGAGCGCCTCAGGCGGCCTTACGAGTGCGCCGCCGCGCCGGGCTGAGCTCGATCCCGTCCAGAAGGTTCTCGAAGCGCAGCGCCTTGCCCAGGCTCAAGGTCCACACGTGCAGCAGCGGCACCCGTATCTTCTCCCAGGTGCCCCTGGGCCGGCAGTACATGAAACCCGACACGGTCACGACGCTGCGCCGGCGAGCCAGCCCTCGCACTTCGGTGCGCATGACTTCCCAGGACGGAGGCAGGGCGAAAAGGTCGGTGCTGGCGAGCTCGCCGGCGTTCAAGCAGCGCGCCGTCCTGCCGAACATCTTGACGCACCACTCGCCCTCGCCGGCTCCGGCCTCCGGCTCAAAGAGCCCGAGCGCCGCGGCCGGAAACCCCGGCCCGAGGGCGCGGTAGGCGCTTCGCAGCCGCTCGAGCTCTTCGTCGGTCACCTGGATCTTGGGTCGGCGCCAGTCCATGCAACGAGTATTCCCCGGCGGCGGAGCCGCCGCACCCGTCGGCTTGGTCGGCTATTCCAGCGCGTCGCGCAGGTGCTGCGAGTCGCGAAAGCTGCGCAGCTTGGCGAGCGCCTTGGCTTCGATCTGGCGGACGCGCTCGCGCGAGAGCCCGGACGCGCGGCCGACCTCTTCGAGCGTGCGCGGATGGCCGTCGCCGAGCCCGAATCTGAGCTCGATCACGCGGCGCTCGCGCTGCGTCAGCGCGCTCAGCAGACGCTCGACCTGCAGGCGCCGTTCCACCTCGCCGGCGGCGGCGTGCGGCTCAACCGCCGCCTGGTCTTCGATGAGCTCCCCGAGAAAGGAGTCTCCTCCTTCGCCGCTCGGCGTCTCGAGGCTCACCGGCGCCCGGCTCGTGCGCATGATCTCGCGCACCTTCTCGGCACCGAGGCCCATCTCGGCGGCGATCTCGTCGGGCGTCGGCTCGCGGCCGCCCTTCTGCTCGAGGCGACGCTGCACGCCGAGCATCCTGTTCTGCGCTTCGACGACGTGCACCGGCAGGCGGATCGTGCGCCCCTTGTCGGACAGGGCGCGGGTGATCGCCTGGCGGATCCACCAGTGAGCGAGTGTCGAGAACTTGAAGCCGCGGCGATAGTCGAACTTCTCGACGGCGCGAATGAGGCCCAGGTTGCCCTCCTGGATCAGGTCGAGCAGCGGCAGTCCGCGGCCGTCGTAGCGCTTGGCGATCGAGACGACGAGACGCAGGTTGGCCTCGATCATGGTGCGCTTGGCGACCGCATCGTGGCGCTCGATACGCTTGGCCAGCGCCACCTCCTGCTCCGCCGAAAGCAAGGCCACCCGGCCGATCTGCGAGAGATAGGCGCGCACGGGGTCGCTCGACCGGGCCGCCGCGCTCAGATCGAGTCCGGCGATGACCTCGCCCGCGCCGCCGGGCTCGTCGGCCGCCAGGGCGGCCGCTTCCTGGCCTTCAATGACGTCGATGCCCAGGTCGGCGAGCATGAGCAGCAGGTCTTCGGCCTCGCCGGGAGTAAGCTCCGCGTCGCGCACCACCGCGGCCACCTGCGTGGCCTCGAGATAGTCCTGCTCGTGCCCCTGAGCGACGAGGTCGACGACCTCGTCACCCAGCGCTTCGGGGAGGTCGCGCGGCTTAGGGCTCTCGGCGGCGTTGCTCACGCTCTCGACATACCCAAAAACGAGTCTCCACCCACCAGTAAAGCTACCGCGGCGAGCGCGAGACGGCCCGGCCTCCGGTCGGTCGCGCGGGCCGCGTCACGAGTCGCTCCGCTCGAGCCAGGAGCGCAAGTGGTGTGGTGAGGTAAAGACGGCCTGCGCCCCGGCGTCGCGCAGTCTCTGGGCGTCGGCTGCCGCGTCCCAGGCGGCGCCCAGCGGCACGGCCCCCGCGGCGCGGGCCGCCTGCATGTCTGAAGGAAAGTCCCCGACGTAGGCGACCTGCGACGGGTCGACCCTCCAGCGGGTCGCAAGCCCGACGAGCTGCTGGGGCTTGCGCGGGCCCTGGGCGGAGCCGATCTCGATGGCGCCGACCGCGCTCACGAGGCCGAGTCTGGCCAGGGTGAGCTCGACACAACGCCGTCCGGCGCCGGTGACCACGGCGGTCTCGAGCCCGCTGCGAGCGACGAAAGCAAGCAGCTCGTCGATGCCCGGGTAGGGCGTCACCTGCTCGTCGAAGTGGGTCTCGAAGTACCGGTAGAAGGCCGTCAGGCACTCCCGCCGGCGGTCGCCCGCCACCTGGGCCACGACGCCCTCCTGACTGGCGCCGCACAGGTCGCAGATCTCCTCGGCGCTGAAGCTGCGACCGGTCGTGCGCGCAAAGGCATGCTGGAACGCGGCGATATTCAGACCGAGTGTGTCGGCCAGCGTACCGTCGAGATCGAAGGCGACGGCGCGCAGCGGCAAGCCCCTGCGGACTTTCGCAGCGTCGCTGTGTTCGGGCACGATCGTCAGTCGCTCCCCCGATACCGCTCGACGGACACTCCGGTGCTCGCGCCGGCCTCGCACGAGGCCGGCGCGAGCACCGCGCGCGCGGTGCGCTACGCTAGCGGCGGGACCGCGGACCGGCCGCTCAGCAGGGCCTTGGCCCGCTGGTAGACGTTGTCGGTGGTAAAGCCGAACTGCTCGAAGATGGTCGCCGCCGGAGCCGACGCGCCGAAGTGATCGAGGCCGATGATCTCGCCGCCGTCACCGACCCAGCGATCCCAGCCAAAGCTGACCGCCGCTTCGACGGCCAGGCGGCAGGGACAGGCGGCCGGCAGGACGCTCTCGCGATAGGCGGCGTCCTGGCGCTCGAAGAGCCGGAACGACGCCATGTTGACGACACGCGAACGCACGCCGTCGGCGACGAGACGCTCATGGGCCGCCAGTGCCAGCTGCACCTCGCTGCCGCTGGCCAGAAGGATCACCTCGGGCGCGCCGTCGCCGGCCGCGTCGGCCAGCACGTAGGCGCCGCGCGCCACCCCGCTCGCGGGGGCGTACCTGGCGCGGTCGATGGTCGGCAGGTTCTGGCGCGACAGGATGAGGGCTACGGGGCCGTCGTCGCAGCGCAGGGCGACCTTCCAGGCCTCGATCGTCTCGTTGGCGTCGGCCGGACGCAGCTCGACGGTGTTGGGCGTGGCCCGCAGGATGGCGAGATGCTCGACCGGCTGGTGGGTCGGTCCGTCCTCGCCGACGCCGATGCTGTCGTGGGTGAGCACCCAGATGACCGGCTCGCCCATGAGCGCCGCCAGGCGCAGGGCGGGACGCATGTAGTCGGTAAAGACGAAGAACGTGGCCACATACGGGCGCACGCCGCCGTGCACGGCCAGGCCGTTGGCGATCGACGCCATGGCGTGCTCGCGCACGCCGAAGTGGAAGTTGGCGCCGGCCGGCGTCGCGGCCTGCTGGTCGGGAACGTCCTTGATCCAGGTGTTGTTGGACGGCGCCAGGTCGGCGGAGCCGCCGATCAGGGTCGGCAGGTGGGGCGCCAGGGCGTTGATGGCCTTGCCCGACGCCGCTCGGGTGGCAACGGCGCCGTCGTCGGGTGAGAAGACCGGCAGATCGGCGTCCCAGCCTGGCGGCAGCTCGCGGCTCCAGGCCGCATCCCAGGAGGCGGCGCGCGCCGGATCGGCGGCGCTCCAGGCGGCGTGGCGCTGGCGCCACGCCGCATGCGTGGCCGCGCCGCGGCGCCCGGCCTCTTCGTAGAACGCCTTGACGTCGTCGGCCACGAAGAAGGTCGGCTCGAGCGGCCAGCCGCAGGCTTCTTTGGTCAGCCTGACCTCGTCGGCGCCCAGCGGCGCGCCGTGGGCGGCCGCCGTATCCTGCTTGTGAGGCGCGCCCCAGCCGATGTGCGTGCGCACCGCGATCAGCGACGGCCGACCGCCCTCGGCCTGAGCGGCGGTGATGGCCGCGTCGATGGCGGCGACGTCGTTGCCGTCGGCGACCCTCTGCACGTGCCACTCATAGGCGGCAAAGCGCGCGCAGACATCTTCGGTGAAGGCGAGGTCGGTAGAGCCGTCGATGCTGATGTGGTTATCGTCGTAGAGGACGATGAGCTTGCCGAGCTTCTGATGGCCGGCCAGCGAGGCGGCCTCGCTGCTGATGCCCTCCATCATGTCGCCGTCGCCGGCCAGCACGTAGGTGAAATGGTCGACGACGTCGGGCCCGTCGCCGTTGAACGTGGCCCCCAGGAAGCGCTCGGCGATAGCCATGCCCACGGCATTGGCAAAGCCCTGGCCGAGAGGTCCGGTGGTCGTCTCGACGCCGACGGTATGACCGTGTTCCGGATGACCGGGCGTCTTGCTGGCCCACTGGCGAAAGGCGCGCAGGTCGTCGAGTGTGAGGTCGTAGCCGGTCAGGTGAAGGAGCGAGTAGAGCAGCATGCTGGCGTGGCCGGCCGACAGCACAAAGCGGTCGCGGTCGGGCCAGGCGGGGTCGGCCGGGTCGAACCGCAGGTGTCGCGTGAACAGCGTGTGCGCCATGGGGGCGGCGCCCATGGGCGCGCCCGGNNCTCATCTGCGTCCTTTCATTCTCCCGGGTCGTCCTGACAACAACGCGCATGCCCTCCCCTCATGCGGGGGAGGGCATGCGCGGACGAAAGGCGTGGACGGGACACTGCCGTCCGGGTGCTTCATTACTTGCCGAAGTAGTTGCGGATGAACCGCACGAAGCGCTCGCTCTCTTCGGGAGTGCCGGGGGTGACGCGGAAGTAGCCGTCCTTGCCGTTGATCGGCTTGATGGTCTTCAGGAAGAGCTTCTCCATGTCCATGCCAGCCTGCACGATCTCGCCGGTCGTCTTGCCGGTGACCGAAGCGTCGACGAGCATGTAGTTGCCGTGCGGCGGATAGGGCTTGAGACCAACCGCCTCGAGCTCCTTGACGAACGTCGCCATCCAGTCGTTGTTGTACTTGACCTTCTGCTTGACCTCGCCGGTGTCGAGGACGGTCTCGGCGGCGGCCATGGCCATGAGGCTCACGTTCCAGGGCAGGTACATGAGGTTGAAGGCATCGACGAGCTCGGGAGCCGCGACCACATAGCCGAAGCGGATGCCGGCCAGGCCGAAAGCCTTTGAGAAGGTGTGCGACAGAAAGACGTGCGGGTACTTCTTGACGAGGTCGATCTTGGCCTCGACCTCGGGGTGGTAGTCGAGATAGGCCTCGTCGACGCACATCGGGATGCCCAGCTCGCAGAACTTGATGAGGTCGGCATCGTCGATGAAGATCCCGGTCGGGTTGTTCGGGTTGATGATGAGGATCAGCTTGGTCTTGTCGGTGACCGCCGCCAGCATGCCGGCCACGTCGTACTGCAGATCCTCGTCGCGCAGCGGCACCTGGACCGTGGTGGCGCCGCACAGGCCGGCCCGCGAGGGGAACATCTCGAAGGTCGGGATGGAACACAGAAACTCGTCGCCCGGCTGCAGGAAGATGCGCATCATCGCGTCGATGGTCTCGGACGAGCCGTTGGCCAGGGCGATGTTCTCGGCCTTCACGCCGTGCAGCTCACCCAGCTTGCTGCGCAGCCGGTACATGCGGTCGGGGTAGCGGTTGCCCCTCTTGGCGATGTTGGTGATGGCCTCGACGACCTGCTCCGACGGCGGCACGGGATTCTCGTTTAACATCATGCGGCCGCAGTCGGGCTGGGCCCACGCCTTGTCGAGGATGCTCGTGTTGTACTCGGGCGCCGTGAAAACCCACGGCACGACCTTGTCTTTGATGTCGGTCATTCTCAAAGTCCTTTCGTCAGTCAGGTGACCGTCACAAGCCGGTTCTACTCGGCGCGGCAGTTGCCCTTGAGGCAGCTGTCGGCGAACGCGACCATCTCGTTGGTGGCCTTGGAGAACGCCGCGTGGGTCTTTACGAGCGCCGGGTGGGTGTTGTACTCCTCGCGCGTGTAGCCGTCCTCGTCGTAGGCGCGCTCGAAGTAGGGGATGCGCAGGAGCTTGTCCATGACCTCTTTGGGCGGATCGACGTCGATACGGTTTTCCTGGAAGACGATGTCGTCGGGATGGGGGAAGTTGATGACCTCGTCGATCAGCGACGGCGGGCAGGTGACGACGATGCTGGCGCCGGCCTTCTCTTCGAGGTGCCAGATCTGCTGCTTGCCGTCGATCGTCGGGCCCAGACGCAGCGAGCAGGAGAGCATCTTGCTCTGGTAGCCACGCTCCTTGACGGTGCGATAGGCCTTCTTGAAGATGGCCAGCTCGGCCAGGCGAACATCGCCCTCGCTCAGCTCGATGCCCTTCTCGGCGCCGAACTCGCGCAGACCGCCGAGGTCGCCGTAGCGGGCCTCCATATGAGTGATCACCGAGCGCCACTTGGAGAGGTCGACGCCGTTAGCCTTGGCCTTCTCGAGACCCCGCATCACGGACTTCGCGCAGTCGAGAAGCTGCGATAAGACGAAGGTGAGGGTGTTGTTGGTGGCGATGCCGCGCGACGTGAGCTCCTCGATGAGGGGGTAGCCTTCGGCCGTGCCCGGCACCTTCACCATGACGTTGGGGTTGACCGCGTGGATCTCGAGGGCCTGCTTGAGCATGGCCTCACCGTCGAAGGCGCTGCGCGGGTCGACCTGGCCCGACAGAAAGCCCTCCTTGTACCCCGACGCCTCGAAGAGCGGCAGGAACATGTCGGAGCCCTGGCGCACGACTTCTTTGTACAGCAGCCAGAAGAGGCTCTCGGTGTCGAGCCCCGGGTTGTCTTTGAGGACGCCCTGAGCGACCTTCTCCCAGCGCGCCGGGTCGTCTTTGAAGGCGGCCAGCGAGAGCGGCGGGTTGGTGGTGACGCCGCGGAACAGCTGCCCCATCGGGGCGTCTGTGTCGTACATGCGCTTGAACTGGGCCTTGAGGTTGTCCTGATCGCCCGGCGCCGCCTTGACCAGCATCTTCTTGCACCAGTTGCCGAAGATCACAGGCGAAGAATCCCACCAAATCTCCATGCCGGGACTGACCGCGACCAGATCCTCCAGAAGATTGCGTTCCTTCATGTCTCTCCCTAGATGACGATTGTGGGGCCCATGGTGGATTGTGTGCACCTTGAGCTTCGCTAGGACGTAGTCAAGCCTACGGGACGCGACCGGGCGCTGCAAGCGATGCGAACGCCCCATATGCTCCTGAATTCAAGCGTGAACGCAGCGTGAACGCAGCGTGAGCGCAGCGTAAGCGCCGCAACGACGAAGGCTCCCCGTCACCGTCTGGAACGATCGCAAAGGCCGAGCCGTGCGGCGACAGGATGTGCCAAATTGTGCGTCTTTGAGAGCACGTGCCTGCGGCTCGACGGCTGCGGCGCCTGAGTCCCCGTCGTCTTCATGTTATGCCCGGCAGACGCCACCGCGACTCCGTGAAGATCGCCGCGGCGCCGGCGCCACCTCGTGGGCGCGACGTGCCTGCCTGCTCGGAAGGTCACGGGCGCCGCACGGGCATCCCCGGTATGATGTCAATAGCGGCCGGTCACGACACCGGACAGGCGACGCCCATCAAGGAGCCGCAGCGAGATGATCCACGGCGGTGCAACGGCCGACACGCCGAGACGGCGGCAGCCCCGGGTGCGCCTTCTCATCGCCTGCTGTATCTGCTGCGCGCTGCCGGCCGGTCTGCTGGCGAACGCCCGGCCCGCCGCCGCCCGGCCCGCCGCAGTCACGCCCGCGGCTGCGTCCACGGCCGCCGCGCCCGCCACAGTAGCGCCGAGACGTGACCCGTCGTACAGTCCCGGCGCCCAGCGCGCTGCCGCGCTGCGGCCGGCTAGCGTCGGCGCCGCCACCTTCGATCCCGACAACCTCATCACCGACATCAACTTCACGGCCGTCGATACGCTGAGCGGGTCCGCCGTGCAGACGTTCCTGGCGGCCCAGACCGGCGTCCTTGCGTCCTACCAGGCGGCCGATCACAACGGCGTCACGCGCAGCGCCAGCGCGATCGTGGCCCAGGCCGCCCGCGGCTGGAGCGTGAGCCCCAAGGTCATTCTCGCCACGCTGCAAAAGGAGCAGGGCCTGCTGAGCGCCGTAAAGCCCAGCGCCACCGCCCTCGACTGGGCGATGGGCTGCGGCGTGCCCGACGGAGGCGCGCGCAACACCGCCTACAAGGGCTTCGGCAAGCAGATATGGTACGGGGCCGAGTCGCTGCACGACGACGGCCAGGGCTGGTATGCCGGCATCGCCAAGGTCTGCGGTGACGGCACGGTGCAGCCCGACGACCAGGCCAGCTATTCGCTCTACCGCTACACCCCCTGGATCGGACTCAACGGCGGCGGCAACAAGCTCTTCTGGACGCTCTACTGGGAGTACTTCGGCGACCCCCTGGCCGTCGATGCGGTCGCGCCGACGACCACCGTGGCCGGCGCCGACGCCCTCTGGCACGACGGCGCGGTCGCCCTGTCGTTCAGCGCTCTCGACAACACCGGCGGCACCGGCGTGGCCTACAGCGAGTACTCACTCGACACCGGCGCGACCTGGACGAAGGGCAACGCGCTCACCATCCCGGCCCCCGCCGACCATTCGGGCGACGGCCTGCATACGGTCCTCTACCGTTCCGCCGACGACGCCGGCAACCTGGAGAAGGCCAGGAGTTGCACGGTGAAGATCGACACACGGGCGCCCGTGACAAGCGTTGCGGGCGCCAACTCCCGCTGGCAGAGGAAGGCCAAGACCCTCACCTTCCGGGCCGCCGACAACGCCGGCGGCAGCGGCGTGGCCTTTACGCTCGTCAAGCTCGACAAGGGCCCCTGGACCAAAGCGACGACGCTCACCATCCCCGCCCCCGCCGACCATTCCGGCGACGGCCTGCACACCGTCTTCTACCGGTCCGTCGACGAGGCCGGCAACAGGGAGGCCGCGCACACCTGCGCCGTGCGCATCGACACACGCCCGCCCAGGACCGTCGCCAACTGGGCGGCGTCGGTCAGGCGCGGCAACTGGGCAGGCCTCACCTACTACGTGAGCGATCCGCGCCCGGGCAGCCCGACTGCGACGGTGACGATCAGAGTCAAGACCTCGTCTGGGCGGCTCGTCAGAAAGCTCAGGTCGGTCGGCGTAGCGGTCGACAAGCGGCTCGTGGCGCGCTTCGTCTGCCGACTCGCACCGGGACGGTACCGGTTCTTCGTGTACGCCACGGACGCCGCCGGCAACGGGCAGTCGAAGGTGGGCTCGAACAAGCTCACGGTCAGGTAGCGGCGGCGCGGCGGAAGCCTCGCCGGCCGCGCGTGCCGCGGCCCGGAGAGCCCTAGCAGGCTGCGGAAGAAGCCG
>PLTW01000233.1 GCA_003164655.1 Actinomycetota bacterium
ACGTCTTTGAAGGTGACCTTGGGCGAGTCGACGCTGACGCGCTTGGCCCGGCTCTTGCCGAAGCTCATCACCTTGGAGCCGCCGCCCTGCATCTGGTTCATGATGAAGAACCAGAACCCCAGGATGAGGACCAGCGGCAGCAGCAGGGAGATCAGGCTTCCCCACCAGGCGCCGCCCGGGTTCTTGGAGACCAGCTGCACGTTGAACTGGTCGATGAGCTGAGTGGTGGTGGTGGTGTCGGGATAGGAGACCTTGTACGTGGTCTTGTCGCCCAGGGTCACCTGGAGCGTGAGGTCTTTGGTGTTCATGACGACCGACTTGACGCGCCCGTTCTGCAGGTCGTTGACGAAGCTCTGGGGGCTGCTGGTCGTCGGCACGGAACCCAGGACCGACGTGACCTTGTACTTGGCCAGGAGCTGCGCGAACGACGTGGGGTCGGCGAAGACGACGCCGTAGCTCGGGTTGGCGGGAGTCGCCGCGGCGCTCGCGCCGGTGGTCGTAGACGACGCCGCGCCCGGCGACGCCGAGGGCGACGGCGAGGCGCCGGCGGCGCTCGCCGACGACACCAGGGGATCGGTCTTTGCGCCCGTCGTGACCTTGGCCGCGAGCGTCTGGGGGTCGGCCACGACGCTGCGCACGCTGCCGGCGGCGAGGTCGGTGGTGAGCTGCGACAGCGGCTCGGTAGCCGACACGCCGGCGACCGAGGTGGCGCCCGCGTAGACCGGTTTGGGAGTCCCCTTCGAGGTGCTCGTCGTGTGCAGCACCATCTGCACCACGATCGCCAGAACGATGACGACGAGGATGGGAAAGAACGCACTCCGAATGAATCTGCTCACGCCATCTCTCTCGACGAGGGGACCGACATGCCGTGCGGGGGCGTCCGCTGGACACTTGAGGTTAGCATACCCCTGAGGCTAGGGCAAAGAACCCTCAGGCTCCCGTGAGCTCGGCGATCGCCGCGGCTCGGACACCCGCTACATGGTCGAGAGTACGATATCGCTCGTCCCAGTCGAGCCCGTAGCCGACGACGAACACATTGGGGATCTCGAAGCCGATGTAGCGGCACTCCAGGTTGATGCGCCGGCGCTCGGGTTTGGTGAGCAGGGCGCAGACCTCGAGCGAGGCCGGCTTGCGCGAGCGCAGGTTCTTGAGCAGGTAGCTCAGGGTGAGGCCCGAGTCGATTATGTCCTCGACGATCAGGATGTCGCGTCCCTCGATGGGATGGTCGAGGTCTTTGAGGATGCGCACCACTCCCGACGAATCGGTGGCCGAGCCGTAGCTGGTGACCGCCATGAAGTCGATGGCGCAGGGCACGGTGAGAGTGCGGGCCAGGTCGGCCAGAAAGAACACGGCGCCCTTGAGCACGCCGACGAGCACGAGATCCTTGCCTTCGTAGTCGATCGAAATGCGGGCGCCGAGCTCGGTGATCTTGGCCATCAGCTCGTCACGGCCTACCAGGGTGTCGCCGATGGGGTCGGTCACGTCGCCTCCGTCGCCTCTTCGAAGATATGCAGAGTATACGGTGTCCCCGAGGTCACCCGGAACCATTCGGAGCTGCGCCCCGGACACACCCAGGCAACACGACCGTCCAGTTCGGCCACCACGGCTCGCGGCCGCCGGGCGCGCGGCACCCGGCTCGCCGCGAACAGGTCGCTCAGCAGCACGTCGGCGGTCATGCCGAACGGCCGCAGGCGATCGCCCCGTCGCGGGTGTCGCAGGACGATCTGCCGGTCGGGCCGCGCGACGCCCAGCCAGGCCTCGGCGGCCGTTCGTTCGAACGCGGCGCCGGCGATGAGCTCGGCGCTGAAGCGCCGACCGCAGAAGACGGTCGCCGATCCGGGCGCCAGAACGGCCGGCGGGCAGGCGTGCGCGGCCGCCCGCGGCCGCACCATGAGGCGGTCGTACTCGCGCACCGCCTCATACCCGCCGCCCAGGCTGACCGACCGCGAGCCGGCCGTACCGGCCGCGAGCTGTGCCAGGCCCTGGGTGAGGCGGCGCCCGACAAGCGCCTTGTCACCCAGAGCGGCGCGCGCCAGACGGCGCAGACAGAGCGCTCGCAGGGCCGGCGTCTCGGCGCCCAGCGCGGTCACGTCGAGCGCCCACGGCGGGTCGCCGGGCGACCACGAGGAGTCGCTGGGCGCACCGGCGACCGGCCGGGCGACCCGGGCCCAGGCCTCGTCGACCGCTACGGCGAGCACGGCGTGCTCCTCGTCGGCCAGCGCCGCCGCGTCGGCGAGCGTCTCGGCGACGCGCGGGTTGATCGCCGCGAGCACCGGCAGCACCTCGTGGCGCACCAGGTTGCGACGGTAGTCGACCGTGTCGTTGCTCTCGTCGTGCCCGTAGACGATGCGCAGGTCGCGACAGTAGGCGCGCAGCTCGGCCGCCCCCAGACAGAGCAGCGGCCGGGCGAGGTCGCCCTCGCGCGGCCGCATGGCGCGCAGCGACGACGGCGCAGCGTACTTGACGAGACGGTAGAGCACGGTCTCGGCCTGGTCGTCGCGGTTATGGGCGGTGACCACGACGTCGGCCGCGCCGCGCGCCACGATCGCGCGCGCGGCGTCATAGCGGATCCGCCTGGCGCGCTCCTGGAACCCGGCGGCGGCCGGCTTGCGCGCGAGGCGCACCACACGCAGCGGCACGGCCAGAGCGCGGCAGGCGTCCTCGACGATCTGTCTGTCGCGCGTCGAGGCCGCGCCGCGCGTGGCGTAGTCGACGTGCAGGGCGGCGAGCTCGAGCCCCAGGCCCAGCCGCGCGTCGACGGCGCGCACGATGTCGAGCAGAGCCATCGAGTCGGCGCCGCCGGACAGCATGAGGAGCGCCCGCTCGCCGGGCCGCAGCAGGGCGCCGGCGGCGACGTGGTCGGCCGTTCGCCGGCGCAGGGCGCCGACAAGTCGGCTGGGGAGCGGCCCCTCGCCTGTCGGGTCCACCGGCGCGCTCGCGACGTCTAGAACGACACGACCCGGTCGCTGCGCGCGACGAGGTCGGCGAGGTCGTGGATCGTACCGAGACGGGCGCCGTCGACGATGTCGTCGGCTGTGACCCCGCGAACCTGACAGCAGGTCCCGCAGAGCGTCACGACAGCGCCGTTGCCGATCAGCTCTTTCAGCATGTCCTCGAGCGAGGCGTGCGCGCCACGCGGATCCTGGCCGCTGCGCGCGGTGTGCACGCCGTCGCCCAGGAAGAACAGCTCGACCCAGTGCTCCTTCACGAGCAGCGCGCTGGCCAGACGCAGCGCGTTGTAGGGCAGTTCGCTGCCGTAAGGACTGCCGTTGACGATCAGGGTCGTCACCATGACGTTTCTCCTTGCCGCCTTGCGGGGCCATCGCCGGTGTCAGAAGTGTACGTTACTCCGCCGGCGCGAGAACGGCGCCGACACAAAAAAATAGGGCGCCCGAACGGGCGCCCCGGAAGGCTTTTGGTAGCGGGGGCAGGATTCGAACCTGCGACCTTCGGGTTATGAGCCCGACGAGCTACCGGACTGCTCCACCCCGCGACGTTGCCCACCTGGCGATTCCCCAAGTGGGGATGGCAGTATACCTGCCCCGCCCCGACCCTGTAAAGGCTCGGGGCGCTCCCCCGCGCCACTGCGCGCCGCCGCTGGTGAGCCCGGGGCAGTCAAGACGCGGGCCGGGCGGCCGATAGAGACCTTGTGAGACAGCTCATGATCGCACCGAACGACACACGCGCCCACGGCCGCGACCGCGTCCGGCGACGGTTGATCCCCGCCGCCCTGCTGGTCTGCACGTTCCTGGCCTGCCTTGCCGGTCTCGGCGCGGCACGCGCCGCCGCGAGCCCCACGGTGATCGTCGCCACCAGGCACCACACGAGCCTCGCCGGACTGCGCAAGGCCGCCGACAAGGTGCAAAAACAGGTCGCCGCGATCGACAATCGCCTCGAGGTCGTCGTGGAAGCCTGGGACGGAGCACAGTCGCAGCTCACCACCATCGAGGCCCAGCTCGGCCAGATCAGGTTGCAGCTCGCCCAGAGCCAGACCGACCTCGGCCAGCAGCAGGCCGTTCTCGGCTCGCACCTCGCCTGGATGTACAAGCTCGGCGACTACGGCCTGCTCGACGAGCTGCTGACCGGCGGCAGCCTCACCAACGCCGCCGCGCGCATCGAGCTCTTCCAGCGCGTGAGCCAGCAGGACCACCAGCTGCGCGACGGCTTTCTCGCCACGGTCGGCCAGGTCGACGCGCTGCAGGCGTCGGTCGCGGCAAAGCGCGAGCAGGCGATGGCCGTCCAGCAGCAGATCGACACGCAGCGGGTGACGATCGAAGATCAGCTGGCCGAACGGCAGGCCATCCTGAGCGGACTGAACGGCCGCATCAAGACGATCCTCAACGAGCGCGCCCGGAGCGCGTCGCTGGCGGCCGGCCGGCTCGGGCGCGCCGCGCTGGCGCAGATCGGCACGATCAACGGCACGGCGGCCCAGGTCGGAGTAGTGCGCGACGCTCTCCAGTTCCTCGGCGTCCCCTACGTCTGGGGCGGCGCCAGCCCGAGCGGCTTCGACTGCTCGGGACTCGTGCTCTACGTCTTTGCGCGTTACGGAGTCAGCTTTCCGCACTTCGCCGCCGCCCAGGCGCAGATGGGCACACCTGTCCCTGAGTCGCAGCTCGAGCCGGCCGACCTCGTGTTCTTCGGCAACCCCATCCACCACGTCGTCATCTACGCCGGCCACGGCCTCATCATCCAGGCGCCGCAAACAGGCGACGTCGTCAAGGTGAGCCGCCTGTCAGACTTCGAGCCGCCGACCGCCTGCCGGCGCTACCTGCTGAACCTGCCCTGAGGCGCCGGCGGCGGCTGAGCCTGATGTCGCCGCGCGCGCCCTCTCTCTTTCTTGGCTTTTTGGTCTGGGCGCGCAAGGGGTAGACTGTCGGCCATGAACGGCACCGTCCTTCTGATCATGCTCGCCGTCGTGGTGGTCGGCGCCCTCGTCACGCTCGTGCCGATCGGCCGGCGGGCCTGGCGCCTCGTACGCACGACCCGCCGCGTGCAGGCCGAGCTCCTGCCCCTGGCCGACGGTCTCGGCAGGCGCGCCGACCTCGCCGCCCAAAAAGCCGCCGCGCTGGGCGAGAAGGGCCAGTACCTGAGCGAGCGTCTTACCGAGCTGCAGGGGTCGATCGCCCGCGTCGCCGTGCTCGCCGAGGCCGTGCGCGACGCGTCGGACCGCTGGCGGCGCGTGCGCCGCTACGTCAGGTAGGCCCGCGCCGCAGCGTCACTGGACCGGCGCCCCCCAGCCGCGCAGCCGGTAGTACTCGCCGAGCATGACATCCATCTCGTCCTGGCTGATGGTCTGCTGCT
Source organism: Actinomycetota bacterium (assembly GCA_003164655.1). Classification (GTDB taxonomy): domain Bacteria; phylum Actinomycetota; class Thermoleophilia; order UBA2241; family UBA2241; genus Bog-752. Next base: position 5,302 of record PLTW01000233.1, read on the forward strand.
GCTCGTCGTCGGTGGGTCGCTCCGTGATCCACTTGGGCAGTTTCTCTTTGGCGCCGGCGGTGAAGCCGCGCAACTCGTTGAAGCGGTGCGTCTCGGTGATGATGCGGTTCGCGACAGCGTGCAGGTCGTCGGTGGTGTAGTCGGCCCCGATCGCGGCGTTTACGACCGCGGTGATGTACGGCCACGGCACGAGGTCGCGGTAGAACCGGCAGTAGATGAGCGTGTCCATGACGCACAGACGGTCTTCCCAGTCGATGTACATGGCCGCCTTGCCGTCGGTGGTCTGGGGATCGATGAACCCGGCGAGCTCGGCCTTGTAGAACGTGGCGCGCAGATGGCAGGCGCCGCGTGAGGTCGCCACGAAGGCCAGGCCCATGCCCTTGAGCGAGCGCGGCTCGTAGCCGGCCGGCTCCATGCCTTTGACGTGCACCGCCACGCCCTCGAGACCGAGCTCCTTCTCGACCGCGAGTATGCCTTCGGCGAACAGGTCGCCGAGCTCGGTGTCGCGCCGGCACATGGACTCCAGAAAAGCGGCGACGCCCGCGGCGTCGCCGAAGTCGAGCTCGAGGTCGATGAGACCGCGCCGCGAGGCTTCGATGGCCAGGGCGCAGAGGTTGCCGCCGGTCATCGTGTCGACGCCCAGGCGGTCACAGATGTCGTTCAGGTACATGACCTCGGCGAAGTCGACGATCTGGCAGAGACCGCCGAACACGTAGAGCGTCTCGTACTCGGGGCCGTCGAGCTCGAGCCCCTCGTGCGGGCCGTCGGGCACGCGGCAATGCTTGACGCACTGCATGATGCAGGGCGGACAGGCCTCGTTTTTGACCCAGAAGCGCTCGCGCATGGTCTCGGTCGTGAGCGGCTCGATGTCGTCGAGGTGGCCGGTGCGCCAGTAGCGCGTGGGAAAGGAGTTCACGCCGTTCAGCAGGCGCACCATGTTCACGGTGCCGCCGCGCCGGTAGGCCGCCACGCCGGGGTCGTCCTTGCCGCGCTCCGCCATGTCTCTGATCAGCGCCCTGAAGGCGTCGGGGCGCGCCGCCTCGACCGTTCTCTCGCCGTGAAAGACGACGCCCTTGAGCTTCTTGGAGCCCATGACGCAACCGGCCCCGCCGCGCCCCAGGCTGTGCCACTTGTTGTTCTCGACGCANNCCCCAGAGGTCGTCGGCCGGGTGGACCGCACCACCGCCTTCGGACACCTCGAGGTACACGGGCGTGTCGGCGGCGCCCTCGACGATGACCACCTTATAGCCGGTCCGCGCGAACTGCGGGGCGACGTGGCCGCCCGAGGTGCATTCGCCGTAGCCGCCGGTGAGCGGCGACAGGTAGTGCACGCCGTAGCGGTTGCCGCCGAACATGCTCGTACCGCTGATCGGTCCGATGACGAAGATGAGCTTGTTGGCGGGGCTCAGCGGGTCGACGTCGGGACCGACCTCGTCGAGCAGATAGCGGGTGCCGATGCCCTTGCCGCCGATGTAGTCGCGAATGAGCTCGGGCGCGATGGTCTCCTGGGTGACGCGACGCGAGGTGAGGTCGATCCTGAGCAGGTCTTCCATGCGGAATCCTTTCAGACGGTTCGCCGAACCGCGTGCGCGAGCCCCGGTGGAGACAAAAGAAACGCCGCCCGGCGCCCGCGGCCCTCCTTGACAAGGATTCACCACGACGCCGGGCGGCGCAAGCCCAGCCTGGTCGGCGGACCGGGCCGGAGCCCGGTCCGCCACGCTATTGGTGCTGTGCGACCGCGCGTTACGCCTTGAGGGCGTCGGCCAGCGGCGTGTAGGTCAGGCCGTGAGCAGTAGCCACCGACGGGATGGTGAGCTTGCCACGATAGACGTTGACGCCGAGCGCCAGCGCCGCGTCGTCGGCGACGGCCTTCTCGAAGCCCTTGTTGGCGATCGCGAGGCCGTACGGCAGGGTCGCGCCGGCGAGGGCCATGGTAGAGGTGCGAGCCACGGCGCCGGGCATGTTGGCGACGCAGTAGTGGATGACGCCGTCGACCACGTAGGTCGGCTCGGTGTGCGTGGTGGGCTTGGAGGTCTCGAAGCAGCCGCCCTGGTCGATGGCCACGTCGACGAGCACCGAACCCGGCATCATGTTCTTGAGCATGCTCTTCTTGATGAGGTGCGGGGTCTGCGCGCCGCCCGGCAGCAGCACGGCGCCCACGACGAGGTCGGCGTCGGCGATCTCGGCCTCGACGGCGGCCTCGGTGCTGAGCACCGTCTCGATGTGGCCGGCGAAGATGTCGTCGAGGTAGGTGAGGCGCTCGGCGCTCTTGTCGATGACGACCGTACGGGCGCCGATGCCGACGGCGACCTTGGCCGCGTTGGCGCCGACGGCGCCGCCGCCGATGATGACGACCTTGGCCTGCGGTACGCCGGTGACGCCGCCCAGGAGCACGCCGCGGCCGCCGTTGTTCTTCTGCAGGTGAGTGGCGCCGGCCTGGATGGCGAGCTTGCCGGCGACCTCGCTCATCGGGAAGAGGAGCGGGTGGGCGCCGTTGGGGAACTCGACCGTCTCAAAGGCGATGCCGCGGATGTTGGCGGCGATCATGCCGTCGGTCAACTGGCGGGCATAGGCCGCCGCCATGTGGAGGTAGGTGTAGAGGATCTGGCCCGGCTTGAACTTGTCGTACTCGACCGGGATGGGCTCCTTGACCTTGTAGATCATGTCGGCGCGGGCAAACACGTCGTCGACGGGAGCCAGCTCGGCGCCGGCGGCCTGATACTCGGCGTCGCTGAAGCCCGAGCCCACGCCCGCGCCTGCCTCGACGACGACTGTATGACCGGCGCGCACGAAGTCCTTGACTCCGTTCGGGGTCATCGCGACCCGGTATTCCTCGTTCTTGATCTCTTTTGGCACGCCGACGATCATCGTCGCCCTCCTTGTGGTCATTGCGCTTCACCAGCAGTCGCAGGACACGAGAGCGTTGCCAGCGCCTCGTACCCCACCGACGCTGTCAGTGTAGCAGAAAGCGAGCGCCGTTCCTGCCCTCCTCGAAAGAAAACCGGTCGCGCGATTACCGATTCGCCAAAGACGGCCGCTGCGGCTCAGGCCGGGCCGGCGTTGGCTCTCGTCCAGGCCCGGGTCATGGCCCGCGGCGGCAGCATCCACTTATGACTGGCCTTCATGACGACGAACACCTCACTCGACTGAACGCCCCCGAGCTCCTGCAGCGAGGCGTTCAGAAAGTCGTACAGGCCGTTCATGCCAGCGGTCGTCACGACTTCGGCGATGATGTCGTAGCGCCCCGTCACCACCGCCGCCCAGCTGACCTCGTCGAGCGCCGCCATGCGCTCGACCATCTCGTCCAGGTTGTAACGCTCGAGGCTGAGCCCGACGATGGCGATCGTAAGCTCGGGCGTCTCGGACGCATTGACCAGGGCGGCGATCCGCACCACCCCGGCCTCGACCAGCTGGCGCAGGCGGCCCCGTACGGTGGGGATCGAGATGCCCAGGCGCGTGGCGATCTCGGAGGCGGCCAGCCGGCCGTTGTCGGACAGGGTGCCGATCAGCGCCTTGTCGAGCACATCGAGTCCGCGTTTCATGGCCCCCCCTGGTTTGCGCCGCCGCGTGACGCGGCGAGTCCTCTGGTATGTTTATCACACCGGAGCGGGGTCGGCGGCGAAAGGCACGGTGGACGCGATGCGGGCCAATAGCGGAGCGGCGGCATGAGGCTGGACGGCGCGCGCTGCCTCGTCGTCGGCGGGGCGCGGCGCCTGGGGCGCGCGATCGCGCTCGACCTGGCGTCGCACGGCGCCGATCTTGCCGTCGGCTCGCGGTCGGCGGAGGGCGCCGCCGCCGAGACCTGCGCGGCCATCCGCGGCCTTGAGCGGCGCGGCGTGGTCGTCACCGGCGACGCCGCCACGCCGGCAGGGGCCGCCGGTCTTGTGACCGCGGCCGCCGACGCCCTGGGCGGCCTCGATGTGCTCGTCTACGCTGCCGGCGGTCCGTTCGCGCCGGCGGCCCCCCAGGACGAAGACCTGGGCGACTGGCAGACGTCGTTCGACATCGCCGCGCGGGGTTTCTTCGTCGCCGCCTGCGCCGCCCATGAGCGCTTTGTCGGCAACGCCGACCGTGCGGGCGAGGGCGACCGAGCCGGCCGTGCGGTCGACGGCGACCGAGCCGCGGCGCCGGCGGCGCCGGCCGCGGCGACGCGCGGCGTGATCGTCGCCCTCACCGACGTGCTCGGCGCGTCGCCGTCGGCGGTCTTTGCCGGTCATGGCGCGGCGAAGGCCGCCCAGATCGCCCTTGTGGCCTCGCTGGCCAAAGCGTGGGCGAGCGACGGCGTGCGCGTGTGCGGTGTGGCGCCCGGCCCCGTCGATCTGCCCGACGACCCGCGCCGCGCAGCGACCCTGGGGGCGGCGGCGCGCTCGGCGACCGGCCGCCCGGTCGCGGCCGACGAGATCGCGCGAGCCGT
>PLTW01000088.1 GCA_003164655.1 Actinomycetota bacterium
CGGCCCACGAGCGCCGCCGGCAGCCGCACCCGCCCGCTGCCGCTGTCGACCTCCGCGCCCGCTCCGCGCAGGAGCGCGAGGGCGACCTCGCCTGCGACCGGCACGCCGCGCCGGGCCAGGAGCTCGAGCGCGGCGGCGTGAAGACGCGCGATCTCGGCGGCCGGCAGCGGCGCGTGACACAGTGCTACGGCCGGCGTGGCACTCGCTGCGGCGCCATCAGTCATGGGCCCTCCTTCGGACGGCGTGCCGGACCGCAGAGCACGCGCCCATCACGGCGCGGCCAGCTCCGCGTCGGCGCCGGCCACGATGCGGGCCAGCTCGGCGACGACATCGTCGGGCAGTGGTTCGGGCCGGTGATTGGCGAGGATGTCGTCGGCGATCGTGGTGGCCTTGTCGAGGGCGCCCTTCTTGCCGCCGGAAAGCCAGACGTCGTAGGGCGTACGGTCCCATACCGTCGGCCGCCAGATGTCCTTCATGTGGCGGCGTGTGTGTTTCTCGGAAAGGTAGGTGCCGTTGGGGCCCACCTTGGCGATCAGATCGACGGCCAGGGTATCGTCGTCGACGACCACGCCGGCGGCGACCTTCTGCACGATGCCGTAGATCTCGGACTCCATGACCAGGTGCGGATAACTCAGGATCTTTGAGCCGTTGAGCAGGCCGCAGCCGTTCATCATGTCGGCGCAGGTCATGACGCTGGCGAAGGTGGAAAGCGAGTCGTCGACCGCCGCCTGCCAGTCGGGTTCTTTGGCGCTGGTCGCCATGGTCCCCATGGCCATCGGCACGCCGTAGAAGTGGGCGAGCTGGGTGGCGCCGGCGGCCAGCAGGTAGTCCTCGGGGCCGGCCGTGTAGCCGCCCGTCTTCAAGTCCATGGCGCTGGGTGCGCCGGCGAAGAACGCCGGGCAGCCCGGGAAGGCGAGCTCGAGCAGGACCACGCCCGAAAGGGCCTCGGCATTCTGCACGACCAGGTTGCCGGCCATCGTGGCCGGACCGGTGCCGGCCATCAGCGGCATGGGCATGAAGCCGCTCGCCAGGCCGTGCTCGGCGGCCACCAGGTTGGCTTCGAGGTTGGGGCCGTCGTGGCCGAGGGGGTCGACCGCGCACTGCATGAAGCTGATGATCGGGCGCCGGCGCAGCTCGGCCGTGCCGCCGACGATGGCCGCCGCCATCTCGACGAGCAGCCGCGCCGGCCGCTCGCCCACGGTGGTGACCGCCTGGTAATGCTTGCTCGTGTTGGTGAGCACCGCCTCGGAGTCGTGCAGCGCCTTGCTGGCCGGCGGGACGTCCTGCGAAGTAACGACCGGGCCCCAGTAGTAGCTCACGTTGGGCAGGGCGTCGACGAAGCGCGCCGAGGTGGCCGCGTCGGCCTTGGTCGAGGGCCGCTTTTCGCCGGTGTGATGGTCGTACACGAACACCCCGCTGCCGTCGTTGGACAGGTAGCAGTGAGCGCGGTCGATGATCATGTCGCAAGCCGGATCGCGGCCGGCCAGCAGGTACTGCTCGGGCACACGCGCCACCGCGTCCATGACGATCGTGCGGGGCAGCCGGGCGGTTTCGCTCTGGCGATCGACGGTGCAGCCGTTGCTCTCGAGAATGTCGAGCGCCCGCGCCGACGGAAAACGGATGCCGACACCCTCGAGGATCTGGAGCGTGGCCTCGTGGATGCGCTCGATGTCGCTGCTCGACAGGACGTCCCAGCGGAGCCGGGGAGCGATGGGGTTGATCCGTGGAATCATGGGCAGCAACCTCGCGGGTTCAGGGGTGACGAAGGGTCGGGGTGCGAGCGTCGGCCGCCGCGACGTACGCGGCGGCGGGTCGGGTTAGAGCCCGGCCGCTCGGCGAATAGCGCTGATGGAGGCGACTAGCACGCATTTCAGTCTATCAAACGGTCCGTCGCCGGCAACCCGGACTCACCCGCCGCGACGATCGCCTGGAGCTGAGCGGCGACGTCGTCGGGCAGCGGGGCGGGCCGGTGGGTGGCAAGGATGTCGTCGGCGATCGCCGTGGCGTTGGCGAGAGCGCCCTTCTTGCCCGCGGCCAGCCAGGCATCGTAGGGCGTGCGGTCCCAGACGGCCGGCCGCCAGAACTCGCCCGCGTGGCGGCGCGTGTGCCTGTCGGCGAGATAGGTGCCCTGGGGGCCGACACGGCGGATGGCGTCGAGCGCCAGTGTCTCGTCGTCGACCACAATGCCCTCGGCCAGCCGCTGGACGATGCGATAGACCTCGGTCTCCATGATCAGGTGCGGATACGACAGCGTCCGCGAGCCGTCGAGCAGTCCGGCGCCGCTCATCATGTCGGCGCCGGCGAGCACCGAGGCGGCGGTCGACAGGGCATCGTCGACGGCCGCCTGCCAGCCGGGCTCCCTGGCGCCGGTGGCCATGGTGCCCATGTTGACGGGCAGTCCGAACGAACGGCCGAGCTGGGTGGCGGCGGCGGCCAGAAGGTCGTCTTCGGGGCCGCCGCCGGTGTAACCACCGGTGCGCAGGTCCATGACGCTGGGCGCGCTGCCGAAGAACACCGGCGCACCGGGGCTCGCCAGCTCCAGCAGGACGAGGTCGGCCAGCACCGCGGCGGCGTTGACCACGAGGTTGCCGGCCAGCGAGGCCGGCGCCGTGCCGCAGCCGAGTGTCAGTGAAAGAAAGCCGCAGGGCACGCCGGCCGCGGCACAGACCAGCGCCGCCTCGAGGCTCACGCCGTCGTTGCCCAGCGGGTCGACGGGACAGGCGATCAGGCTCACGAGTGGCCGGCGGCGCAGCTCGTCGGCGCCGCCGCTGACCGCGGCGGCCATCTCGACGAGCAGCCGGGCCGGGCGCTCGCCGACGCAGGTCACCGCCTGAAAGTGCTTGGTGGTGTTGGCCAGCACCGCCGCGGCCTCGTGCACGAAGCGCACGCCGGCCGGGACATCGCCGGCGGCCACGATCGGCCCCCAGTAGAAGGCGACTTGCGGCAGCGCGTCGACGAAGCGCGCCGAGGCAGCCACGTCGGCCAGCGTCGAGGGCCGCCGCTCGCCGCTGCCGGGGTCGATCACAGACACGCCACTGGCGTCGTTGGACAGGTAGCAGTGACGGCCGTCGAGCGGCAGGTCACGGGTCGGGTCGCGGCCACAAAGCGTAAACGTGCGTGGGGCAGCCGCCAGGGCCGTTTCGACCAGCGTTCGCGGCAATCGGGCGATCTCGCGCGAGCGGTCGATGGCGGCCCCGCACGACTCGAGGACGTCGAGTGCCCGGGCCAGCGGAAAGCGCACGCCCGTCTCGGCAAGCACGGCAAAGACGGCCTCGCGGAGGCGGTCGAGCTCGGTTACGGTCAGAACATCCCAGCGGCGCGACGGGGTGATGGGATCGATGCTCAAAGTCACGGGCGACAACCTCGAGAAGCGAGACCAACGACGAGGGCGCGCGGCGCCCTCTGCCGGCCGACTCTATCACTCGTCCGCCGCCTCGCGGCGGCGCTGCCCAGGCCGATGTCCGGGCCGGCCTTTACTGCAGCGGGTACGTCCCGGCCTTCAGCATCGCCAGCGCCCGGCTGAACAAGGGTACGGATGCGGCCGGCCGAGCGCTCACGTCGAGCCCGTGGTACCACTTGCGCGACAGGGCGCTGAGAGTGCCGTTGCGGCGCATGGTCTTCAGGGCGCCGTCGAGCACCGCGACGAAGTCGGCCTCGCCCCGGCGCGCGGCAAAGGCCTGCGGCTGATAGAAGAACCCGGCCCCGGTGGCCGCTATCTGCGCGCCGGCTGCCTGTTCGACGGTGGCGGTGGTGTCGGCCGTCATGGCGCCGGCGAGGCTCCCATTGGCCACGTCGGGCAGCGCGTCGGCATCGCTCGGGTACAGCGCGACGCCGACGCCGCCGGCGGCAGCGAGGAACTGCTGGAAGGTCGTCGAGGCGCTCACGCCGATGCTCTTGCCTCTGATCTCGCCGAGGGTGGTGATCGCGGCGCTTCCCTGTCGCACGGCGACCTGGGCGGTCGAGTACGCATACGGCGCCGCAAAGGCGAGCCTGCCCGGCGGCTTGGGGACGGTGGCCATCGAGCTGATGGCGACATCGTAGCGGTCGGCGGCCAGGGCGGCCGGCACTCGCGCCCAGTCGAGCTGGCGAAACTCCACCTTGAGGCCCAGCACGGCGCCCACCTCGCGAGCGACATCGACATCGAAGCCGCTCCAGGCGCCCGTGCTGTCGACGGAGCTCTGCGGGGCGAACTCGGGGTCTTCGCCGACGACCAGCGTGCCCCGCGCGGCGACTGCCTTGGCGAGACCCGAGGGCTGGTGGCCGAGGATGGCGACGAAGCGCTTGGCCGGCGTCTGGCTCGTCTGGCCGCCGCCGCTTCCGCTGCTGCAGGCCGCGACGCCCGCTGTGGCGGCCGTTGCCAGAAGCGCGGCAAGAACAAGCGCGGCCACGCGCTGTGACCGGCGCCGACCCATGTCAGCCGGCCACCAGCCGCCGCAGCTCGACGTCGAGCGCCGGCTCGAGCGCCGGCGGGATGTGTCGCTCAAGGATGGCGCGCGCGAGGCGGCGCGCAGCCTCGCGCGCGCCGCCTGCGGCGCCGTCGGAGCCACAGAGACCAGCGACCAGGCCCCGTGCCGCGCCGTACGCTCCCGAAGGGCCGGCGTCCGCCGGCCCGTCCGTGGCGGCGGCGGCCATCAGGGTGTCC
>PLTW01000020.1:0-11262 GCA_003164655.1 Actinomycetota bacterium
TGCGGGCGGTGCGGGCGGTGCGGGCAGGTAGTCTAGCCCGGCGGCGAGGCGCGGAACGTCAGGGGCTGGCGCTGGCAGTCGGCGTAGGCGCGGCGGTAGCCGAACCCGACGGCGAGGGCGACGGCGAGGCGCTCGGCGTGGGCGCCGTCTTGGTGCCGACCAGCAGCACCTCGGGGACCATCGAGTAGACGCTCTTGAAGTCGTCGTTCCAGAGCAGCTTGCCGCTCGAGTCGTAGACCTTGCGGTAGCAGTCGATGCTCATGCCCGAGACACCCGGCGTGTCGATCTTCGTCTGTCCCTTGGGCTGGGTCGGGTCGTTCTGCTTGTGCACGGTGAACGGCGTGAAGCCGTACCAGTTGCTCGTCGAAGCGACGACCCTGCGCCGCAGCGGCGAGCTGTAGAGGGAGACGGTCAGAGACCAGCCCGTGAAGACCGTCTTGAGAAGGATCCAGTGGGGCGTGTCGTTGCGGAACTTCAGGTCGTAGGAACCGTAGCTCACGGTGGCGTCGCGGCCCAGCGGGTAGTGCGAGATGTAGAGCTCGTGGTTGTGGCGCTCGACGATCTGCAGGCCGGCCTCGAAGGCGGCGTTGAAGACCGTGGTCGAGACCTGACACATGCCGCCGCCGACCGAGTCGCCGAGCTTGCCGTTGATGATGGTCGGCGCCATCTTGAAGCCCTTGGCGGCCGTGCGTTCGCCGGTGGTGGCGTTGACCGAGAAGACCTTGCCCGGCGCGATCAGGCTGTTGTTGAGCAGCGAGGATCCCAACCCCACATTGGTGAGGCGGTTGGCCGTGCCGGCCACTGAGGTCGTGTAAGTGCCGATCCGCGTGGTGATCTGCATCGCCTTCGCCTGGGAGAAGCCGAGCGACGGCGGCGCTTTGCCAAAGACGGCGGCGGCGATGCGGCGGCCGCCGCTCGTGGCGGCCGCCGCATTCATGTTGGCGATCGTCGGGGTGGGCACGACGCCGTACCCCGAGGTGCCGCGCTTGATCTTGACGCGCTTGCCGCCCGGGGCCACCGTGAAGGTCGCGTCTTTGCCGGGCGTGCCGACCTGCTGGGTGATGAAGTCGAAGTAGCCCAGCGTGACCGGCGAGTCGAAGGTCACGCGCAGGCGCGGCTTGGCGTTCTGGGGCTCGAAGGCAAGGTACTGGCCGAGGTCCTGCCGGGCGATCGTCCAGGTGTGGCCGCCGTGGGTCAGGGCCAGCGGGCCGGACAGCCAGGTGCGCGCCGTGGCGGCGGCGGTCTGGGCGTCGGCGGTGGAGATGTCGGGGGTGACGACCACCACCGGCAGCGCCGCCGTGACGTGGTGGCCCGAGATGACGGCGGCGCCGACGAGACGCAGAACGGCGGCGTGGTCGACCGCGCGGCCGTTCCTGGCCGCGTGGGCGACGGCCTGGGCGCCGTTGATGGTCACCGCTCCCTGCACCGGCTTGACGTCGACAGCGTTCGAGATGGTATCGAGGCGCTCTCTGGTGAGCGGCTCGCCAAAGGCGACCGCGGGCCGCACGGAGTGGCCGGCGAACCACAGCCACAGGCTCGTCCAGCCGCGCGCCACAAAGTTGCCGGTGTGCGTGTAGGCGTAGGCGTCGCGGGCCGCCGTGGCGGCGTTCAGGCGCGCGTGCAGCGCGGCCGCGCTCAGGTTCCAGCGGTGGCCGCCCCAGGTCAGCGTGACGGCCCCGCCGTGGGGCGCGACCCGCGCCAGCTTCTGCGTCGCCTGGTCGACCGTGAGCCCGCCGACCCCGATGCCGTAGACCGTGACGTTGCCGTGGATCGTGCCGCGCCCGGTGGCCGCGTCGACGGCCGCGACCGCCACCAGGAGCGCGACCACCACGGCTACCGCGACCAGCGCCACGAAACGCGCCCGGCCGGCGCCGCGGCTGCGCCCGCGACCGCGCCCGAGGACCCTCTCGAACGGCCACGCCACGAGCGCCACGAGCAAGGCGATGACGAGGATGAAGAGCGGCTCTTTCTTTTTGCGGCGGCGCGGCTGTCTCTGCGGGGTCTGAGTCATTGTCACTATTGTAACTGGAGAAACGCTACGGTCGAGGCTGCGACCTGCTAAAGTCCGGCCAGGATCATCGTCACGCCGTGCTCCGCCGTTTTGTCAACCCTAGCCGGCAGCGGCTCTTCGGCTCACAACCAGCGTGCCTGATACAGTGGCCGCTCTTGGATCGGGGGCGTGTGCTCCCGGATCGGGGGCAGGTACCAGTGGCGAATCACCACAGCTCGCCGTCTCGTCGCACCATCGTCGGCGCTCCGGCCTTCGTCGCCGCCAAGGTCGCCACGCCCGACATCGGGCGCGCGTTCATTCGGCCCGCGGTCCTCGACAAACTGGCCGCCGGCGCCGGCAAACGCCTTCTCACGGTGCGCGCGCCGGCCGGTTACGGCAAAACCGCGGTCGTCGCCGAAGCCGCGCGCCGGCTGGGCTGGCGCGCCGCCTGGTACAGGCTCGACGTTCTCGACCACGATCCGGCCGTGCTCATCGCCTCTCTCGTGCAGGCCGTCCGCGAGCGCGTGCCGGTCTTCGGCGGCATTCTGAGCGAGCGCTTCGCCGAAGCCCACGAAACGCCCATGACGCCGGCGGAGATGACCGCCCTCCTGGTTTCAGAGCTGCGCGACGAGGTCGACGGCGAGTTGCACATCGTCATCGACGACTACCATCAGGCGATCGCCTCGAGCGAGCTCAACGGGGCCCTCGACTACCTGCTGGCCAACCTGCCCGGCAACGTGCACATCGTGCTGCTCACGCGGTTCCAGCCGGCGGTCGCCACGACCCGCCTGAAGCTCGACGACCAGATCGGCGAGGTGACCTACGAAGACCTGCGGCTCGATGCGGCGCAGGTCGCCGAGATGTTCGCCGGGCGCTCCCGTGCTCAGCCGACCCGGGAGCAGGCCGAGCGGCTCGTGCGCCTCACCGAAGGCTGGCCGGCCAGCCTGGTTCTCATCAGCCGCGCCCTCGACTGGACGAACCTCGGCTCCATCGAGCACGCACTTGTCGACCCCCGTCTTACCAGCGACATCTTCTCGTATCTCTCCGAAGAGGCCCTGCGCCGCGAAGACGCCGAGACGGTCGCCTTCATGCTGGCGACGTGCTGTCTTGAGTCGATGACCGTGGCGCTCGCCGGCACAGTGGCGCGGACCGACCACGGGCAGCGCTCTCTCGAGCGTCTGGTGGCCCACAACGTGTTCACCTTCGTCGATCGAGCGACCGGCACATACCGTTACCATCAGCTCCTGCGCGACTACCTGCGCCAATGGTACGTAGACGAGTACGGCTCGGGAGCGTTTCGCGACCTCCAGCTGCACACTGCAGCGGCAGTCGAAGCCGCCGGCGACCCCGAGACGGCCATCGAGCTGTATTTTGCCGCCAACGAGCCCGGCAAGGCCCTCGCCGTCGTGTCGCGCAGCGGCGAGCTCGTCACCGACAACTGCCGGTTCGATTCGCTGCGATCGTGGCTCGACAGGTTGGCCCCCAACGCCGCGAGCGACGATCCATGGGTCCTTTTCCTGGCCGGACAGCTGACCCTGCGAGAGGGCGACCCATCCAAGGCTCTCGACGCCCTGACGCGCGCTGAAGCTTCGTTTCGCGCCCGCAGCGACCGATGGGGTGTGTACCACGCCTTGAGTGCGATCGAGGCCATCTGGTTCTGGAAGGGCGATTTCGAGCAAGCGGCAACCTTCTGCGAAGCTACACTCCAGGCGGCGGCAACCCCGGAACAGCGCGTGCACACGCTGGTGAGCCTCGGCTCGGCGCGCTGCTACATCTGCCGCTGGTCGGATGCAGAGGACCTGTGGAGCCAGGCTCAAGCAGCCGCGCCTCCGACTTCCGAGCGGGAGCTGGCTCGCATCGCGGCCTTGCGGGCGAACAGCAGATACCTGCGCGGCGACTTCCGGGAGGCCAGGCAACGGCTGGCTTCGGCGCTGCCACGAGTTCAGGCTGTCGGATCGGCGAGCCTGGCTGTTTCCATTCTCGGAGCATTAGTCGACGCAGACAGGGACCTTGGGCGATACGCCGACGCGCAGGCCACAGCTGCCGCCTCCATCCAAGAGTGCGAGCGTCTCGGATTTGGGCACCTCAGGCACATGTTCGACGAAAGCCTGGTCCGAGTGGCTTGTGCGGAGGGCGACGAGGCGTTGCACCTTCCGGCGTTCGAAGAGCTCTTCTCGTCGCCGCAAGTTGAGCAGGACGCATTCTCCAAGTCGATGGCACTTCATGGACTGGCCGCCGCGCTGCGCCACGTCGGCCGCCTCAAGGAGTCACTCTCGGCTTATGGGCAGGCGGCCGAGACGAGTCGTGCGATGGGCACGCCGTCGCTGTGCCTAGCGGCCGAAGCCGGCGAGCGCCTTGTCCAGGGCCTCATGGGCGAGGTCGACGAGGCGACGACGGCCCTGGAGGACCTGGAGCGACAGAGCGCCGCGCTGGACCTCGCCTTCACCGCGAACCAGTGCATCTTCTTTCAGGCCGTCCTTGCCTTGCGTCGCGGCGACCGCCGCGCCACCGCAGACGCTCTGCGTCGCTGCCTTCCCGCCCAGCTTCAGTTGGGCCACATCGACTTTCTTTGCCAGGAGCTCGCGCAGTGGCCGGAGATGGCGACGCTGGCACTCGCCGACGCGGGGCTGGCAAGTCGGCGGGCCGATCTCATCGACGCCCTCGTCCACAGTGCGAAATCCGTCCCGCTCCTCATCGAGCTCATGGCCTCGGGCGACGCGTCGCAGCAGGCGTTGATCGTGGATGCGTGCGGGCGTCGTGGCTCTGCGCTCGTCACCCAGCGGCTCCTCGAGTGGGCCAGAAAGCACGGCTCGGCACGCCAGCTCCGGGCGATGAGGAAGGCGCTGGATCTGGGGGCAGACGGCGGTCAGCCCTCTGCCGACCTCACGCCGCGAGAGTACGAGGTGCTGGGCCTGGTCGCGGCGGGGCATCGCAACCCCGAGATCGCCGCGCAACTCTACCTCTCCGAGAAGACCGTGAAGACTCACGTCAACCACATCTTCACCAAGCTCGGCGTAACCAGCCGCGTGCAGGCCGTGCTGTACTATCGTGCCACCATCGAACCGCGCGCCGGGCAAGATACAACCAAGGGCTGATTCCGCCCGCACGCAGGGTCGGTAGCCTCCTTCCAGCAATCGAACTGGAGGGGAGGTCATGGAATCATCCGCATCGATCGTCTTCATAGAATCGCAGCGCATGAGCCCACGCAAGAAAACGGTGATCGAGATCCTGCGAGATAACCCGGGGTTCGTCTCTGGTCAGGCGATCAGCGACTCGCTCGGCATCTCGCGCAACGCCGTCCACAAGCACGTCAACTCTCTGCGAGCGCGCGGCTTTCGCATTCTGGGCATCTCGCGGCGCGGGTACAGGCTCGAAGAAGAGCCGCGCCGCCTGGTCATGCCGGTCGTCGCCAAGCTCACCCGGGGCGCCACTTTGGGCACGTCGTTCAGGTATTACGACGAGATTGAGTCGACCAACGCCGAGGCCAAGCGTCTCGCCGCCGACGGCGCGCCCGAGGGCACCGTGGTCGTTGCCGAGAGCCAGCTCAAAGGCAGGGGCCGCCTGGGGCGCACCTGGACGTCTCCACCGGGCAAGGGCCTGCTCTTTTCGGTGATCCTCAGGCCGGGCCTGGCCATGACCGACGCCCACCTGCTGACGCTCACGACGGGCGACGCGGTCGCCGAAGCGATCGAGGCTCAGGTGAAGATCCCCGTACACCTCAAGTGGCCCAACGACCTGATCGTCGACAACCGCAAGGCCGGCGGGATCCTTCTCGAGGTCTCCGGCGAACAGGACCGCGTCGACTGGGTGGTCGCGGGCATCGGCATCAACGTCAATGTCGAGTTCGCCGAGCTGCCCGTGACGCTCAGAAAGACGGCGACGTCGCTCAAGATCGCGACCGACAAGACGGTCGACCGCAGCGTGCTGCTGGCGAGGATCCTGCTCACGTTCGACAAGGCCTACCGCGACTGCCTCGCCAACGGCTTCGAGCGCACGCTGCGCGAGTTTCGCGAGCGCGACTACCTGCTGCATCGCAGCGTCAGCATGCAGACCCGCGAAGGGCCGGTGGTGGGAGAGGCGGCCGGAATCGACGACCGCGGCGCTCTGCTGGTCGCGCTGCCCGATCGTCACGTCCGGCGGTTTCACTCCGGCGATGTGACGCTGCATCACTAACGTGGGCGGGGCGGCCCCTTTGACAGGGGCCGCCCCGCACCCTAGATTGTCAACTCATCTTTGACCAGGTGAGTTGACAATTGCCTTCTTCCCTCTCCGCACACGATCTCGCCCTCGCCGCCCTGTTTGCGGCATTGATCTCGGTCGGAGCCTTCGTGTCCGTGCCCCTCTTCGGTCCGGTGCCGCTCACCCTGCAGGTGCTGTTCGTGCTGCTCGCCGGTCTTGTTCTTGGCGCCCGCCTTGGCGCCCTGAGCGTCGTCGCCTATCTGGTCGTCGGCCTCGTCGCCCCGGTCTATGCCCAGGGCACCTCGGGCCTTGGCGCCCTGGCAGGCCCGGCCGGCGGCTATCTCTTCGGGTTCGTCGTCGCGGCCTACATCGTGGGGACGCTCACCGAGCGCTGGGACCCACGTACATTCTGGCCGTTGCTCGGCATCGCGCTCGCCGGCCTGGTGCCGATCTACGCGATCGGCGCCGCGTGGCTGGCCTGGCAGCTGCACACGACGGCGCTCGAGCCGGTCGTCTGGGGAGGCGTGGTGCAGTTCATTCCGGGCGACGTGGCCAAGGCCGTGCTGGCCGCGCTCGCGGCCCGTGCACTCGTCAGCCTGCCGCTGGGTCTTCGTGCGCCCGCCCGACCCCGCTGATGTCGGCCAGCGCCTCTCCGCGCAGACGAAGATTGAGGCGACCGCGCTCGTACTCGTCCATGAAGTCGGTCGCGCTGCCGTCCCGGTAGGCGAGGTCCTTGTCGCGCAGGATGCCCGCGAGGATCTCGACCCAGCGCGCGTCGAGCGCGGTCCCGGCCATCTCGCGGATCTCCTTAAGCGCTTCGAACGAGCTCAGCGCCCGGCGGTACGGGCGGTCCGAGGTCATGGCGTGGTAGGTGTCGGCGACGGCCAGCATCTTGCTCGCCTCGGGGATCGCTTCGGCGGTCAGGCCATGCGGATAGCCGCTGCCGTCCAGCCGCTCGTGATGGTAGCGGACGATATCGGCCACGTTCTGATACGCGGCCAGGTGCGACAGGACCTCGGCGCCCTTCTCGGGGTGCTGGCGGATGTATGCCCACTCGTCCTCGTCGAGGGTCGAGTCCTTGCGCAGGATGGCATCGGGCGTGCCGACTTTACCCAGGTCGTGCAGGAGGCCGGCAAGGTGGATCTCTTCAGCTTCACTTTCGTCCATGCCGGCAGCCAGCGCCATGTCGCGACAGTACATCGCCACGGCTGCCGAGTGGTCGGCGGTGTACTCGTCCTTGCTGTCGAGCAGCACCACCATCGCCACGGCCAGTCCCAGGTTCATCTCGAGGTACTTGTCGGTCAGCTCCCTCTGCTTTTCGACGTGAGCGCGCTCGCGCACGAGCAGCTTGAGCATGTACTGGCTGGCGAAGAGAGGGATAAAGAGGAGGACGACCGCCGTGATTCCGGCTGTCGCGTATAGGGCCGCGACAGCGAGGCCCATTCCGACGACAACCGCCGACGATTGAAGCTGCGAAGGCATGTCCTCTCGCCAGTAGGTCGCCAATGCGATGCCGTACTTGGCGCGCGCGCCTAGACTCGTCAAGACATTATTGACGCCCTCGTAGAGGAGTCCAGCAATGGCGCCGGCCATAAGCAGCCGGAGCGAAACACTGCCGAGAGGAATCCCCAATGAACGATGCATGAGGGAGAATGCGCCCGCGGCGGCGAACGCGGAAATGACCAGATTGGAGCAGTTGAACACGACGATTGTTCGCGACGACTCCCGCCAGGCACCCCAGAGCCCGACCACGGCCGCCACCGACATCGCTGGAATCGGTCCCAGGAACATGACAGCTAGGAGAATAGGCAGCGTGCCCGCGGTGACAGTTACTCGGTCGCGAACCTCCACGGCCATCTCATCGGCAATGACCGCAATCAGTGCCAGAATGACTGTGTCGAGGGCGTAGTGGGAAAGCGTATCGTTCGTGCGCGCGAGACCGCCAGCGGACACGACGCAGGATGCGGCAAGAACACTCGCCACGAAGGTGAGCTTCGTAAAACTGCGCTCGCGCTGATTCGCCTGCACCTAGCACCGCTCCAAAGTTAGCACGCATGTATCGGCGTATCGCCGGCGGCGCTTTAGCTCGTTTGCTACGAGCGGCGAGTGAGTCTAGTGAATCTTGCTGTTTCCACCGGAGGCGACGAGAACCAGAACAATCGACGCCAAAGCGTTTTCGACCTTCTTCATCGGAACCTTCCTTCTCGGCAGAGACTAGTGAAGCTTGGTCATGGTGACGATCATCGGGAACCCCCTAAAGTTCCTGGGCCAACCTGCCGATATGACAAGGTTGACGATTGCTGTGGTCGAAATGGTATACACACGCCGGGGGCGTGTGCAAGTCTTCGTACGCACTCACGCCGTATTCATATCCTCCTTGCTGTGTCTGAACTGACAACACTTTCGCACCGAAGCGAGCGTCGTTCTTGCCGGAGACCCGGGGAATGACACTCGCCTGCGACAGCCGGCCCACGCGCCCCCTGTCGCGCAATTCCAACTTCGTGCTCCTGGTGGGCGGCCAGTTCGTCTCGCAGATGGGCGACCGCCTGGCGATGGTCGCGTTTCCGTGGCTCGTCTACACCACGACCCACTCCGCTATGTCGACGGGCATCGTTCTGGCGCTATTCACCCTCCCCTACATCCTGTTCGGGGCTGTAGCCGGAGGGGTGCTCGACCGCCTCGACAGGCGCGGCGTCATGGTGGCCGCCGACATCATCCGTGGCGGCCTGGTGCTGGCGGTGCCCTTTGTGGCGGCACGGTCCACGAGCGGCGTGTTCGCGCTCGCGTTCCTCACGTCGTGCGCGACCGTGTTCTTCGATCCCGGGATGTTGGCGCTCCTGCCGGACATCGTGCCCGGCGGCGATCTCCTGCGCGCCAACTCGGTGCTCGCGGCGAGCGCGCACGTCACGGAGATCGTGGGCTACGCGGCGGCCGGATTCGTCGTGTTCTACCTCGCCATGCGCACGACCTTCACGGTCGACGCCGCCACGTTCGGCGTGTCCGCCGTGACGCTGCTGGCGATGACGCCCAATCGCGTAGCGGAGCCCGGTGGCGACACTCGCGCCACGGATGGCCCACTTGCCGCCCAGCCCGGGTTCTGGGCCGGGATTCGCCAGGGCGTGTCGTATCTGCTCCACCACACCGGGTTGCGCGCCAACACGATCCTCGCCGTGGCGGCGGTGGCCGGTGTGGGCGCCTCGTACCCCCTCACGTTTCTGCTGGCCGCCCAGCGCTTCCACGGTACGCGCTCGTTCGGCTTCATGGAGGCCGCCATGGCGGTCGGCTACCTCGGCGGCTCCGTCCTGGTAGGCGCCTTGGCCGACCGCGTCCGCAAGGGCTACGCCATGACGATCGGGCTCATGGTGATGGGCGTCTGCTACGCGCTCCCCTGGGCGCTTCACGCCCTGCCGCTGATCCTTCTTGATTTCGTCGTGCTCGGAGCGGCCAACGCGGCGATGCTGATCTCGATCGACACCTACGTCCAGGCCATCGTTCCGGACAAGCTGCGCGGACGCGTGTGGGGCGCGCGATTCACGCTTACGCAAGGGGTGTACGGCCTTGGTGTCATCGTGGCCGCGGCGCTGGCGACCACGGTGGACCTTGGCCCGCTCTTCGGGCTCTGCGGCCTGATCGTGTTCGTGCCGGCCTTGATCGGTCTGTTCGTGCCGGCCGTGCGCGACGTCTGAGCCGCGGCGCCGCGCAGAGTCACGCCGCGCGGCCGCCCTCCCGGGCCACGCGCCGCCGGCCTCCGAGCCGCGCCATACGAATCCGGCCTCCGGGCCGCGCCGCGTGAAGCCGCGCCGAGCCCCGTGGTAGCCTAGCGCCGAAGATCAGGCGGAGCGGCGTGGTGGCCGCCCGCCCGCAGGGAAGGACATCGTGACTCCGGCAACCGACACCGGCAGGGCGCCGGCCCTCGGTCAGACCGACTGGTCGCAGCTCGGGCTGGTCTGTTTTTCCTCGTTCATCGTGTGGTCCGGCTTTGGCGCCATCCTGCCCTATCTGCCGGTCTTCCTGAACGAGCAGGCGCACGCGCCGGTCTGGATGATCGGTGTGATCGCCTCGATGTACTACGCCGGCACCTTCACCTGTTCGTCGCCTCTCGGCCGTCTCAGCGACCGCATCGGCCGCAAGCCGGTCATCGTGACCGGCATGTTCCTCTATTCGCTGGCCACCTTCCTGTTCGTGACCACCACGAACGCCTGGTGGTTTCTGCTGTTTCGCCTGTGCGAGGGTATCGGCGCGGCCTCCGTGGGCCCGGCGGGCAGCGCCTTCATCGCCGACATCAGCAGCGACGAGACGCGCGGGCGCGCCTACGGCCTGCTGACCAGCGCCCAGTTCGGCGGGCTCGTCGCCGGCCCGGCCCTGGCGATCATGCTGAACACGCTGGGCGGCGGCGGCAGGCGCGGCTTCTACACGATCTTCCTGGCGGGCAGCGCCATGACGTTCGCCATGGGGATCCTGCTCCTGGTGTTCCTCAAAGAGCCCGCCCACGTGACCGCCCGCCGCAAAGAGGCGGTGGCGCGGCCCAGTTACCGGTCACTGGCCACGCCCTCGGTCATCGCCTTCATCGTGGTGGCCGCCACGAGCCACTTTGCCATGGGTGGCTGGGAGGTGCTCTGGAGTCTGTGGCTGCGCCACCTGGGCGCCTCGATGACCTACGTGAGCGCCACCTGGATCGCCTTCTCGATCCCCATGCTCTTCTCGTTTGCCGGCGGCATGCTGGCCGAAAAGGGCAATCGTTTTCGGCTGATGTTCGCCGGCTACACATTCTCGGCGTTCTCGTGGATCGTGTACGGCTTTACCCGCAACCTCACGGTGTTTCTGGTTTTCAACGCTCTCGAGGGCATCGCCGTCGCCATCTCCATGCCGGCCAAGCAGGCCTTTCTGGTGCAGTGCAGCCCGCGCCGCTGGGTGGGCACGGTGCAGGGCATGGAGCAGACCTCCATGCAGCTCGCCGCCTGGGTGGGCACGTTGACGGCGCCTCTGCTGTTTACCTGGATCAGCGGGTATGCCATCGGCGTGGGCGGTTTTCTGGCGCTGGGCGGCCTCGCGGCCACGGCGCCGGTTTTGGGCCGCGCGTGGTCACGGATCGC
>PLTW01000020.1:11306-20804 GCA_003164655.1 Actinomycetota bacterium
CGCCGCACCATCATCGACTACGGCCTTACGGCCCTGGTCGCCATCGCCCTGGCGATCGTCGTGCAGACGTTCGTCGTCAAGCCCTACCTCATTCCGTCGACCTCGATGGCCAACACGCTCGTCCCGGGACAGCGCGTGCTGGTCGACCGCATGGTCTACCGCTACCGCGCGGTCCATCGCGGCGACATCATCGTCTTTCGCCGTCCCGAGCCGCCACACGATGTGCTCATCAAGCGCGTCGTCGGGCTGCCCGGCGACCTGCTCGCGGTGCGCAGCGGCCACCTCTACATCAACGGCGTGCAGCAGCACGAGTCGTTCGTCGACAAGGTCGACGGCATCACCGAACCCACCGACCCCGCCGACCCGTACGCCAGCGCTCAGCCCGACGCGCCCTGGTCGCTGACCCAGCCGTTCCGCGTGCCTGCGGGTCAGTACTTCGTGATGGGCGACAACCGCACCGACTCCAGCGACAGCCGCTACTGGGGCACCGTGCCGCGCCGGGCGATCATCGGCCGGGCCTTCTTCACCTACTGGCCGATCGGCCGTCTCGGCGACCTCTGAACTGCCCGTGAGCCGCGCAGCGGCGCCCACGGGCGGGGGCGCCGCTGCGCTGACGGTCCGCTGACGCTCCGCGCGCCGCTGCGGACGTCCGCTGACGCTTCGCGCGCCCGCCCGGTGACGGCGCCGGCGGCTCTCAGGCCGCCTTGCCGGGCCGCTGCATCTCGGCGGCCTGCAGGGTCGCGGGCTGAGCGCCGCGCTGGTCCTGCGCCTCGTCGTCCCACGGCACCATGGCGTCGACCGTCTCCATCTTGCGGGCAAAGAACAGCCGCGCGCGCTTGGAGAAAGCCCAGAACAGCGCCATCCCCACCACGCCCGTGAGCAGGAAGGCCGCGCCCAGAACGAAGGGCGGACCGACGCCGAACCACGAGGTCCCCGAGGCCGAGTTCGCCGGGTACCACAGGGTGTCAAACGAGGCCGCCAGCACCCAGAGCAGCATGAGTCCGCCGGCCAGCGGCATCACGCCGAGCAGAAAGACCGTCTTCCAGCTGTCCAGGATGTGATGCCGGTAGAACAGCGGCACCGCGAAGCCGTTGATGCCGTAGTAGAAGGCGATCGTGATGCCCAGGGCGGCGATCGAGTCGGCCAGGACGTTCTGGCTGAGCAGCGTCAGGCCCACGTACCAGGCGATCGAGACCGCGCCGTAGATCAGCGTGCCCCAGACGGGCGTCTGGAAGCGTGGGTTCACCTTGGCCCAGACGCTGGGGATCGCCCGGTGTGAAGCCATCGAGAGCGTGGTGCGGGCGCCCGGCAGTATGGTGGTGAGCGTCGAGGCCGTCGCCGACGTCAGCACGACGGCGATCAGCAGCTTGTCAAGACCCGAGCCCAGAACGGCGTTGCCCAGCGGGCTCAGCACGTCGGCCGAGTTGGCGCCCAGGTACGCCGGCCCGTGGAAGGCCTGCGCCGCGGTGGTGGCCAGCACGTAGATGAACACCAGGGCCACGGTGCTCAGGATCGCCGCGATGCCCGGCACGATCGACTTGCGCTCGGTCTCCTCGTTGACCGACACGGCCGTGTCCCAGCCCCAGTAGATGAACAGCGCCAGGAGCACGCCGCCGGCCAGCGCCCCGAGGTTCATGTTGGGCACGAACCACGAGGCCGACGGACGAATGGATCCGGCCGGATGCGACACGTAGACCTTGGTGAGCGCGACGACCGCGAAGATCACCAGCATGAGGTACTCGAAACCCAGCAGGAACCATTGCAGCCGCGCCGACACCTCGATGCCGATCGCCGTTATGGCGCACATGATGACGAGGAAGGCCACCCCGACGAACGTGACCCAGAAGAGCGAGTTGGCCAAGCTGTGAGCGCCGATGAGCAAAAAGAAGTAGGTGCCGGTGATCTGCGCCAGGCTGGCCATGACGATGATGTCGGCGGCGACCATCACCCAGCCGGTCACCCAGCCGGTCCGCGGTCCGATCGCTCTGGTCACCCAGCTGAAGGTGGTGCCGCAGTCGGGGTCTGCCCTGTTCAGGTAGTAGTAGGAGCTGGCGATGAGGATCATGGGGATGAACGAGACGAGCATGATCGCCGGCGACTTGAGCCCGACGCCGGCGACCACGACGATCAGCCCCAGGGTGACTGCGAGACTGTAGGCCGGCGCCGTCGAGGCTATGCCGATGACGACGCTCGATAGCATGCCGACGGCGTTGGTCTTGAGGCCCTTGGCGTCGTCGGACGATCGCACCGTCTCGTCGACCCTGGTCGTGGGCTCGGGAAGTGGTACTACTGCACCTTCCAAGGTCCCTCCTTCCGAAAGCCAAAGCGGAGGGGCGGACCCGTCCGCCGGAGTTGCACGAGCCCCCCGACCCTGGATGGCCGAAGTGGCTGACAGAAGGATTACCCTATGGCCGTAGTGATAAACGGCGGTCAGGGCCGGGGGTAGCGCCTGACTTCTGCGTAGAGGGTGTCGCGCTGGACGGGTGTGAACCCGGCGGCGGCGATGAGTCGCACCAGCTCCTCGACCGTGACGGCGTGGCTTATGCCCGCGGCCCGCACGACGTTCTCTTCGATCATGGTCGAGCCCATGTCGTTGGCGCCGAAGGCCAGGGCGACCTGGCCCATGCGCAGACCCTGCGTGACCCACGAGGCCTGCACGTTGGCCACGTTGTCGAGGTACACGCGGCTGACAGCCAGCAGGCGCAGGTAGTCGTCGCCGGTGGCCGCCCGGTGACCCTCGTGCAGAGCCGTGTTGGCGGCGGCGAAGGTCCAGGGGATGAAGGCCGTGAAGCCGCCGGTCTCGTCCTGCAGCTCGCGGATGCGGCGCAGGTGCTCGACGCGCTCGGCCGGCGTGTCGACCGAGCCGAACATCATGGTCGCCGTGGACTTCATGCCGAGCGCGTGGGCCTGGCGCATGACCTCGAGCCAGGTCGCCGTGGGGATCTTGTGCGGACTGATCTCGCGGCGCACGCGGTCGACCAGCACCTCGGCGCCGCCGCCGGGCAGCGAGTCGAGGCCGGCCGCCCGCAGGCGGCGCAGCGTCTCGGCGACCGTCAGGCCGCTCTGGCCGGCGATGTGGGCCACCTCGGGCGGCGACAGCGAGTGGATGTGGATCGGGTAGCGCGCCTTGATGTCGGCGAAGATCTGCTCGAACCAGCAGATGTCGAGGTCGGGCGACAGTCCTCCCTGCATCATGATCGCCGTGCCGCCCAGGGCGAGCGTCTCCTCGATCTTGCGAAAGATCTCGTCGCGACTGAGCAGATACCCCTCGCCGCTGCCCGGTTCCTTGTAGAAGGCGCAGAAGCGGCAGCCCGAGACGCAGTAGTCGGTGTAGTTGATGTTGCGGTCGACGACGAAGGTGACGTCGGCGGCGGGGTGCAGGCGGCGGCGGACTTCGTCCGCCGCCGCCCCCAGCGCCAGCAGATCGCCGTGCTCGAGCAGCTCGAGCGCCGCCGCCTCGGAGAGGCGCCCGGGCGAAGCGTCAGCCACGGCGGTCAGCCGACGACGACGTCGAAGGAACAGGTTCCTGGCGGTCGCCAGCGTCGTCGAGGCGCAGCTCGAACCTGACGATAGGCCCCCCGGGCACGCCGAGCTCGGCCGTCGCCGGCAGCCCGTCGATCTCGAGGTCGCCGGGCAGCAGCACAAACCCGAGACGCCGGTGAAAGGCGATCGAGTCATGGTTGACGACCGAGGTGACAGCTCGCACGCTGCGCCGCCCGTCGGCCCGCGCCAGCTCGCAGAAGCGCCCGTACAGGTCGCGCGCCAGGCCCGCCCGCCGCCACGACGGGTGCACGCCGACGAAGTGGATGTAGGCTTCGTCGTCGTGCGTCGGGCACAGAAAACCGACGAGAAAGCCGACCAGTCCCTCCTCGTACTCGGCGACGAACGAGGTCGTGCGAAAGTGCTCGAAGAAGATGCTCGGCAGCAGGGCCCGCAGATCGCGTCCGCCCCACCACTCCGGCATGACCGCCATCGCGCGCTCCCAGTCGTGCGGCTGGGCGTGCCGGACGAGCAGGCCGCAGCAGGGGCTCACAGCGACGCCGTGCCCGGATCGATCTCGAGGCTCGGCGCCACGTCGAGCTCGCCGATGGCCCGCGCCCGGCGGTAGAGCTCGGCGAGGCCGCGCCGGTACTCGGCGGGAAAGCCGTACTTGAGCTGATCGAAGTAATGGTCGAGATAGGCGGCGCTGAAGTCGTAGAGCTGGGCCGCGGCCGCCGCCGTCTCGAGGGGATGCGCGGCGCAGCGGTCGCGCGAGGCGACGAGCGCCGCCTCGACGGCGCGCGCCTCGTCGCCGCGCTCGTCTAAGAACTCGCGCCGCACCGCGCAGACCGCGTACACCATCGGCAGACCGGTGACCAGGCGCCACTCCTCGCCCAGGTCGTAGCTGTGCGGGTAGACGCCGGCGCGCAGAATGTGAAGCGCCTCGTCGCCGATCAGCAGCAGCCCGCCGAAGTTGGCCAGGGCCTGGGCGAGCGGGCCCTGGCGGGCGCCGTACGACGGCGCGATGCCCCACTCGCGGCAGAGCACCTTCAGCAGGCACACCGAGGTGGCGCTCTTCTCGGTCAGGGCGATGCTCTCGAGCTGCGCCCGCGGGATCTGCGTGAAGAGCTGGATCGAGTCGACGGCGCCGAACGAACTGATCGAGATGCCCGGCAGCAGCGCCAGCGTGTCGGCGTGGCGGGCGTACTCGATCGACGAGGGCAGGGCGATGTCGATCTCGCCGTCGATCAGCAAGCGGTTGAGCTCGGCCGGCGTGCCCTCGACGATCTCGGCCTCGTAGCCGAGACGCTCGAGCTCGGCGACGAAGTGACAGTAGAGGGGAAAGCAGTTGACGAACTCGATGCGCCCGACGCGCGCCGCGCGCCGGGCGCCGGGCGGGACACTCAAGCCGGTGCTCCGTCGTCGTAGCGGCGCACCACGTTGTAGAGCGTGTCGCGTTCGACCGGCACGCGGCCGGCGCCGCGGATCACGCGTACGAGCTCGGCGCGGGTGAGCTCCTGGCCGGTGTCGACGCCGGCGGCGTGGCTGATCTTCTCTTCGACGACGGTGCCGTCGAGGTCGTTCACGCCGAACGACAGCGAGACCTGGGCGAGCCTGAGGCCGACGTTGATCCAGAAGGCCTTGATATGACGGAAGTTGTCGAGCACGAGGCGCCCGACGGCGAGCACCTTGAGGTCGTCGAAGCCCGTCGGGCCGGGCAGCTCGGACAGGCCGGTGTTGGCCGGCTGGAACGACAGCGGGATGAAGGCGTTGAAGCCGCCGGTCTCGTCCTGCAGATCGCGCAGCGCGATCATGTGGTCGGCGAGCTCGTCGGGCGTCTCGACGTGGCCGTAGAGCATGGTGGCGTTGGACTTGAGCCCCACGCCATGAGCGGCGCGCATGACGTCGAGCCACTCGGCCCCTGAGATCTTGCGCTCGCAGATCAGGTCGCGCACACGGCCGCTGAAGACCTCGGCGCCGCCGCCGGGCAGCGAGCCCAGGCCGGCGTCTCTGAGCTGCGTGAGTGTCTCGGGCACGCCCAGGCCGCTGATCTTCGCCAGGTGAGCCACCTCGCTGGCCGTGAAGGCCTGGATGTGCACGTCGGGAGCGAGCTCCTTGAGGCCGCGCATCATGTCGAGGTAGTAGTCGAACGGCAGGTCGGGGTGCTCGCCGCCGACGATGTGGATCTCGGTGATGCCGCCGGTGAGGGTCTCGCGCGCCTTGTCGAGGACCTGGTCGACAGAGAGCGTAAAGGCATCGGCGTCGCCGTCGTCGTGGCTGAAGGCGCAGAACAGGCAGCGGTTACGGCAGACGTTGGTGTGGTTGATGTGGCGGTTGGCGATGAAGTAGACGTCGTCGCCGGCCGCCCGGCGGCGCACGTGATCGGCCAGCGCACCGATGGCAATAAGGTCGGAGCTCACCAGTAGCTCGCGGGCGTCGGCGCCCGACAGCCGGTCGCCGCCGGCCACCTTGTCCCACACGTGAGACAGCCCCGCGCGGCGGCTCAGGTGATCGGTCTGCTGCTCGCTTAAGCTCATGTCACTCCCAGAGTACCGGCCGCCGGCGCCGCGGTCGAGGGCTCGCACTGCCGGCCGACTCAGCTGTAGCGGTCGACCATCGAGCCGGCGAGCTCGTCGAGCAGCTCGCGCTCGAACCCGGCCGGACAGTCGGCCAGACGGCGCCGGGCCCTGTTCATGAAGTCGAGAGCCATGGCGCGGGCGCGCTCGATCGAGCCGCTCGAGCGCACGTCGGCGACGACCCCCGCGAGGCACGTCTCGTCGTTGCGGCAGGCCGCCAGGCGCGGCCCTATGTCGGGCCGCGCCTCGATCGCCAGGACGATCGGCAGGGTCACCGTCCCGTCGCGCAGGTCGGCGCCGCGGCGTTTGCCGGTGACGGCTTCGTCGCCGGTCAGGTCGAGGATGTCGTCGAGCATCTGGAACGACAGCCCCAGCGAGTCGCCGAACGACCCCAGGGCCGCGACGGTCTCGGGGCCCAGGCCGCTCATCTGCGCGCCCAGCCGGCAGGCCACCGAGAACAGATCGGCGGTCTTCAGACGGCAGCGGCGCAGATAGTCGTCGACGGTGACCGTGGTGCGAAAGGCGTCGTCGGCCTGCAGCCGTTCGCCCTCGGACAGGCCCCAGGCGACCTCGGCGAGCGTCGCCACCGCGGCCGTGTCGCCGCTGTCGGCGAGCTCGGCGAACGCCTGGGCCAGCAGGTAGTTGCCCGTCGAGACCGCCATGTCGTCGCCGTAGGTGCGGGCCACGGTCGGCAACCCGCGCCGCAGCTCGGCGCCGTCGAGCACGTCGTCGTGCACCAGCGTCGCCATGTGGAGCAGCTCTACGGCGGCGGCGGCGCGCAACACCGGCCCGTCGAGCGGGCCGGTGTTGCGCGCCGCGAGCAGCACGAGCAACGGCCGCAGGCGCTTACCGCCGGCGCGCAGCGTCGAGGCTCCGGCCTCGGCCAGCCGGCCCGGCACCGACGAGACCACCCGCGACAGGCGCTCCTCGACGGCCGCCAGGCCCGTGGCCACGCGAGCGCGCTGGGCGGCCGAGCGCCACGACAGAACATCGGCCGGCTTCACGACGGCGCCTCGCCGACGTGCAGCGCCATGGCGCCGAAACCGAACAGCCGGTAGCGCACCCTCTGCAGGCCGGCGGCGCGCATCACGGCCGCCAGGCCCTCGGCGTTGGGGAACGAGCGCACCGACGCCGGCAGGTAGGCGTAAGCCTCGGCGTCGCCGGTGACCAGGGCGCCCATGGCCGGCACCACCCGCTCGAACCAGACGGCGTGGAAGCGCCGCCCGGCGGCGCCGGCCGGCGTGGTCGCTTCGAGGCACACGACGCGCGCCCCCGGCGCCGCCACGCGAGTCATCTCGGCAAAGGCGCGCTCGAGATCGGCGACATTGCGCACTCCCCAGCCCACCGTGACGGCCCCGAACGTGGCGTCGTCGAACGGCAGCGCCAGCAGGTCGCCATGCACGAACTCGACGGGCGCTCCCGCTTGCAAGGCCTTCGGCCGGGCGCGGCCGAGCATCGCCTCAGAGAAGTCGAGGCCTGTCACCGGCGAGGCCGGGTAGCGCCGCGCCAGGGCCAGGGAGAGGTCGCCGGTACCGCAGCAGGCGTCGAGCACGGGCCGGCCCGGCGGCGGCGCGGCGGCGGCAGCGGCCGCTGCCCGCCAGCGTCGGTCGAGGCCCACCGTCATCAGCCGGTTCATCAGGTCGTAGTGGGGCACGATGCGCGCGAACATGGCGGCGATGCGTTCGGGGTCGCGAGCAGGCGGCGTCGCACTCACTTATGCAGACCCTCCCACGGCGGCGAGAGCCGCTGCTCAAAGCCCAGGGCCGCGAGCACCTTGCCGGCCACGAAGTCGATCGCGTCGTCGAGCGTGCGCGGCAGCGAGTAGAAGCCGGGCATGGGCGCCACGATGACGGCGCCGGCGCGGCGCGCGTCGAGCAGCCGCGCGAGGTGGATCTCGGAGAGCGGCGTCTCGCGCGGTACGAGCACGAGCGGGCGGCCCTCTTTGAGGGCGACGTCGCCGGCCCGGTGGATGAGGGTCCGCGTCGTGCCGAGGGCGATGTGGGCCACCGCCGACATCGAGCAGGGGCAGACGACCGCCGCATCCGGGAAGTTGCTGCCGCTGGCCACGGGCGCGGTGAGATCGTCGGGCGAGTAGACGTGCGCCTGGGCCTTGGCGGCGTCGAGAAACGCGGCCGTCACCTCGGCGCGGCCCGTCACGCCGAGCTCGAGCTCGTGGGCGACGACCGCCACGCCGGCGTCGGAGAGGCAGAGTGTGAGCTCGCAGCCGGCGTCGGCCAGCGCCCGCACCAGGCGAACGGCATATGGGGCGCCGCTGGCGCCGGTGACCCCGACGAAGAGGCTGGCGGGTGGCTTGTTCACGAAGAGCTCCTTCGGTGACTCAGACGGCAGTCCCGGACCCGCAGGCGCGCGGAAGCCCTGGCAATGCGTTATCCTACCGCGCCACCGACGGCGGCGTCCCGGCGTCGAGGCCTGCGGGTCCGTCGGCGGAGGCGGGGCCGGGGGCTCGGGCTCTCGCTTCGCGGACCAGAGTACGGCATCTGCGGCTGCGCCGCAGATAGCGCTCACGCTCAGAGTTCGCCCTCGACCCCCGGCCCCGCCTCCGTCGACTCCCTCATCCGTGGCGCAGCACGCTTCCTAGATCCTCCCTCCAGAAGGGCGTAGGGTCCGGAGGCGTTAGGCGGACTGCAGAATCCCTGTTGGACGGACCAAGGCGCTGCATGAGTCGAGCACTTCCGGTTCTGGAGTCGAGGGACGTCGTCGGCGACGTCCGGAGTTGTTCGTGACCGGCTGGCTTGGCAGGCGTCGGGCCCCGCTGCTGATGGCGCTGGCGTTCGTGCTCCTCGGCCTGCTCGCCGTCGCGGTCGCACGGTGGGAGGCGACTGGCGTCGAACAGCCAGCGAGCACCTCTCGTGCCGAGCCCCTGTTCACCTCGGAGTCGCCGGACGGCGTCTGGACGCTCTCCGCGTTCGCTTACGAGGACCTCGGCGGCGCCACCGGCCACACCTGGATGTGGGCGGAGGTTCGCGGGGCCGGGACCGCCTCGCCGCGCGCCGTCTACGACGGACACCCGGCGACCGTGACGTGGCGAGGCGGCGACACGGCCATCTTCACCGAGACCGGCTCGTCGGCCACGCACGCCGTCGATGTGCGCACCGGCGACTACGGCGTCACGCCGACGGGCACCTTCGAACGTGGCGTGGCCTGGGCGCAGATCGTGGGCGCGCCGCTACTGGTCTTCGCCGTCGGTGCCGGCATCATCATCTTCGCCCGATGGCTGCTGGTGCGCCGGCGACGTCCTGCGCCCGCATGACCATGCCTTGGCCACCAACGCGCGAGTCTGCGCCGCTCGAGCCACTGCACCAAGAGAGGCATATGGGAGGGCAGTCCAACAAGCGGTTCGAGCAGACAAACCAAGGCCCCCAAGGTAGGCTCATGCCGAAGCGCGGTGGGGCCGTGGTTTGCAGCTCAACCGCCCCACGTT
>PLTW01000127.1 GCA_003164655.1 Actinomycetota bacterium
TGTCCAAGGTGAGCGGAATCCGCACGTAGACGAGTCCCAAGCTACTTTGGGAGGTCGTCGAATAGCCGGCGAACCTCGTCTCGAAGGTTCGAAAGCTGTCCACTTAGGTCCACCAACCACTAGCATTATAGTAGGCCATTTTTGGCCATCATCTTGAGCCTGTCACCCCTGTAGGGGTGGTGGGCTTTTTGCTTGGTTGGAGGCTGTCGGCCGTCGACCCTTGGGGGACTCGAACCAGATGTGAACTGAGGATCTCGAAGGACTGACGAAGGTCTTCCTCATTAGTCGCTGTAGTACTTTGCCACAGCTCGAAATGACTCCTTGGGCTTCCATATGTCCGGATGGGTCACGCCATGTTTTCCGTCTGCATAGGACTCCACGATGCTGTAGCTCGAGGTTGACTTAACTGACCCAGTTAGTTACACTTGAAATATGTCTAGAAGAACGCCTCCAGGAAGGGTACAGGACGTTGCCCGCGCCGCGTGCGAAGTATTTATCGCAAAGGGCTATCGCAGGGCCTTGATGACCGACGTGGCCGAGCGGCTGAAGCTCAGCCATGCGCTCCTATACCGGTACGTTGAAAGCAAGGAGGCCCTGCTGGAGCTGGCGGCTCGCTACGCCATGGACCAGGAGGCTGACCTGGCGGCTGTGGTGCCACTGGCCACTCCGCCGCAAGGGCACATCCTTGAGCTGATACGGGGCTGGCTGGCTGTCCGCGCAACCTTCCCGGCGCTACGCGCCGCCTTGGAAAAGGAACGTGGCGGCCATGCGGAAGAGGAGCTTGCCGCGATCATCGACGAGCTCTACGATTTTGTCGAGCAGAACCGCCTGCTGCTCTTGCTGATCGAGAGCCTGATCGACGACTACCCCGGGCTCAACGAGGCATCGGTCAACGGCCGCAAGCGCTCCCAGAGTGGTTTGGTGGCTGCCTTCCTGGCCAGTCGCGCCGCATCCGGGGGGCTGCGCCCACTCGCCGATCCGGAGATCGCGGCCCACTTCCTGATCGAGTCTGTCGGCTGGTTTGCCCAGCACCGCAAGCGCGATCCCAACGCGGCTCAGATCGACGATCAACAGGCCCGTTCCTCGGTACGCGAGCTGCTGTTATCGGCGTTCGTGCCGGATGCCGGAACGGCTGGGCCGGGCCGTGAACGTCGAGACGACCGTCACCGCACTCAGAAAGGAGACCGCTGATGGCCGGCGTGGCTCGTTGGTGCTTTCGTCACCGCAGGCTCGTCATTGCCGGCTGGATCGTCGCGCTGGTCCTGCTCACTGCTATGAGCCAAGCCGTCGGGATCAGCTACGCTACCAAAATCAACCTGCCCAACAGTCCCTCGGCCCATGCCCTCGCTATCCTCCAGCATGACTTCCCGAGCGCGTCGGGAGACGCCGACCAGATCGTGTTCGAGGCCGTGACCGGGTCGATCACCTCTGCAGCGGTGCGCTCCGAAGTCCAAGCGATGCTCGCCAAGGTAGGAAGGCTCCCCGACGTCGCCAGCGTGACCAGCCCCTACGGGCCATACGGCGCCAGCCAAATCAGCCAAGACGGGAGAATCGCTTTCGCCACCGTCAACTTCGACGCCCAGGCTCAGAACCTCCCCAGCGACGCGGTCAACGCGGTGATCCACACCGCCCAGGCCGCCCGGGGGCCCAACCTGAAGGTTGCGCTCACCGGCCAGGCGATCGAGAACGTCCAGCCCCAGAAGTCCTCCAATAGCACCGCCCTCGGGGTGATCCTCGCCTTGATCGTGCTCGTCCTGGCGTTCGGCGCACTGTTCGCCGCGATCACACCGATCGTGACCGCCCTGATCGCGATCGGCATCGGCTACGACATCACCGGCCTGCTCAGCCACGTCCTCACCATCGTCAGCTTCGCCCCGATCCTCGGCGTGTTAATCGGTCTCGGTGTCGGGATCGACTACGCCTTGTTCATTGTCACTCGCCACCGCAGCGGGGTGCGGGCCGGGCGAAGCATCGAGGACGCTGCGGTAAACGCACTCAACACCGCCGGGCGGGCCGTGTTCTTCGCCGGTCTCACCGTGGCGGTGGCGCTGCTCGGCCAGTTTGCGCTCGGGGTGTCGTTCCTCAACGGCGCGGCGGTCGCGGCAACGGTCACCGTTGCACTGACCATGCTGGCCTCGCTCACCCTGCTCCCGGCGCTGCTCGGTTTCATAGGGCCGAAGGTGTTCAGCCGCAGGGAACGTCGCCGGATCAGCCAATCCGGCCCGGAGGCCGAGGCGATCACCTCTGGCCCGTGGTACCGCTGGTCGCGCTCGATCGAACGCCAGACCGCGCTGCGAGCCGCGCTCAGCCTGCTCGTGGTCGTCGTCGTCGCTCTCCCGCTATTCACCCTCCGGCTCGGCCTCGACGACGCTGGCACCGACCCGGCGTCGTCAACGACCCGACAGGCCTACAACCTGCTGGCCAAGGGCTTCGGCCCAGGGTTCAACGGGCCGTTCGAACTCGTCACAGCAATCCATGGGTCAGCCGACGAAGCCGCCTTCTCACGGGTCGTCACAGCCGCATCCCACCAACCGGGAATCGTGACCGCTACCCCTCCGCAGGTGAGCCCCGCCGGTACCGCCGCGGTCGCGCTGCTCTACCCGAGCAGCGCTCCCCAAGCTGCCCAGACCACCAGGCTGCTTGGCCAACTCCGCAGCCGGGTGGTGCCAGCGGCCGAGGCCGGCAGCGGTCTGCACGTCCTGATCGGAGGGGTGACCCCCACCGAGGTCGACTTCTCCGAAGCCCTCGCCAGCAAGCTGCCCGCGTTCGTGGCGGTGGTCGTGATCCTGGCGTTCCTGCTGCTGATGCTCGTGTTCCGGAGCCTGGTGATCCCGGCGATGGCCTCGGTGATGAACCTGCTGTCGGTCGCCGCTGCCCTGGGGGTGATGAACGCGGTGTTTGAGTGGGGGTGGGGCTCTTCGATCCTTAGGATCAGCGGCAGCGCACCGGTCGAAGTGTTCCTGCCGGTGATCATGTTCTCCGTCCTGTTCGGACTGTCCATGGACTACGAGGTGTTCCTCGTGAGCCGCATGCATGAGGAGTGGGTTCGCACTGGCGACAACAGGATCGCGGTCACCAATGGGCTGGCCGTGACCGGGCGAGTGATCACCGCCGCGGCCAGTATCATGATCCTCGTGTTCCTGTCGTTCCTGTTAAACGGCAACATCATCATCCAGCAGTTTGGGGTCGGCCTCGCCGCGGCGATCATCATCGACGCCTTCGTTGTGCGCACCGCCCTCGTGCCGGCGCTCATGCACCTCTGCGGGCGGGCCAACTGGTGGCTTCCCGGCTGGCTCGACCGCCGGTTACCGCAGCTTGCGGTCGATGTCCCCGATAGACCACCGGAGGCTGGCCGAGCCGGTGGGGCCGGCATAGTAGGAAGTCCTGGTTCAGTTGAAGGCTCTAGCGGGACCTTTCGGGCTAGCTGTGGCGACGAGGCCGACCGCAACCTGGGAAGTGCGCGCTAGTCATTGAAACTACTCGGCTGCCGATTCTAGCGAGCCAAAGATCTCAATCTGGCTTGAAGAGGCGCTTCACCTCTTCTCGAAGGTTCGAAAGCTGTCCACTTAGGTCCACCAACGTTGTCATTTCGACAACGTGTTTCCCTGCAAGACACGGCGCGCTATCCTGCCGGCGGACCGCCATCGACCTCGTCGAACCTGCGCCTTATCGGGCGTGTCTCGGGAACTCCCTCCTGGCAGTGTCCAGGAAGCTCACAGGCTCCCGACGAAGCAGCATTCTCAGGACATTGGCGTTCCCGCAGTACCCGTACTTGTCGTAGTGATCGAGCATGGCCTTCATCTCGAGACTGGCTTCCTGCCCAAGGCGGGCGGCGGCTGCGGCGGCGACGGCGGCAGGAGTCAGCGAGGTGACGGTCACGTCCCTACCCTCGGCCCTTGAGATGTCCTCTGCCATCTCGAGGGTGCTCAGCCGCTGCCGACCCGCCAGCTCATAGGTCGCATACTCGTGGCCGCTCTCAAGCAAGACCGCGGTCGCCGCTTCCGCGAGATCATCGACGTCGATTGGAGTGAACATCGTCTCGGGACTGAAGCCCACCCTGAGCTGTGTCCCGTCCTCGCCGAGGAACCTCAGAATCGATTGGGAGTAGATGCAGGGCTGGAGGACCGTCCATGCGAGGGGAGACTCTCGCAGCGCGAGCTCCACCCTTGCCTTCCTCTCATGGTGGATCATGGAAGGGGTCGCGGAGTGCATGACGGAGTGGTAGACGAGCCTCGGCAGGCCAGCGCCCTCGGCAGCCGCAATGACGTTGGCGCCGTACTGCACTTCATGCGTGTCGAATGGAGGCGGGATGTAGTAGACCGCGTCCATGCCGATGAAGGCCTCCGCCAGTCCCGGCACGTCTTCCAGGGCCACCGCCCTGGTTTCGAACGTCTTTGGGGCCGGGGGGACTCGGTCATCGCGGTGCACGAGGGTGCGTACCTTCGCGCCGCGCTCGGCGAGCGCCTGGACGAGACGCTTGCCGGTCTGGCCTGCGGCGCCGATGACGGCCACCGAGGGCATCCTGCTGTGGGAACTCAAGGAACCCCTCCTGTGTTTGCGATCCGCGAACTCATCGAGGTCCTCTGGGCGGCGGCCGTCGCCTTCACGACCCGCCAGGCGCCGGCGCGGGAGCCGGACTCTCGCCTCGACCCAGAAGGGCCACGGACGGCGTCTTGACGGCCCGCGCCGATTGTACAGTAGGCGGTCACGACGCGAGCGCCTCTTGAAGGACGTGGCTGTCGGCCGTCTGGACCAGGTGGGCGAGCTTGCCGTCGCGGACGGTCCACAGATGGACGAACCGGGCGTGGACATCGCTGCCGCTCTTCGACGTGGCGTTGCAGTGCCCGGCGACGAAGACGTGGTCCTCCGTCGTCGCCGTAGAACGCCCCGGCGCTCGCGGAGAACGAGTCCAACTGCGGTGCGACCCGCCCGAAGAAGTCCCGCCCGACGCTCTCCCAGCCATGGTGGACGCCGCCGGGCATGCCGGGCGTGACGTCCCACCCTCTTATCCAAAAAGGACCGACATGTCCGACTCAGCATACGTCGTCCTCGTCCGCCGCCTGTACGACTCCGGCATGGCCCCCGAGGTCACGGCCGAGATCATCGCTCCCGGCCTCGTCTCAGGGTAGGAGCAACGTCTTGATGGCTCGCCGCTCGTCCATGGCGCGGTAGCCCTCGGCGACCTGGCCGAGGGCAGGGTCAGGTCGAACATCTGGCCGGGGTGGACCTGCCCGCTGAGGACGAGGTCGATGAGCTCTGGCAGGTACTGGCGCACCGGCGCGGGGCCGCCGTGCAGGTGGACGTGCTCGAAGAACAGCCCAGGTGTGGCTCCTCCTGTCCAGACATCTCAAGGCCGGACATCGTGAGATAGGAGTCGACGCAACTCATCTCGCAAGTTCGAGAACTGTCTGGTTAGGTCCACCAGCGTTGTCACTATTACAACGTTCTCCCTGTAAATGAGCCACTTCTGACGTCCGGTCGCCTACCCGGTCGCTCTGCCGTCTGTACTCGTCCTTACTCCCTGGTGGAACGTGCCGATTGGGTCAATCATGAGATAGGCTGGGGCACGGCCAACGAGACGGGGATGGTGCCTGTGGGGTACGTAGAGGTCATTCTGGGGTTCGTCGCGTTCTTCGTTGTGCTCTGGCTCTTGAAGAGGGGCGTGCGGAAGGCAGTGAACACGGGGAGTGACGCACTGATGCGCGGCGTGCTGTTCAAGTCCGAGCACGAAGAGGGCATGCGCATGATCAACGAGCCCCTCGTGCTTGAGACTTCGGCATGCGCCGAGGACGTCTGGCGAGAGATCGAAGCGCACGTGAAGCCCATCGAGGGCCTTCCGGGCGTCCGTGCCGCCATCTACGTGTCATCGCGGTCCGCCAACCGGATCACGTATGCCTACGGCGGCAAACTGCTGTCCAAGGAGCTTGAGGTCGAAGTGACGCTCGCGGACCTTGGGGCAAGAACACGACTCGTGTTCAAAGTCGTTGTGTGGAAGGAACGGCAGGGCCTGATCGTGGCTCAAGAAGTCCTCAAGAATCTACGCAAGCAGGTTCGGACGGCTGTGGCCGCGTGCGATTCCGCAAGTCCGGCTGCGGATTCCGCAGCGAAGGGCGGTGGTGAGAAAGCGCGGTTCTGCACCGGCTGCGGCTCGGCAGTCCGCACCGGTTCGGCCTTCTGCACTTCGTGCGGTTCCATGGTGATCCGCTAGACGAAGGCGCGCTACCAAGAGGGATGGGCGCCGTCGCGTTGCCACGCACGAACGAAGGCTGGGGCAGCGTGGTCTGTGTGTCACGCGACAAGGGGGGTGATCGGTGGACGATGATGTGAAGAAGGTCGTGAGAATCGCGCTCGTCGTGGTCGCCGTCGGGCTCATGGTGTATCTGATAACGGAACGCAGGGTGATGGTGTATGAGAGGAATCAGGAACCGTTGTTCCTCCTTCTTCTGCTGCTTGCCATGGCCTGCTTGGTCGTCGCGAAGAAGATCAAGACGACGGCCGACACGAACCACGAGATACCCGAGCCCCTCGGCAGCAGGGATGTCCCATCAACCGAACATCGTACTGCCGCCCAAGCGCAGCCGCTCGGCGAAGCAGTTCAGCGCGATCTGGTGGCGCCAGTCACGCGGGCCCAAGGCACAGAATCTGTGATCGTGTGTCCGGCCTGTGGGTCAAGCTGCTCGATTCGGGCAGTGAACTGCGAGTCGTGCGGGCACGCGCTCTGGTAGCGCCGGTGCGATTCGAGAGGTCACTTGCGGCGTCGCGCGCCCGCCGGCTCACCTTGACCGCTCGCAAGCCGTCTGGTTGGTCCGCGTTTGCGTGAGGGGTGGTGAGACTCGAGTAGCTTGTCGCACTCGACCCGAAGGTTCGACAGCTGTCCACAGAGGTGCACCAGGCTAGGCATCGAGCAGGCGCTGCAACTCGCATCGAAAGTTCGAGAGCTGTCTGGTTAGGCCCACCACGTTGTAATTTCGACAACGTTTCCCCCTGCATATCGCAGAAGTCAGCCCCACCGGTCGCCCACCCGTTCGCTTGTCCGGATGAACAGGGACATCACGGGAGTCGCGAGCACGCGGAGACTGCGTGGAAGACTTGGCTGCTCACATTGAGGATGAGGAGTGTGGCGGCGATGGCGAAGACGCCGTCGCTGAACGTTTCCAGCCTTCCTATTTCGCTGCGCTCTGCTGGCATCGTCTCGTGCGTCCTGTGGTGGCTCCGCCCGCCGGCAGGGTCAGGCAGGCACCGCGGCCCGATCAGATGCGGGGCTGCGGCCAAACATCCGCCGGTACTCGCGGCTGAACTGGGAGGCGCTTGCATACCCGACCCGGCGGGCCGCGTCCTGGGCGTTCAGCCCTTCCGTGACCAGCAGCGCCCGGGCCTTGTGCAGGCGGATGCTCTTCAGGTACTGGAGCGGGGAGGTCGAGGTGGCGTCCCTGAAGGCGTGATGGAAGGTCGAGACTCCCATGTGCGCCTCTCGCGCGAGTGACGTCACATCGAGGTCGTCGGCGTAGTCTGCGTGGATGCGCCGGAGCACGCGGGCGATGTGGCCGTGCCGGTTGGGCTGCGAGACCAGCAGCCTGAGGACATCCCCCTCCTCGCCCGTGAGCACGCGGTAGACGATCTCCCTCACGATCTGCGGCCCGAGGATGCGGCCGGCGGAGCGCGATGCCAGCGCCTCGGCGAGACGCACGGACGCATCCATGACCTCCTCGTTCACGGCGGTAGAGCTGACGTAAGACGACGGCTCGGCGTTCGCCGCATCCCCCATCTCGAGCAGGAGCTCGCCGACGAGGATAGGGTCGACGCTGATCGCCAGCCCGAGCAGCGGCTCCTCCTCCGAGGCCGTCGTCTGACAGTCGAAGGGCATCGGCACCGAGAGGACCAGCAGGTGCTCGGGGTCGTAGACGTACTCCCGTTCGCCGAGCCACACGCGCTTGTGACCCTGGGCGATGACCACGATGCGTGGCGTGTAGACGATCGGGTGCCGGGGCGTCGAGGTGACGGCGCGCATGTACTCGACGCCGGGCAGCGACGTCGGCGAGAAGCCGTCCGCCGTGATCTGCGGCGCCAGCAGCTCGGCGAGCCGGCGGTTCGTGCGTTCGGGCACCCGGACCTGCCTTTCCTCGGGGATCGACGGCGTCCACTGTACCCGATTCCCTAGCTCTGTCCTTCTGATTATGGCGAACTCGACAGAATCGGGCAATAGAACGGCAGTCATGTGTATATGAAGCTCTGTTGTCTGCGGGTACTCTAGAACCATCCAAGCCCCGCCGGACAGCGGCGGGAGAGCGAACCCGTGAAGGAGCCCGCCGATGCGGAACGTCCTGATACTCGGCGCGAACGGCAGCATCGCCCGCGAGGCGACCAGGCTCTTCCTGGATGAGACCGACGCGCGTTTGACCCTCTTCCTGCGTGACCCCAGTCGCCTGGGGCCAGTCGAGCGTGACCGTGGCCGCGTCGTCCAGGGCGACGTCCTCGACGCCGCCGCGCTACGGGAAGCGATGGCCGGTCAGGACGTCGTCTACGCCGGCCTCGCCGGCGACCTCGAGCGCATGGCGAAGGCCATCGTGCGGGCGATGGGAGAGACCGGCGTGCGGCGCCTCGTCTTCATCAGCTCCATGGGCATCTACGACGAGGTGCCCGGCCAGCACTACTCGAGCGTGCTCGACCCGTACCGCAAGGCCGCCGGGGTCATCGAGGCCTCGGACCTCGACTACACCATCCTGCGGCCCGCCTGGTTCACCGACGCCGACGAAGTCGACTACGAGACAACCCAGAAGGGTGAGCCGTTCAGAGGCGGGGTCGTCTCCCGCAAGAGCGTCGCCGCCCTGGTCGTGAAGCTCGCCATGACCCCCGGACTCGAGGTCGGCCGCAGCCTGGGCATGAGCAAACCCGAATGAAGTCGACCACGCGGGTGGCGAGCGCCACCCTCTCGCAAGGAGTGAGAACGATGCAGAAACGCAGACTCGGACAGAACCTTGAGGTCTCGGCCCTCGGCCTCGGCTGCATGGGCATGAGCTTCGCTTACGGCCCGCCGCCGGACCGGCAACAGATGATCGCCCTGATCCGGGCCGCCGTCGAGCAGGGCGTGACGCTGTTCGACACGGCCGAGGCTTACGGCCCGTTCACCAACGAGGAGCTCGTGGGCGAGGCGCTCGAGCCCGTCCGTGAGCAGGTCGTCATCGCCACCAAGTTCGGCTTCGACTTCGAGCCCGGGGTCGACGCCGGTCAGGGCGGCATGAACAGCCGGCCGGAGCACATCAGGAAGGTCGCGGAGGCCTCGCTCAAGCGCCTGCGGACCGACCACATCGATCTCTTCTACCAGCACCGCGTCGACCCGGACGTGCCGATCGAGGAGGTCGCGGGCGCGGTCAAGGAGCTCATCGCGGAGGGCAAGGTGCGGCACTTCGGCCTCTCGGAGCCCGGCGTGCAGACCATCCGCCGGGCGCACGCGGTGCAGCCCGTGACCGCCGTCCAGAGCGAGTACTCGCTGTGGTGGCGCCGGCCGGAGCAGGAACTGCTGCCGGCGCTCGAGGAGCTGGGCATCGGCCTGGTGCCCTTCAGCCCCCTCGGCAAAGGATTCCTCACCGGCAAGATCGACGAGACCACGACCTTCGCGCCCGATGACTTCCGCCAGATCGTTCCCCGTTTCACGCCCGAGGCGCGAAAGGCCAACCAAGCCCTCGTCGATCTGCTGGCCCGCATCGCGGAGCAGAAGGACGCGACGCCGGCGCAGGTCGCGCTCGCGTGGCTGCTCGCCCAGAAGCCGTGGATCGCCCCGATTCCCGGCACGACCAAGCCGCACCGCCTCGAGGAGAACCTCGGCGCGGTGGAGCTCGTGCTCGCGCCCGACGACCTGCGCGAGATCGAGGCGGCGGCGTCCCGCATCACCGTCCAAGGCGAGCGCTACCCCGAGGAGCTCGAGCGGAGGACCGGCGTGTAGCCGAACGCCCGAAGAGCCCGGACAGCATCCACATTCGACTTCCACCCTCCCAAGGAGGCCCGACACCCATGCGTGCTGCAGTTTTCGCCGAGCCCGGCAAGATCGAAATCGTCGATAGACCAGACCCCCAGATCGTCAATCCCACCGATGCCGTCGTCCGCGTCGTCCTCGCCTGCGTCTGCGGTTCGGACATGTGGTTCTACCGCGGGCAGACTCCCTACGAGGCGGGCAGGCCCGTCGGCCACGAGTTCATCGCCGTAGTCGAGGACACCGGCGCCGAGGTCCGCGCGCTCCACAAGGGCGACGTCGTCATCGCGCCCTTCGCCTACAGCGACGGCACCTGCCCGCACTGCCGAGCCGGCATCACCACGGCGTGCCTCCACGGCGGCTTCTGGGCCTACGGCGGGATGGACGGCGGCCAGGGCGAGGCCGTGCGCGTGCCGTTCGCCGACGCCACCCTCGTACGCATCCCCGGCTCCGGACACTCCGACGAGATGATGCGCTCGCTGCTCTCGCTCTCCGACGTGATGGGCACGGGGCACCACGCAGCCGTCAGCGCCGGCGTGAAGGCGGGCGCTACGGTCGCCGTCGTCGGCGATGGCGCGGTCGGCCTCTCCGGCGTGCTCGCGGCCGCACGTATCGGCGCGGACCGCGTCATCGCCCTCAGCCGCCACGAGGACCGCCAGCGGCTGGCGCGGGACTTCGGCGCGACCGACATCGTGGCGGAGAGGGGCGAGGAGGCGACGGCTGCGGTCATGGACCTCACCGCCGGGGTCGGGGCGGACGCCGTGCTCGAGTGCGTGGGTACGGACCAGTCGATGCAGACCGCGTTCGCCATCGCCAGGCCGGGAGCGATGGTCGGCTACGTCGGCGTGCCGCACGGCGTCGAGGTGCCGCTCCAGAGCATGTTCTTCCGCAACGTCGGCATGCACGGCGGCTCGGCGCCGGTGCGGACCTACATCCCCGAGCTCATGGAAGACGTGCTGGCCGGCCGCATCGATCCCGGCCGCGTCTTCGACTTCGAGACCGACCTCGACGGCATCCAGGAGGCCTACGCCGCCATGGACGAACGCCGGGCGATCAAGTCGCTGGTGCGGGTGGGGACTCTCTGATGTCCATCAGCGAGCGCGCGCAGAAGGTCCACGACGAGCTCTTCCCGGACCACGTCTCGACCCTGAAGGAGACCGACCCGGAACTCATCGAGACCTTCGACAACTTCGNNGTCGGCGCGGCGCTCACCATCGGCGTCACGCCCGTCGAGGTCAAGGAGATCGTCTACCAGGCTGTGCCCTACGTGGGCATGGGCAGGGCCTTCGAATTCATCCACGCGACGAACGAGGTCATGACGGAGCGAGGGATCCGGCTACCGCTCGAAGGGCAGTCCACGACCACACCCGAGACCCGCATGGACAAGGGGCTCGAGGTCGAGAAGGAGATCGTCGGCGCGGAGGTCGTGGAGGAGCTCTACGCCTCCGCGCCCGATGACGAGGGGCACTTCCAGAGGCTACTCTCGGCGAACTGCTTCGGGGACTACTACACTCGCGGCGGCATCGACGTCCGCACGAGGGAGCTGCTCACCTTCGCCATGCTCGTTTCACTGGGCGGCTGCGAGCCGCAGGCAAGGGGGCATGTGGCCGCCAACCTCAACGTCGGCAACGACCGCACGGTGCTTCTGGCCGTGGTCACGCAGCTGCTGCCGTTCATCGGCTACCCCCGGACTCTGAACGCGCTGCGGGTCATCGACGACGTCACCCTGAGGGCGACGGAGTAGTTGCGCCCGGGGCAGGCAGTCGAGATTGAAGTCGCAGGAACGCGTGCGCGTGGTAACGTGAGGTCGTCTCATGGAACGACACATCACGATGTCATTTGCTCACCAGCCGCTGAACTTCAAGACGCAAGATCGAGAGCTGTCTAGTTGGGTCCACCACGTCGTCATTTCGATAACGTTTCTCGCTGCAAATCGCAGAAGTCAGCCCCACCGGTCGCCTACCCGGTCGCTCCCGACCTCGCTACCCGCGTCGGGGGAGATTCCGATCGCCGACGCGCTGTTCGACTGACGACTGTCGCGTCAGCCCGGCAGCGTGTGAGGCCGGCGTCGAGACTGTCAGGACGCGTGACCTGCGGTTGCGGTGACCGGAGGTTGTGCTGACGGGAAGTGTAGTCTGCTGGTGCCCTGCCGGGCCACTGCCGAGCATCCGCTTGGCCTTCCACGGCCCGACGTGCGGACCGGGCGGGGCTATGATGACGAAGCCGTCCGTCCTCAGCGACCGGACCGTCATCCCAGACCCCTCAGCACAGGAGCGTGACCGGTGGACTTCAGCGACTTCGATGCCCTGAGCTTCGACTGCTACGGGACGCTCATCGACTGGGAGGCCGGCATCGCCGCCGTCTTGCAGGGGTGGGCCGCAGCCCACGGCCTGGCCCTGACCAACGAGGAGTTGCTCGCGGCCTACGCGGCGCACGAAGCTGAAGCGGAGCGCGACCATCCGACCGAGCTGTACCCGCAGATCCTCGCCCGCTCCATGCGCTCCCTCGGGGAGACGCTCGGCGTCCCTGTCGCTGACGCCGAGGCCGACGCTCTCGCGGTCTCGGTCCCCGACTGGCCCGCCTTCCCTGACTCGAGCGAGGCGCTGCAGCGGCTCTCGCGACGCTACAAGCTGATCGTCCTGTCGAACGTCGACCGCCGCTCCTTCGCCGGCTCCAACGAGCGCCTCGGCGTGAGCTTCGCGAGCATCGTCACCGCCGAGGACGTCGGCTCCTACAAGCCGTCGCCGCGCAACTTCGCGGCGCTTGCTGCGGAGGCGGCTCGCCTGGGCATCGGTGAGGGCAGGCTTCTGCACGTCGCGCAGAGCCTGTTTCACGACCACGTACCGGCCAAGGCAGCCGGTCTGCCGACGGTATGGATCGATCGCCGTCATGCGAGGCCGGGCTGGGGCGCGACTCCCGAACCGCCGGCGCCGGTCACGCCGGACTGGACGTTCACCTCGATGGCCGGCTTCGCCGACGCAGTCGATGCTGCCCACTCGAGCCGACTCCACGACGTCGCCCTGGTCATAGCCCTGCGTCCGACCCGGGGACCATGCTGCCCGGCGGAATGAGAGGACTTCAGCGAGTCTGGCCGCGTCGACCTGCCAGCGAGACGCCGTTGTCGCGTGCCGCTGAACATCCTCGAGGACCTTCTCCTCGGCCCGTTCCAGCGCGGCCCGCGTCACCTCGTCGAGGCCGGCGACCGCCTTCGCCCGAGCGGCGGTGGTGAGGCGCACGTAGTGCCGCGGCGTGGTCGCCGGGTCGGAGTGGGCTGCGCCAGCCCCAGTTCGCGCTGAAGCGGTAGGCGAACGCCGGGAAGGTCGGCTGCACATGACTGGCAATCCCCCATCGGTGGCGGGGGTCCGCCTTCTCTGCCAAGCGATCCGCGTCCACCAGACGTTGGACTTCGAGGCGCAAGTTCGAGAGCTGTCTAGTTAGGTCCACCAAGCACTAGCATTTTGGCAGGCACTTGCGGCCACAGTCTTCGAGCCTGTCACCCCTCGTGGGCGGCGGGCTCTCTTTGTGAGTTCGAGCTGTCTGGGAAGGCACCCAATCGAGACTCGAGCTCACCAACGGACGCGCTCTTGTCTACCTGAGGTGCGGTCTTTGGCGGTCGCCCTCTTCGTGGCAACTCGCCGACGTCCGTCGGCAGCCGGCCCGCCTTGAAGAGCGCGCTGCGCAAGAGGAGTTCGATGTGCGCGTTGGTGCTGCGCAGCTCATCGGACGCCCAGCGAGCCAGGGCATCGTGGACTGCCGGGTCAAGACGGACGAGCAGACTCTTTCTCTCAGGCATTGGCTATAGCCCCACGGGAGGCCAGGGCTGACTCCATCAGATCGGCAACCTCGACTTGTTTGTCTGCAAGACGCAGCTGTAATAAACTGATATCAGATTATAACGGTGAGCAGGTGCCGAGTCGAGGTGCCTCGAGGAAGAGCCAGTGGACCGACGAGCAGCGACGAAGGAATCACGAACAGCGACCCATGCACAGGCCGGTGGCGACGCCGGTCAGGCTCT
Source organism: Actinomycetota bacterium (assembly GCA_003164655.1). Classification (GTDB taxonomy): domain Bacteria; phylum Actinomycetota; class Thermoleophilia; order UBA2241; family UBA2241; genus Bog-752. The sequence goes on from PLTW01000127.1 coordinate 13,983, forward strand.
CGTTGTCGAGCGCCTTCGTAAGACGTACCCGGGGACTGTCGCGGTCGATGACGTCTCGTTCACGGTCGAAGAGGGCGAGATCTTCGGCATCCTCGGTCCTAACGGTGCGGGCAAGACCACGACGGTCGAGTGCGTCATTGGACTGCGGACGCCCGACTCCGGCACCATCTGCGTCATGGGTTTTGATCCTGGCGTCGACCGCGATCAGGTGCATGCGATCGTGGGTGCGCAACTGCAGACGAGCGCACTCCAGCCCAGGCTGAGGGTTGCCGAGATCCTCGACCTCTACCGCTCTTTCTACCGAGATCCGGCCGATCCGGGCGAGCTGCTCGATGCGCTCGGGCTTCGTGAGAAGCGCAGCGCCTATTACAAGTCGCTCTCCGGCGGCCAGAAGCAGCGGGTCTCACTGGCCCTGGCGTTGGTCGGACGACCCAAGATCGCGATCCTTGACGAGATGACGACAGGCCTCGATCCGCAGGCGCGGCGCGACACTTGGGAGTTGATCGAGGGCGTGCGCGATCGGGGCGTCACGGTCGTCCTGGTGACCCACTACATGGACGAGGCCGAGAGGCTCTGCGACCGCGTGGCGCTGGTTGACGAAGGACGTATCGTTGCCTTGGACACCCCGACGGCACTGGCCGAACAGGCTGGCGGCGGCAAGCGGGTGCGCTTTGTGCCATCGCACCCTTTTGACGATCGTCTGCTGACTGAGCTTCCCGAGGTGACCGGTCTCAAGCGGTCGGGTCACCACGTGCTCGTGAACGGTAAGGACGATCTGGTCAACACCGTGATCCTCACACTAGCGGGCGCCGGAGTTACGGCCAATGAAGTCGAGGTACAGTCGGCGACGCTGGAGGACGCCTTCGTCAAGCTCACTGGTCGGCATCTCCACGAAGACGAGGAAGGGGCTCCGAGGTGAGTACTGCCGAAGACGTGCTTGTCTCCAGGCCGCCGCGGGCCGCGTTCGGCAAGCTTCTTGCCTGCGACGCCCGGCTGACGTGGAGGGAGCCGATCGGGCTGGTGCTCGGCCTGGCCATTCCGGTGGTGCTGCTCGTGGTCTTCGGCACCATATCGATGGCTCAACACAAAGCCGAACCGCAGCTCGGAGGTCTCACCGTCATCGCGGTCTACATCCCGATCCTGATCGCGTTCTCCCTTGGGATGCTCGCACTCTTTAGCCTCCCGCGTGCCTTGGTCACCTACCGCGAGTTGGGCATCCTGCGGCGCCTCTCGACGACGCCGCTGCCGCCGAGCTGGGTGCTCGCCGCGCAGGTGGTCATCAACTTCGTGCTCGCCGTGTGGGCGCTGATCATCCTGGTTGTGGGGGGCGCCGCTGCCTTCGGAGTCGCCGCCCCCAAGAACCCGGCAGGATTCGCTCTGGCCTTTCTGCTAGCGGTCGCCGCGCTGTTTGCCATGGGCCTGTGGATTGCGGCAGTGGCCCGCAGCGCAACTGCTGCGAATGCAATGGCAGGTGTGTTGTTCTTCCCGCTGGTCTTCTTCGCCGGTCTGTGGTACCCGCAGCAGTTCATGCCGGCGGCTTTGCGCGACGTCGGTCAACTGACGCCGCTCGGCGCGTCGGTGCAGGCGCTGCAGACCGCAACCCAAGGCCACTTCCCCCCGGCTGGGCCGCTGCTGGTCATGGCCGCCTACGCTGTCGTCTTCGCCGTGCTCGCCTGGAGGTCATTTCGGTGGGAGTGATGGCGGGGTCCGGGCGCGATCGCGGTCAGAGGGACGACAGCCAAGTCCTCGGCTCGACTCATGCTACAATGTTAGTTACCTAGTAGGAGCTGGACTTCAAGTCGCAAGTTCGAGAGCTGTCCGGCTGGATCCACCACCGTTGTCAGAATGACAACGTTCCCCCTGCATCAGATGGGCTTGTGATGTCCGCTCGCCTACCCGATCGCTCGCCGTCCTTGTGCGCCCGACCTGGCGTCGGGATTCGCGCTCGAGGGCTCCAACGGCAAGCCGCCGCCATGGCGCAAAGTCGATGACCCTGCGCTTCGAGGCTGCTGAGCGCCGCGGGAGCAGAGCTTCATTTCAGCGCGGCTCGAGAAGCTCGCCGGCGCGAGGATGCGCGAACGACTCAGTCGTCGTTTGGCCCGACGCCAAGTCGCTTGAGTCGCTCAAGGTTGTCTTTCATGGCTTTGAGCACTTCGGGGGAGTGCCCCTGCCAATCCGTGCACTCCCCCGTGACCCGCAGCGGCTCCCGAGAGCGGTATGACTTCGTCGGATTACCCGGGAATTTCTTGTCGGTCAGATTGGGGTCGTCCGTGATCGGGCCGGTCGGTTCCACCGTGTAGATCCTGCCGGGTCCTTCGCCGAGGGCCAGCTCTGCCCCCCAGACGGCTGCATTCAGGGTGCCGGTCAGGTAGACATAGGTCGTTCTCCTGTCTTGCTTACCGAAATTGGGGGGATGGCCGGGCTCTATCAGGTCTCCCGGCATCAGGTCGGCCTTCGTACCGTGGTAGAGCCGCTGCGAACTCAGGTCGTCGGTGGCTGCCACCGGCTCGCTCCTCTCATGCTGCGCGGCTGCGCCGCCGCGACCGGACTGTCGCCGTGCCGTGAGTCGGCAGGCCGGACACGGGGCTACCTTTCGAGCTGGAACGGGTATGCGGGAGAAGTCATCGCCCTGGCCCACAGCGACCAGTTTGCACGAAACAAAGAGGGACGGCCATGAATCCCAGTGAAGAAATCGACAATTTGATCGCCCAGAACCAGGACTGGCGCGGCGCCACGCTGGCGAAGCTCCGCAAGACCATCCTCGAGGCCGATCCCGAGATCATCGAGGAGTGGAAATGGATGGGGTCGCCAGTCTGGGAACTCAACGGGATCATCTGTGTTGGAAACATCTTCAAGAAGCGGGTGAAGCTCGTCTTCAATGACGGTGCGGCACTCAGTGATCCCGACAGACTCTTCAATGCCGGACTGACGGGCAATAAGTGGCGGGCTATCGATGTCTCTGAAGGCGATCACATAGAAGAAGGTGCCCTGAAGGCGCTCGTTCGTGCCGCCATAAGCTTTAACCAGGCAAAAGGCCATAAGTAGGGCTCTCGATGGGCGAGGTCGGGGGGGATCTACCGTGAACGGCGGCGGGCGCACCAGCGCTCGGCATCTGAGCCTGGGTGCGTTGCCCGGGTACTCGCAGGCAAAAGGGAGACTACTTCACCGTGAGGGTGTTCGACCCCAGCCGAGTCTGCGGGTTGCCGGCCTCGTCTTGGGCGTACACCGAGAAGCGGTACGAACCGCGCGGCAGGCGGCAGACGAAGCGCGCCTCGAGCTGAGTCCCCGTTGCGCACCGGCCGATCGGCAGCGTCGCGACCGTGCGCCCTGCTTGCGTGCGGACCCGAATGTTCACCGTGGCCGTGGCGCTCTGCGTGTCGGTCACGCGGTAGAACAGGAGCGCGACCGCGCCCCGGCCGGCACTCGCGGGCGACGAGGCGAAGGTGCGCGGCCCGGTGACGTCGGCCACGGTGGCCGTCCAGGTCGCGCCGCCGTTGGTGGTGTGCAGCATCGCCTCACCGTCGCCGACGATCCAGCCGTGCGCGGCGTCGGTGAACCAGACCGCTGTCAAGTCTTCGCCGGTCGGCACGGCGACGCTCGTCCAGTGCCGGCCGCCGTCGCTTGTGTGCAACACGGTGCCGCGCTCGCCCACGACCCAGCCCGTCGACGGATCGACGAACGACTCCCCTGACAGCCAGGGGACTGCCGGCCCGACGTACTGCGTCTGCCAGGTTGCGCCGCCGTCGGCCGTGTGCAGAATGACGCCGGCGCCGGCCACCGGGCTGCCGCCGACGGCCCACGCCTGGGTGTCGCTCAGGGCGCGGATCTTGTAGATCACCGAACCGGCGACGGTGGCCTGCGTGGTCCAGGTCGCGCCGCCGTCGGAGGTGTGTCTGATGAAACCGGTCGACGTGGCGCCGTCGCCACCGGTGATCCAGCCGTTCGTGGCGTCGGCGAAGTCGACCGACCACAGATCGGCGTCGGCGACGCCGCGCGCGCCGGTCCAGGCGCGGCCGCCGTCGGTGGTGCGCAGGAGCGTGCCACGGCTGCCGACCAGCCAGCCGTGGAAGGCGTCGACGAAGTCGACTCCTTCCAGATACTGGACGGTGCCGCTGTCCTGCCAGTTCCAGTGGCCGCCGCCATCGGTCGTCTTGACGATGGCGCTCTCCGAGTCGCCTTCGCTGCCGACCGCCCACACCCGCCGGGTATCGAGCAGCGCGAGCGAGCTCGTCATGTACGTATCCCACGAGGCCGGGCTCCTGGTCGTCCAGTGGCGGCCGCCATCGACGGTGCGCAGGATGACCGCCTGGCTGGTGAGGTTGTCGTAGCCGGTGGCCCAGCCGTGGTCGGCATCGGCGAAGGCGATGTCGGTCAGTCCGTAGGCGGCCCGCCGGAGGTCGGGGTTGGGAGCCTGGGACGGACCGGGCAGATGCCCGGCGTTGTAGGCCTTGAGAAACTCATACCAGCCGGTCTGGCGGGCGAAGTCGATCTGGCGATCGTAGGTCTGGTGGTCGCCGCGCCAGTCGCTGCCGGTGGCCCACCAGATGGTCAAGCCTTTGAAGCTGCTTGCGTAGGAGCCGCTCCACAGCGCCACCACGGCGGCGGAGACGTCGCCGGCGACCGTGGCCGACAGCCGCTTGAGTGTCGGGTCGGTGATCGCCGGGTCGGCCGCCACATGTCCGGCGACGTCGGCGAGGTCGACGTACCATTCGTCCCAGGCGTAGATGCTGTGGTGGAGATCGGCGGCGTACCGCGGTCTGTACCGTGGCAGATCGGCGCGCAGCCGGGCGACCCAGGCGGTGATGTCGGTCTGGGCCTGCATGACGCGGCCGACGTCGAGCGCCGACAGGCTCACCCAGTCGAAGCAGCGCAAGGGACGGTAGTACATCTGCCAGGCGCTCACCATGTCGCCGGCGACCTGCCGGGGCGTGCGGCTCGGGTCGGTGAGGAGCGGGCGCAGGGCGCCGCCGTAGGGGATGCCGTCCTGGTCGATCGTCTCCTCGGAGCCGACCACGTAGCGCACGAGGCCCGTGTCGCCGATCTCGTGGACGGCCTCGATGTTGGCCATGTTGCAGGCGTCGAAGCAGAGGAGGTCGATGGGCGTGGCGGCGCGGCGGATGGCGCTGCGCAGCTCCGGCATGGTGATGTCGTCGTTCGAGGTGGCGTCGTAGGAGACGTAGCGCCAGCCGTAGCCGTGATCGCAGATATCGACGGCGAGGTGATCGGCCGGATAGCGCCTGGTGACCTGCTCGAGGAACCACGCGAACGTGGCGCCCGCGCCGAAGTCCTTGTCGGGCCAGCTCGCCACCGCCGTCACCCGGCGGCCCGAGAACCGCAGCAGCTGGACGCCCTTTCCGGCGCTGCGCCAGTCGACCATGACGACCACGTTCACGGCGGCGTTGGCGGGCAGCGCCCGCAGGGCGCGCAGGGTGAACTGCTGCCAGGTGTACTCGAGGTCGTTGTCTTCGTTGGCATAGACGGCAAACGTCCAGGCGGCACGCTTCGGCGCGCCGGCCGCCGGGGTCGGGCGGGGGGCCGGCGTCGAAACGTGGCGTGGGGCCGGCGTCGAGACCCGGGTCGCGGCTTTGGGGGACGCCCCTGTCGATGCCGCCGCGGATTTGGGGAGCGCCGACGTTGCCGCCGCGCCCGGTGCGGCCCAGAGCAGCAGGCAGAGTGCTGTCGCGGCGAGGACGGTGCGTCGCTTCATGAGATCCCCCTCATTGTCGCCCCTGACATCCGTACGATACCAGACGTTTCGGCGGACCGGTCGACCGGCTCCGCCGAGCGGCCGACCTTGTTGCGTGGCGCGGCGTCGCGTACGCTGCCCGCGAGGGTCGCGGAGAATGGATCGAGACACTACAGAGATGATCGGGCGCCTGACCGAGGAGTACGGCTCCTGGTTTCTGCGCGACGATCGATTGGCGCAAGGCCGCCTGAGCGGCGAGCTCTATCCCTTCGAGCATCTCTTCTCGCCCATCCAGATCAACGGCGTCACGCTCAAGAATCGCGTCGTCATGGCGCCCATGGGCAACATCTCGGTCGCCGACGAAACGGGCCGGCCCAGCGACCGCATGGTGCGCTACTTCGCCGAACGGGCCCGGGGCGGCGCCGGCCTGCTGACGTCGGGCCTGATCCCCGTGGGTCAGAAGGTCGACCCCACGGTCACCGAGCGGGGCGGCTTGTCGTACTTTCCACGACTCGACCGCTCGCGTACGGTCTTTTCCGGCTGGCGCGACATCGCCGCCGCCTGCCACTCGTTCGGCGCCCGGTTCTTCGTACAGCTCACGGCCGGGCTGGGTCGTGTCGGTTCGCCCGAATGCCTGCTCACCAAGCACCGCCTGCCCGTGTCGGCGTCGTGGAACCCGAACTTCTACACTCCGGCCCTCCCGTGCCGCCCGCTGTCGGGCCACGAGTGCCGCACGATCATCAAGGCCGCGGGTCAGGCCGCCGCCGACGCCAAGGCCATGCAGATCGACGGTGTCTACCTGCACGGCCACGAAGGCTACCTGCTCGACCAGCTCACCAGCCCGGCCTTCAACCGGCGCCGGTTCGGCCGCTACGCCGACTGGCAGCGGTTCGGTGTGGAGCTCGTCGCCGAGATCCGCCGGCGCACCGGCGACCACTACCCGATCATGTACCGACTCGATCTCACGACCGCCCTCGATGAGACCTACGGCGAGCGCCTGAGGACGGTCGCCGGACTGCGGCGCTTCGCCCGGGAGCGCACGGTCGAGATGACACTCGGATTCATGGCGAACCTGGTCAAGGCGGGAGTCGACGCCTTCGACGTCGATCTTGGCTGCTACGACAACTGGTGGCTGCCCCACCCGCCGACCTTCATGCCGCCCGGCTGTTTTCTCGACGTGGCGCGCGTCGCCCGCGAGTACCTGCGGGCCCACGGCGTCACGACCAACGCCGGCCTCGAGGTGCCGGTCGCCGCCGTCGGCAAGCTGGGCAACCCCGACCTGTGCGAGCAGGCGCTGCGCGACGAGGCCTGCGACCTGGTCATGCTCGGCCGCCCGTTGCTCACCGACCCGCAGTGGCCGCTCAAGGCCTACGCCGGCCGCATCGACGAGATCGTGCCCTGCATCGGCGATCAGGAAGGCTGCGTCCAGGAGTTCGTCGAGGGCGGCCATCCGCAGTGTGCCGTGAACCCGCGCACCGGGTTCGAAGACGTCTTTGCCCCCGAACTGCCGGCCGTCGCGCAGCCCCGGCGGATCGCCGTGGTGGGGGCCGGCCCGACCGGTATCGCCTGTGCCTGCGCCGCCGCGCGTCGCGGCCATCGGGTCACGGTGTTCGAACGGGAGGACCGACCCGGCGGCATGCTGGTACCCGGCTCGGTGCCGCGCGCCAAGCTCGACGTCGCCAACTACCTGCGCTACCTCGAAGGCTCGCTGGAGCGCGCCGCGCGGCAGTACGACATGGAGATTCGACTGGGAGCTGCGGCAGCGGCCGGGCAGCTCGAAGCAGAGGCCTTCGACACGGTCGTGACGTGCACCGGCGGCGAGCTGCGGCGTCCCCCCATCGAGGGCATCGACGGCCCCCATGTGGTGTCGGCCATCGACCTGTTGCGCCGGCCCGTTCTCGCCGCCGGCGCCCGGCGGGTCGTGGTGGTCGGCGGCGGCGCCGTGGGCTGCGAGGTCGCCTTCTGGCTGGCCGCAGAGCACGACAAGCAGGTGACGATCGTCGAGATGCTGCCCCAGTTCATGGTGGGCAACTGCACGGCCAATCGCGGCTACCTTCTGCACTACCTCGAAGCGCGCGGCGTACGGCTGCTCAACTGCACCCGCCTGCGGTCGATCGACGATAGGGCAGTGGTGGTCGTGCGCAACGTCTCGCCCACGGTGCCCGACCCCTACGTCACCTGGGCGCCGCTGCTGCCGGCCAACGTCCGCAGCCCTCTGGCCGGCGCGATCCGCGTGCACGACATCGCCGAGACGATCGCCGCCGACGTAGTGGTCCTGGCCACCGGTCTGGCGCCGGCGGCGGGTCTTCACGACGAGTGCGTTCGGCGTCACGTCGCCCCCGAGGTGTACAACATCGGCGACTCGTTCTCGGTCGGCCGCGTGTTCGACGCCGTGAAGGCGGGGTTCGCTCTCGGCCGCACGCTGTAGACGCGCTGCCAGAGCTTGTCGATCAGGCCGGGGAAGAGCTCGATGCGGGCGTACTCGAACGATCCGGTGTCATGCGGCGCGTTCGAGGCCCCGTCGCGCCTGAGCCATGAGGGCGCCGCGGTCGACCTCGATCAGGGTCAGAGCCCGCGCCAGGGTGCCGCCCTCGGCGCTCAGGATGCCGATCAGCAGGTGGAGCGAGTCGAGCCCTCTGGTGCGCTGCCCTGTTCGAGCTTTGATGGCCCGCTGAAAGGCGAGTCTGGCGGACTGGGCAAAGGGCAGTCCGCCCAGAAAGGACAGTCGCGTATCGGGCAGCGAGAAGCCGTGCAACGAGATACCGACCGTTCCCAGACTGTGCGCGAACTCCAGATCGAGAGCTTCGCGGATCGCCTCGGGGCTGAGTCCTTCCGCGTTCAGCAGGCGCCCGGCCGACAGCTGCGGCCGCAAGGCCAGGGCGAGCAGCAGGTGCTCGGCTTCGATGCGCGCGCTTCCCAGAGTGCGCGCCTCGGTGCGCGCCAGGGCGACGATCTCGCGCACGTCCAGTGTCGAGGGCTTACCCACTTCGCCTCCTTGTCTCGACGCCGGCGGCGGCTACCCGGCTGGCGTATTTCTTGTGGACCGCCTGGCGGGTGACGTCGAGCGCCTCGGCGACCTCGCTCCAGCTCCAGCCCGCACGCAGGGCCTGCTCGACCTGGGCGGCCTCGAGCAGGTCGGCGAGGCGGCGCAGGGCGACGGCGGCGGCGAGGCCGTCGGCAGGGTTGTGCGGGTCTGGCATGTCCATGGACGACATGAAGCAACCTTAGTTGACAACATCTGAAGTGTCAACTCAGGTTGCTTAACGGCGCCGGCCGTGCGGCTGCGGCGCGCCCGGCGGCTGCCGGGCGGTCAGACGCGGCTGCGCCCGGTCGCCGGCCGGACGACCGGCCGGAAGGCCGGGACGGTGAGCCAGGCGCCGGCGAAGAAGCAGACGGCGCCGACGAAGGTGCCGCCGTTGGCCCAGGCGAGGCTGACGGCCGTGTCCGTCCGGGGCAGCACGAACGCCGCGAGGGCCGACGCCATGAAAGCGATCGAGCCCGCCATGTTGAGCCAGGCAATGCGCCAGCCTGCCGCCCGCGGCCGCCACGACAGGAACCGCCCCAGCGCCACGATGGCATACGTGCTCGACACCAGAAACAGGATCGAGCCGTAGAAGTCGGGCCGCCACACGACCCTGTCGTAGCGCGTGGCCGACAGGCCCTGTGCCATGGCCAGGAAGGTGGTCGCGTTGAAGAACAGCGTGCCGGGAAACTGCGTGGCCGCCGCCAGCCAGGCCTTGTCGTGGGGCAGGAAGGCATACCAACGCACGGCTTGCCGGCGGTCGTCGCGGGCCGTGCCGGTCGCCGCCATGGCCGGGCTCTGGCTCTGCACCAGCTGCCCGAACGACGCCACGGTAAAGAAGATCGAGGCGGCGAAGAACGTCACCGCGTCGGCCACGGCGCCGACCGCCGTCGCGTACGCCGGCACGGCGCCGAGGGCAAAACCGGTCGCGCCGATCATGAACAGCGCGGCGATGGCCGTGTTCAGCCGCCGCGGCCTCATCGACATGCCGGCGGCCCTCCCGCGGGTCCGGGGTCGCGCGGAGCGTATCCGCCGAGGGCGGTCAGGGCGCCAGCGCCTTGGCGAAGTTCGCCAGACTCATGTCGCGATGCACTCTGATGCGGGCCAGCGTGAACAGGTCTCTCGATGCGGCGAGGCCCTCGTTCGTCGTGGTCGCCCCCGTGAAACCGGCGGCCTTCACGACGGCGATCACGGCGGCGTCGTATCTGCCGGCCGGATAGCAGAAGAACGAGACCGGCTGGCCGGTCAGCGCCCGCAGCACGGCGCGCGACACGACGATCTCGCGGTGCCGGCCGGCGGCGTCGAGCGTTGTGAGGTCGTGGTGGGTGAGGGTGTGGTCGTCGATCTCCCAGCCGGCGCGCACGAGCCCATGCACGAGCGGCGTCGGCAGGTCGCCGTGAGGACGCACCGCGTTCAGGCAGAGATCGAGCACCCCGGGCCAGCCGATACGCTGCAGAATGGGAGCGGCCACTCGCCAGTCGCTGCGATAGCCGTCGTCGAAGGTGAGTGCGACCGGCCTGGCCGGCAGTTCGCCGGCGCCACGCCAGAACGCAGCGAGCTGCGTGAGCGTCACGGCGGTGAAGCCGTGAGCCTCCAGATAGCGCATCTGGGCCGCAAAGTCGGCCGTAGAGACGAACAGGTCGGGGTAGGGCACGCCTCTCCGCGGTGTGCCGATCAAGTGGTACATGAGGATCGGCACCAGCTTGCGGCGGGGCCCGGCGACCAGCCGGGGAGCCGCGGCGGCGACGAAGCGCCCGACTCGGGGCGGCAGGGGGATGAGCGCCATCTGCGGCGAGGGGCGGGCCGACGGTGTGGCCACCGGCGACGCGCCGAGCGACGGCGAGGCGCTCGCCGTGGGACTGGTCGCGGCGCCGGGGGCGGCTGCGCCGCCCCCGGCGCCGCGATCGAGGACCGCCCACGCGCCGGCGCCGGCCACGGCCAGCGCCGCCACGGCCGCCGCCGCTATCAGCCATCTCCTCACACCGGTCTCCCTTGCGCCTGGGCTGCGCGCCGCCCGCTTGCGGTGGGCCGCCGCGTCGTGACCGATCGATTGTAGCCCACGACGCCTGACTAAAGGGTCGAGGCGCAGGCCGGCCGCGCCGGGCGGAGTCGCCGGCCCGTCACGGCCGCGCCCGGCGCGCCCCGTTCTCGCGGTGGTAGACTCCCGCCATGCAACTCACCGCAGTCCTTGCCGCCGTCGATCTGATCGCCCCCTTCGAGCTTGCTGAACCCTGGGATAGCGTGGGCCTGCAGGTCGGCGATCGTGAGGCCGACGTGCGGTCGCTGCTGGTCGCCCTCGACCCCACCGTCGCGGCCCTCGACGAGGCGGCGCGCCGCGACTGCCAGGCGCTGCTCGTCCATCACCCGCTCGTGCGCGACCCGCTCGCCGCGGTCACGGCCGATTCCTTTGCGGGCGGCCTCGTCCTGCGCGCCGCCAGCAAGGGCGTCGCCGTCATCGCCGCGCATACCAACGTCGACAAGGCGCACGGCGGCCTCGCCGACATCATCTGTGGGGCCCTCAACCTCGAGGGTGTCACGCCGCTCGCGCCGGCCCGCATGGACTGGTTCAAGCTGGTCGGGTTCGTACCCGAAAACGACCTCGACGAGGTGCGCGCGGCGGTCTTCGCCGCCGGCGCCGGCGCAATTGGCGAGTACGTCCACTGTTCGTTTGCCATTCCGGGCGTGGGCACGTTCCAGCCTGGCGAGCGCGCCCACCCGAGCATCGGCGATGTGGGCGTCGAGCAGCGCACCGGTGAGCTGCGCATCGAGGTGGTGTTCCCGCGGGCTCTGCGCCGCCGGGTGACCGACGCGTACCTCGCGGCCCACTCTTACGAAGAACCGGCCTTCGACGTCTATCCTGTCGAGGACGAGGTGCGGACCGTGGGCCTGGGGCGTATCGGCTATCTGGGCGCCCCGTGGACACTCGAAGAGCTCGCCGCCGAGGCCGCCGGACTGTTCGGCATGACGGCCATCCGCTTTACCGGCGACGGGTCGCGCGTGATCGAGAAGGTCGGAGTGCTGCCCGGCTCGGGCGCCGCGCTGATCGACGCCGCCGCCGCGGCGGGCGTGGGGGCTCTTTTGACCGGCGATATCAAGTACCACGACGCCGACCGGGCCGACCGCCTGGGGCTCGCGCTCGTCGATGTGCCGCACGAGGTCGCCGAGGGCTACGCTCTGCGGCACTGGTCGGCACAGCTCGCCGAGGCGCTGCGCCGCGACAAGGTGACCGTGACGTTCCTGGAGCAGCCCCGCCGCCTCTGGCGCCGGCTCGCGCTGAGCGGCGAGATCGAGGAGACCATGAGCGACCTGGCTCACCTGCACCACCACGCCGACGACCACATGCTGCTCTACGTCGACGGCGGCTCGCGGGGCAACCCGGGTCCGTCGGCGATCGGCGGCCGGCTCGTAAGCGCCGCCGGCGAGCTGCAAGAGGAGTTCTCCGACACGATCGGCATTGCCACCAACAACGTGGCCGAATACCAGGCGTTGATCGCCGGCCTCGAGCTGGCCCTCGACCGCCGGATCCGCAAGTTGACGGTGCACTCCGACAGCGAGCTCGTGTGCCGGCAGCTCACCGGGCGCTACAAGGTCAAGGACGCCAACATGCGCGGCTATCACGCGCAGGCGACCGCCCTCCTGGAACAGTTCCAGGAGGTCGAGATCAAGTGCATCCGCCGCGAAGAGAACGCACGGGCCGACCGCCTCGTCAACGAGGCCCTCGACGCCGCCGTCAGGTAGCCGCCGCCGTCGCCGTCGTCCGGTAGCCGCCGCTGGCCGCCGGCCTTGCCGTAGTCCGGTCTGTGCCGATCCGCAACGGCGCCGCGTGCGGCTGGGGCCGATTTGCGAGCGCCTGCCGCCGTCGTGTACACTACCCGTCTGCGCGGGTGTAGCTCAGTTGGCTAGAGCGTCTGCTTGCCATGCAGAAGGTCGAGGGTTCGAGTCCCTTCACCCGCTCCAGAACTCTTCACCTGAGGCAGAGGCCATGAGCCGGACGGCTCGGTCGCTTCTGCCTTTCGTGTCGCGGGGGTGCGGCTCGTCGGCTCCGCCGGCTCGCCGCCGCCCGTCGCGCCGGGGCGGCGTAGCCAAGTGGTAAGGCAGAGGTCTGCAAAACCTTAATCACCGGTTCGACTCCGGTCGCCGCCTCCAAGAAAACTCCTGCTAATCGGCATATTCTCTGTTCGCCGATTCCCCTCGTAAGGCCCCAATGCCGACATTTTGCCGACGAAACTCCGGCGCGACGCGTGACCACGCGCCAGGACAGGCGAACACGAAACGGTCTCGGCGGGTACGGTAGGGTGCCTGTCCGCTGGCGACGCGGCTCTTTGCCGCGCAGTCGAGCGCCTCGTCGGCGGCTCCCACACAGCCATGCGAAGCTGCTTCTGCCGGTGCCAGGTCTCGTTAGACCATTCGTTAAGGGTGGCCGGACCCCCGTCTTCGGTTTCCGGCGCCGCCGATGCCGCCGTCGATCGCCCAGTCGCCTGGCCCACGCTCCCCCGATTCCTCACCGGCGGTGGGAGCACCTCTGCGCAGAGTGGGAATATGGACCTTGGACGTGCCGTGGGCGACCGGCAGCAAGCCGGCCCACGGCGATCGGCATGCAGATCACGAAGCAAGGAGAGCGACCTCATGACGAATGAAGCGGATCTACCTGCTGTGCCGGAGATGCGGCTCGAGCTCGTTCCAGTACCCGTCTCTGATGTCGAGCGCGCCAAGGCCTTCTATCAGCAGGCGGGGTTCGGCAATCTGCACGACACGCAGGTGACGGACGCGATGCGCGTCGTGCAGTTCACGCCGCCGGGCTCGGCCTGTGCGATCGTCTTCGGCACCGGTATGGGGCCGATCACCGACATGCAGCCGGGCTCGGTCAAGGGACTGCATCTGGTGGTGCAGGACATCCAGGCGGCACGCGGCGCGCTCGTCGCGCGCGGTATCGAGGTCGGCGAAGTCAGCGACATCGGGGGCGTCAAGTACGCCTGGTTCAGCGACCCCGACGGTAACCTCTGGGGGCTGCAGCAGTGGCCTGAGGGCTACCAGGGGTAGGGGCGGCAGCGGATTCGTCTCCGTCGCCGCGAACACCTGTCCCGCGATCAGCTGAGCCGCCTCCTCGCGGGACAGCCTGTGCGGACCTGTGGGGCCGGGCGCGCAGCCGAACGGTTTGGCGTGGCGGCGCCCCGTCCAAACCGGGCTGGACGGACGGAACAACTACCCGGAGGCCGCCGAGATGCGCAAGGTTATCGTCAATGAGTTCATGACCCTCGACGGAGTCGCGCAGGCGCCGGGCGGCGCCGACGAGGATACGAGCGGCGGCTTCGTCCACGGCGGCTGGCACATGCGCCACGCGGATGACGAGCTCGCGCAGAGCTGGGTGCTGCACAATATCGTCGAGGCGGGCGGCTTCCTGCTCGGCCGCCGCACCTACGAGATCTTCGCAGCCTACTGGCCAAAGGCCTCTGCGGAGCAACAGGTTGTGGCGGAACCGCTCAACGGCAAGCCCAAGTACGTCGCCTCAAGGACGCTGAGCGCGCCCCTGGGCTGGCACAACTCGACGCTTCTTGCGGGCGATGTCGTCCAGGCCGTGGCGGCGCTCAAGGGCGAGGACGGCGGCGACTTGCATGTGTTCGGCAGTACGGAGCTGGTACGCACGCTGATCGAGCACGACTTGGTCGACGAGCTCAGGCTGGTGATCGACCCGGTCATCGTGGGCGGCGGCAAGCGCGTCTTTGGCGAGGATGGCCTGTTGAGGGCGCTGCGGCTCGCCGACAGCCAGGTCACGAGCACGGGCGCGATCCTGGCCACCTATGCTCGGGCGGCGTGAACGCCAGCTCGAGCGTGGAAACGACTCAGACTGGGTTCTCGGGGCCTCTCGATCTGTTGCAAGCAGCGCCCGGGATACTGCTGCAGAAGCCCTACCTTCCCGCGAACACCAGCCCCGCGATCAGCGTCGCCGCCTCTTCCTGCATCGCCGGGATGGCGTGCGAGTAGGTGTCCAATGTGATCGAGACGGTCGCGTGCCCGAGGCGCTCGGAGACGACCTTGGGGTGGATGCCCGCTCGCAGGGCCAGGGTGGCGTGCGTGTGGCGCAGGTCGTGGGGGCGGATCGTCGGTAGCTTGGCTTCCTTGACCGCGTGCCTGAAGTAGCGGCTGACGACCTCGGGGTGGTAGGGCGTGCCGTCTTCCTTGGTGCAGATGTAGCCCGAGTCGGTCCAGGCCTCGCCCCATTTCTGCTGTTCGGCAAGCTGCAAGGCGGCCTGGGCCTTGAGCACCTCGACCGTCTCCGGATCCAGGGCGATCGAACGTCGGCCGCGGGCCGTCTTGGGCTCAGAGACGATGACATCACCCCCGAGTGGGATGAGCGAGCGGCGCACGGCAAGTCGTCCCGCCTCGAAGTCGATGTCCTCCCACTTCAGCCCCAGCACCTCACCGCGGCGCATGCCGGTCATCGCCAGCAGGCGCCAGAGGGCGTGGAGGCGGTCGTTGCGCGTCGCCTCCAGGAAGGCTCGCACCTGGGTGGCATTCCAGGTCTTCATCTCGCGACCGCCAGGGCCTGCCACCTTGGGCGGGTCGGCGGCATCGACCGGGTTACGAAAGAGGCGGTTCCAGCGCACGGCGTCTTTGAAGGCGCGGTGCAGGCAGGCGTGGACGTGGTGCACGGTCATGGGGGAGAGGCCCGTCTTGCCGTCGCGCTTGCCCTCGATGGAGAGCTTGGCGTAGAGCGCGTTAAGGGTCGCGCCCGTTACCTTGTCGAGACGCAGTGAACCGATGTGCGGCACGATGTGGTGCAAGACGTGCTGCTCGTAGCTACGGTAAGTGGTCGGGCGGATCGTCGACTTGATCGCCGGCAGCCACTCCTTGGTGAGGTACTCGCGGACGCGCATCTTGGCCGGGGCGACGTAGCTCTGCTCCTCGACAGCGACCATGACCTTGGCCATCGCCGCCTGGGCTTCTTTCTGCGTGCGAAAGCCGGCCTTCACGGCGCGGCGGCGCTCCTCGGTTTCGGTGAGCTTGCCGCCGCAGGCGGGGCAGCTCTCCTTGAGCTTGCGATCGACCCAGGTGCGCTTATTGCAGCCGGTGCAGCGCTGGGCATGGGCCAACCCCGTATCGACGATGTACTCCCACGAGCCGGCGCGCTCCTCGCCGCGATGGCGGGTGTAACCCTTCACGGGATCCTTCCTACTCCTCGACGCCCGTTTGCTTGCGTCTCCCGGCGCCGAGAAGGCCTCGGCGCCGGGCTTCTTTGACCCAGCGGTGAACCGTCGTGTCGGGGACCGAGTTCTCCCGGGCGAGGTCGCCGGCAGGGTGGCGACTGCGACCGGCAAGCCAGCTGTAAGCTTCGGCCACCCGGCCGTAGAAGTCATCGGGTCGTTTCCCGCCCTTTGGGATCTGGAGCTTGAGCTGCGGTGCTGCGACTGGGCGCCGTTCCTCGACCTGCCAAGCGCCCACTCGAGGGCTCCCGGCCGGGAAGATCACAACGAGATCTCGATCGAGTGCCCCAACGTGCTCCACGACGGCCGGAAGCACGGCAGGCGCCAGCGTCTCGCGAAATTCGTGGACTTCCTCGAGGCTCGGGCCTTTGTCACCTATACGCTCGCGGATGTCGGCGGCAATCGTGGGCGAGTTCAGCTTGGCCTCCCACTGGCCCAGCGGCAGGTCTCTGAGACTTGAACCCGTCAGTCCGGCAGGTCCGAGCAGCCACAACTCGACTATGGCCAGGCGGCCGTTGGCATTGTCCGCGAGCCGCAACCTGATCTCGCGCTCGTCGCCTGTGCGGGCCACTGCAAGCCAACCGCCGGCGTATACCCGAGCCACAAATGCCATTTCGGGTCCTCCGCTTCGCGTTGCGTGAATCGGTCAGCGACACCTTAGCACGGTTGGTCTTGACTAGCCACATCAGTCGTCTGTGTTAGCAGGAACAGGCTGAGGGACGTCGAAATCCTCGGCAGAATAGGTCGGAAGTGGCCAACATAGACCCCAAAGACACGGAGATATCGACATGGACGAACGACAAGACACCCTCAGCGAGTTGCTGCGCCCGCGCGCGCGCGTGAGTGCGGCCGAACTCGCAGCGATGCCGCCCAGCCTGACACCGGCCGAGGCATGGCCATGGACACGCCAGTCACGCTCGAGCTTCTACAAGTGTCTGGCCCGTGGCGAGATCTTCCACTGTCGACTGGGAAGCGCGATTCGCATACCAACGCGGCGCTTTCTGTTTCAGTTGGGAGTGCTCGACGAGCTCTGAGAAATTCCGTGTGCCCAGAATCCCAACAGCTCAGTTTGAACACGACCTCGTCTCAGGATACCGGCCGCGCGACCTGCCTCCTCGAGGTCGCGGTTGCCTATGCGAAGCGCGGCCTCAAGGTGTTTCCCGTACACAGCACCGATTCCGCCAGTGCCTGTTCCTGCGGCAAGCTCGACTGCGGGTCGCCCGGCAAACATCCCCGCACGAATCACGGCCTGAACGACGCCTCGTGCGATCCTGAGCAGATCCGCGACTGGTGGGCGCGCTGGCCCGATGCCAACATCGCCATGAACTGCGGCGCCTCAGATCGGATCGTCATCGACATCGACGACAAGGACGGTCGACCGGGACCTGCGAGCTGGTCGGCAGTCGAGCAGGAGCTCGGCGATCACTTTGGGGATACGGCGAGAGTCGCGACGCCCTCTGGCGGGTGCCACCTTCATTACCTAGTCGACGGCCGTCACGTGGGTTCGGGAAACGATCGCTTTGGCTTCGGCGTCGATGTCAAGGCCGAGGGCGGCTACGTGCTGCTGCCGCCGTCTGCGATCGGCGGCGTGCGGTACGCGTGGGTTGAGGGCCAAGGGTTCGAGCACACGAAGCCCATTCCCGAGTCGCTGGCGACGAGGCTCGAGTCTGCCACCGCGCAGACCAACGACCGCGGCCGTTCGGGCAGGCCACAAGAGGCACGCATCACCAAGGGCGAACGCGACGACACCCTGTTTCGCGATGCCTGCGCTTTGCGTAAGCGCGGTTTCTCAGACGGAGCCATTGAGGCCGCGTTGCTGGAGCGCAACGCCGAACAGTGCGATCCGCCACTGCCCGAAAGCCAGGTGCGCGCCAAGGTCGCAAGCTCGGCCAGATACGACCCGCCATCCCAAGCGTGCGACGAGTCCGTGGGCGAGGTTCCCTGTGACCGCAACGGCTGGCTCGTCTCCGACGGTGCGCATCTCCTTTCGCTTGCCCACCTCAGCCGCAACGACGTCGGTCTGCTGCCCTGGACCAACTTCGACCCGCGCGTGGTGGGCGTGACCGTCGACGACGAGGGCCGGCGCTGCTATCTCACCGAACTCGTCCGCATAGACGGGGCCACCAGTCGCGTCCTGCTTGATGCCTCGGCACTGGGCAATCTGCAGAAGCTCAGCGTCGTCCTGGCCGCCTACGGCTGTTCGATCGTGCCGGCGCCAAGGGAAGTGCACGGTCGTCATGAGGCGGCCCGGCTGCTGCGCTTCCTCGATGCCCAAGACGCTGCGACCTACAAGACCGCGGAAGCCCTGGGCTGGCACGACGGTGTCGGTTTTCTGACCCACGAGGGCGTGCTCACGGCCGGGGGTTTCTCCCAGCATCTCGACGTCGTGCCTCACCCCATGCTGGCCAACCGCGCTCCGTATCGCTACGGCCTCGGAAACGAGGGGCAAGCCGTGGCCGTCCTGAAGGCACTCCTCACCATGCACGACGAGACGGTCTGCAGCGTGGTCGGCTCCTGGTCTGTAGCCTGTCTGCTAGCCAACGAGCTGCGCCGCTACACCAAGCACTTCCCCGACCTCGGCCTGGAAGGCTCCTCCGGCACGGGGAAGACCAGCGGGCCGTTCGGTGATCAACTGCAGCTCATCACGGGTAACGCCGAGGGTCCCTGCGAGCTGACCGCCGCCTCACTGCGCGACCGCATGGGCGCCCATCGCAACGCACCGGTGTGGCTCGACGACGTCAGCAACACCGCCGCCATCTACGACCTGCTGCGCCAGGCCACCTCGGGCGGTTCGCGCCTCAAGATGGCCGCCGACAACACGCATATGGCAAAGACTGCGCTCGTGGCTCCCGTGATGATCTCGGGCGAGCACCTCGGCCCCATCCACGCAGAGAAAGCGATGATGGACCGCTTCCTCTTGGTCGAGCTGCCCTCGCCCGCCGGCCTGAGTCCGCTGCGTGACGGACGGAGCCGTTTTGACGCTCTTATGGACCTGCGCACGGCCCACAAGAACGACTTCACCGTCTTGGCGGGCAACGTGGTGCAGCTCGTGCTGCAGCGGGCTCATTACGTCGATCAGTTTCGCGAGCAGCGTGACGACCGCGTGGCGCGCGAGGCCGACAAGATGGCCGTCCTGCGGGTCGGCGCCCTGGTGCTTTCTGATCTCACCGGCGACCCGAGCCACTTTCGCCGCGTGGAGGACTGGATCGCCGCACAGCAGCGCGTCGGCGACGAGAACGTGCTGACCTTCGCGATGATCCCCAGGGCACTGCGCGCCAAGAACCTGCCCGCCTCGGCACTGGATGGTCCGCCCGCCTTTCACGATCGACAGACCGGGATTGTCTGGTTTTCCGAGGCACTGCTGAGCGACTGGTGGAACGAGCAGCGCAACCTCAGCGATCGTGAGCGGCGGCTTGGTTCGGCGGAGTCGATTCGTCTGCAGCGCAAGGCCTTGGGCACCGACGGCAAAGGCGTCTCGAAGGCGACCAAAGATTCTCCAGCGAACGGCAAGCGCCACCGCTTGACCGCACGCTACCACGCTCTTTCGGTCGAGCTGTCCGCGCAGGTGATCGAACGCTGCGGACTCTCCGACGGAGACTCCGATGAGGGCTGAAAGATGGCAGCACCGGGGGTGCTGCCACAAGCAAAAGCACGGCTTTACGGCAGCACTGGCAGCACAACTGGTAGCACCCTTGCGGGCTCATGGCAGCACCCTGGCAGCACCCCAATTACCCAGTATTTACAGGTATTTTCTTTCATGGCAGCACCTTTTCAACCTACGTCGCTCTGCGTGCGAGAAATCAGCCAAATCGTGCCTGAGAACGACGTGGGGCTTGCGTGTTCTACCAAAGGGGGGCCGTTTCTGGGCGAAGGTGCTGCCATGGCTCCGGACAGCTACTCAAACAACTACAGGAGTCTCATCATGACCGCCATCAACCGCGTCACCTTAGTCGGCAACCTCACCCGCGACCCCGAGACCCGCCAGGCCGGCTCAACCACCGTCTGCACCTTGCGCGTCGCCGTGAACGACCGCGTCAAGAACAAAGACACCGGCGTTTGGACCGATTACGCGAACTACTTCACCGTCACGGTCTTCGGCGCCCAGGGCGA
>PLTW01000069.1 GCA_003164655.1 Actinomycetota bacterium
CGGCCGCCCCGCCGCCAGCGCCACCAGGGTGACGAGCGCCGCCACGAAGGCCAGCGCCGGCGGACAGCGACGTGAGGTTGTACGGAGGGAACTGCTCATGCTGCCTGTTAGTGTATACTCCCCGGCCATGCAGACGAACGCGCGCCCCGCGCTGCTCCAGCGCATCGGCCGGCTCCTGCGCGCCAAGGAATTCCTGGTCTTCTTCGCCATCGGCCTCGGCGTGCTCGACTTCGGCGCTCCTTTGGCGACGGGCTGGCTGTTTCGGCACCGCTCCCTGGCGACGCTGCTCCACACCAACAACAGCGTCGCCGGCGACGCGGTCGCCGGCCGCGGCTGGGGCGTGATCGCGGTCGCTGTCGCCTACCTGCTCGTGTCGGCCTTCTTCACCGCCGGCTACCTGCGCTCGCTGCTCGGCCGGCTGCACTGGGGCCCGCGCGACGCCCGGCAGTTCTCGAGGCTCTTCGCACTGCTGGCGCTGGTCGCCGCGGTCTCGTGGGGGATCGGCGCGCTGCAGGGCGCGATGGGCGACCGTCTGGGCGCGACGGGGTTGCTCCTGCTCGTGTTTGCCGTCCAGACGATCGTCTACGTGCCGCTGCTCTACGCCGAATACGCGATCGTGGCCAGCAACGTCGGCGTCGTAGCCGCGCTCGTGCGCTCCGTGCGCACCTTCGCCGCCAACGCCTTCGTCTCGCTGCTCGTCCTGTTCTGCCTCTTCGAGGTCTCCCTGATCCTCTGGCAGCTGCTGCCCGGCGATGCCGGCAGCGCGGCCGACCTGGGTCCCACCGTCCTCATACACGTGCTAGTCTGGGGCAGCATCAGCTTTCTCGCCGACGTGGTGCTGCTGAGCGTGTACATCGACTCGATCGAGCGGGGAACACTGCCCCCGAACTGACGATGAAGGACGGCATGTAGCCATGGCACTCACCAGACAGTCGACCGAGCTGGAGCGTGGCGTCGAGCGCCAGATCGTCTTGCAGGTCGGCCCGCTCGTCGGGCTCGACGTCCGCCCCAGCCGCCTGTTCGTGTGGTACGGCAGCCAGCGCACCGGTACGGAGCGCATCGTCTCGCTCGACCGCGCGCCGCGCGTGCTGCGCCAGGCGCGGCCGCGGCACTACCTGCAGCTCCCCGGCGTCGAGGTGTCCTACCTGGGCAACCCCGCGGTCACCCTGGCCCTCGCCTCGGGCGCCTGGTACCGGCGGCTGCGCGACGCGATGGTGGGCCCGCCGGGCTGAGCGGCGGCCCGGAGCGCCGCCGCGCCCCTCCTACTCCCACTCGATGGTGCTCGGCGGCTTGCTCGAGACGTCGTAGACGACGCGGTTGACCTCGGGCACCTCGTTGATGATCCGCGAGGAGACTGTTTCGAGCAGCTCGTACGGCAGGCGCGCCCAGTCGGCCGTCATGGCGTCGTCGCTGCGCACGGCGCGGATGGCTATGGGGTAGGCGTAGGTGCGCTCGTCGCCCTGCACACCGACCGAGCGGATCACCGGCAGGATGGCAAAGCACTGCCACAGCTCACGGTAGAGGCCGGCGTTCTTGACCTCTTCCTGCAGAATGGCGTCGGCGCGCTGCAGAATGTCGACCCGCTCGGCGGTGACCTCGCCGATGATGCGGATGCCCAGGCCCGGGCCCGGGAAGGGCTGGCGCCAGACGATGCGCTCGGGCAGGCCGAGCTGCTCGCCGACGGCCCGCACCTCGTCTTTGAACAGCAGGCGCAGCGGCTCGACCAGCTCGAAGCCCATCTTCTCGGGCAGCCCGCCGACGTTGTGGTGGCTCTTGATCTTGGCGGCCTGGCGGGTGCCGCTCTCGATCACGTCGCTGTAGAGGGTGCCCTGCACAAGGAACTTCGCGTCGGTGAGCTTGCGCGACTCCTCTTCGAAGCAGCGGATGAACTCTTCGCCGATGATCTTGCGCTTGCGCTCCGGGTCGGTGACCCCCACGAGCCTGTCGAGGAACCGGCGCCGGGCGTCGACCGCGATCAGCGGGATCTTGAGGTGCTCGGTGAACATCTCGACGACGTGCTCGGCCTCGCTTTCGCGCATCATGCCCTGGTCGATGAACACGCAGACGAGGCGGTCGCCGATCGCCTTGTGGACCAGCACGGCGGCCACGGTCGAATCGACGCCGCCCGACAGCCCCAGCACGGCCCTGTCGTGCGGTCCGACCTGGGCGCGGATGCGGGCCACCTGCTCCTCGATGATCGAGGCGGGTGTCCAGGTGGGGCCGCAGCCACAGGCCTGGTAGAGAAAGTTGCCCAGTACGTCCATGCCGCGCGGCGTATGGACGACCTCGGGGTGGAACTGCACGGCGAACAGGCCGCGGGCGCGGTCCTCCATGGCGGCGATCGGCGCCCCGTCGCTGCGGGCCAGTGTGACGAAGCCGTCGGGAGGGGCGGTGATGCAGTCGCGGTGGCTCATCCAGCACTGCTCGGTGTCGTCGAGCCCCGCCAGCATCGTGCCGTGCTCCGCGACACACAACCGCGTCTTGCCGAACTCGCTGGCGCCGGTGCGCGTGACGGTGCCGCCCAGCTCGAGGGCCATGAGCTGGGCGCCGTAGCAGATACCCAGCACCGGCACGCCCAGGTCGAAGAGCGCCGGGTCGGGGCGCGGCGCGTCGTCGACGTACACGCTCATGGGGCCGCCCGAGAGGATCAGGCCGCGCGGGCGGCGCGCCCGGATCTCGTCGAGCGGCGCGTCGAACGGGATGAGCTGCGAGTAGACGTGGCACTCGCGCACGCGGCGGGCGATGAGCTGGCCGTACTGGGCCCCGAAGTCGAGCACGAGGACCGTGTCGTAACCGGCCGCCTCGTCGATGTGCGCCGGGGTCTCGTGGGGACGATGCTCGGGAGCGGTCGCGTCGGTCACGCTGTCATCCTTCTTGTCGCGGCTGGCGGTCGCTGCAGTCGTTTCCGGGGCGGGGCCGCGGTCACCCCATCCCCACGTCCTGCTCCTTCTGCAGCTTCTTGCCCTCGGTCATGAGCGCGGGCGCGACCATGACCTCGGCCTTCTGGAACGACTGGATGGTGTCGTAACCGCAGGTCGCCATGCTTGTGCGCAGCGCTCCGAAGAGGTTGAGGGTGCCGTCGTTTTCGTGCGCGGGTCCGGCGAGGATCTCTTTGAGGGTGCCTTTGACGCCGGCCTTGACGCGCGTGCCGCGCGGCAGCTCGGGGTGGAACGTGGCCATGCCCCAGTGGTAGCCGCGGCCCGGCGCTTCGCTGGCCGCCGCCAGCGGCGAGCCGATCATCACAGCGTCGGCGCCCAGGGCGACGGCCTTGGAGATGTCGCCGCCGGTGCGCATGCCGCCGTCGGCGATGACGTTGCAGTAGGTGCCCGTCTCGAGCAGGTGCTGAATGCGGGCGGCGGCGGCGTCGGCGATGGCCGTCGCCTGCGGCACGCCGATGCCCAGCACGCCGCGCGTGGTGCAGGCGTGACCCGGGCCGACGCCGACCAGCACGCCGATCGCGCCGGTACGCATGAGGTGCAGCGTGGTCGCATACGAGGCGACGCCGCCCACGATCACGGGCACGGGGCAGTCGGCGATGAACTCCTTGATGTTGAG
This sequence comes from Actinomycetota bacterium, assembly GCA_003164655.1. Taxonomy (GTDB): domain Bacteria; phylum Actinomycetota; class Thermoleophilia; order UBA2241; family UBA2241; genus Bog-752. The sequence goes on from PLTW01000069.1 coordinate 3,556, forward strand.
CGGCGTGACCTTGCTCGAGACGTGTTCGGCCGAGATGACGGTGCCCTGGATGACGAGCACGTCGAGGCCGGCGTCGAGCGCGATCTGGTAGTACTGCTCGACGCGCTGCGGAGTGAGCGAGGCGGCCGCCAGAACGCCGCCGTCCTTGATCTCCTTGATGCGCCGGGCGACGAGCTCGTCTTTGATGGGCTCCCGGTAGATGTCCTGCATGGTACGGGTCGCCGTTTCTTTGGGCAGCGCGGCGATGCGGTCGAGCTGCTCGGCGGCGTTGTCGTAGCGGGTCTGCACGCCCTCGAGGTTCAGCACGGCGAGGCCGCCGAGTTTGCCCATGGCGATCGCAAAGGCCGGGTCGACGACGCCGTCCATGGCCGACGCGAGACACGGCAGCGGCAGCGTGAACGGACCCAGCTTCCAGCTGATGTCGACGTCTTCGGCGTCGCGGGTCCGCCGGCTGGGGACGATCGCGATGTCGTCGAAGCCGTACGCCCGGCGGCCTTTCTTACCCCGCCCGATCTCTACTTCCATGCCCGCCTCCGTCTAGGGGTTGGGGTTCGCCCGGGTAAACGAAAGGCCCGCGCGCCTGATGGCGGCGAGGCCTGAGAAAAGTGTCGATGCTCTGCGTGGCGTCCGGGTCTGTCGCACCTTGGCAGCGATGCTACCACCGCGGCGCGCGGCGGTTCAAGGAAATCCGGCGGAGCCGACTCGACGGCGTTGCCCGCCCGCGGGCAGGCGGATCGCCGGCGGCCGCCGCGGGGCGGACCGTCAGGCGGTGGCGACGACGCGGATCTCGTCGACCGTCGTGGTGGCCAGCAGGGCGTCGACTTCGTCGGGGTCGAGCACGCCGGCGCCGTACTGCTGCGTGTTGGCGGCCCCGCAGGCAAGGCCGTAGCGCAGGGAGTCGCCGGGATCTGAGTGTGAGAACTGGCCGGCGACGAAGCCGGCCAGGAACGCGTCGCCCGAGCCCACCGTGCTGACCACGCTCTCGACGAGCGGGATGCGGGCGTGGTAGACGCGCTGGCGGCGGCCGTGGTGCAGCCGCGCATAACAGCCGTCGGGGGTCTTGATGATGACGTTGTGGGCGCCGAGCTGGCAGATGAGGCCGGTCGCTTCGATGATGTCCTGTTCGTCGTGGAACTCGTGGCCCACGAGGTCCTCGGCTTCGCGCAGGTTGGGCGTGACGAAGCCGGGATGGGCGCGCACGCCGTGGCGCAGGGGGTCTCCGGAGCCGTCAAGGATGGTGTGGCAGCGCGTGCGGCTGATACGCCGCAGGATCTCGGCATAGAAATCGTCGGGCACCTTGCGGGGCAGCGAGCCGCAGATGATCACATAGTGGGCGCCCTTGGCGAGGTAGTCGATCTTGTCGAGGAACGCCAGGCGCTCCTGCTCGGTGACCACCGGACCCCACTCGTTGATCTCGGTCTGGCTCAGGCCGGTCGGGTCGATGACCGCGGTGGAGGTACGGGACTCCCCGGCGATGCGCACGAAGTCGTTCAGGATTCCCTCGCGCGAGAGCCCCTCGACGATCTGCTGCCCAGTGCGTCCGCCGACCAGGCCGCTGGCGACCACCGGCTGGCCGAGGGTCTTCAGGGCGCGCGCCACGTTGACGCCCTTGCCGCCGGGCAGGGTGAGGCTCTGGCTGGCCCGATGGCGAAACCCCGGGACGAAGTTCGGGACGGTGAGGGTCTTGTCGATCGCGGCGTTGGCCGTGAGAGTGATGATCATCTTGTGCGCCGGTCCTTGGGCGGTCTGGGCCCTTACATGGACATGCCCGGCACCTGGCCGAGCGGCTCTTGAGTATAGCACCTCCTTGACACTCCGAGTCTGGCGGGCGTACGTTTCGCTGCGCATCACTGCGGCACATTCCTCGTTAGGTGAGGCTCCAGCACAGATAGAGGCCGTTGCCCGGAAACGTCCAGAGACGCCAACGGGTAGAACAGGTATCACCGGACCCAAGGTCCTACCCGAAACGGCTGAGACATCACGTCTCTACGGTGTGCTGTGCCAAAGCTCTTGGACGAGTGAGGAGCGCCCACTTCGCTGTCGCTCGCCCGGGGGTCCTGGTTTGCGGGGAGCGGTTCCCGGCCTGCCGGCCGGGACCCCGCCGCGCGGACTGTAGCGAAGGAGGTGAGCGATGTTCTATCTGAGCAAGCTGCTCGGCGATACCGTGCGCGACGTCGAGGGCAAGATCGCCGGCACCCTGCAGGACGTGGTCGTCAGCACGCGGCAAAAGTACCCGCGCGTGACCACCCTCGTCCTCAAGCGCGGCAACCGCCGGCTGGCGGCGCCCTGGGACACGGTGGCGAGCCTCGAAGAGTCGGGCGTGCTGCTGCGCGTCGCCGCCGGTTCGCTTGCCGACCACACGCCCCAGGCACACGAGCTCTACCTCTCCGGCCAGGTGCTCGACCGCCAGATCGTCGACACCGACGGCCGCAAGATGATCCGCGTGAACGACATTCAGCTCACACGCTCGGGGGCGTCGCTGCGCGTGGTGGCCGTCGACGTCTCGAGTGGGGCCATCATGCGGCGCATCGGCCTCGCGCGCGTGGCAACGAGGCTCTCCAAGAACCCCAAGCCGCGCCTGATCGACTGGAGCGCCGTCGACCTGCAGGCGAGCGACTCAGAGGCCGTGCGCCTGTCGGTGCCGCGCCGCGACCTGTCGCTGCTGCACCCCGCCGACATCGCCGAGATCGCCCACGAGCTCACCCCCGAGGAGCGCGCAGCGGTCTTCGAGGCCCTCGAAGACGAGGTCGCCGCCGACACCCTCGAAGAGATGCATCCGGCCTATCAGGCCTCACTGCTCAGCGAGCTGCCCGACGAAAAGGCGGCCGACCTGCTCGAAGACGTCTCGCCCGACGACGCCGCCGACCTCCTCGCCGACCTGCCCAAGCGACGCGCCTCGCGCCTGCTCGCGCTCATGGACCGCGAGAAGGCGGCCGAGATCCGCGAGCTGCTCACCTACCCCGAGAACTCGGCCGGCGGCATCATGACCACCGCCTTCGCCGTCGTGCCGCCCGAGGTCACGGCCGCCGAGGCCATCGAGCTGCTGCGCGACCAGGAGCCCGAGGTCGAGACCGTCTACTACGTCTATGTGACCGACAAGCGCGAACGACTGCTCGGCGTGATCTCGCTGCGCGACCTGCTCACGGTGCCCGGCAACCGCCGCGTGCGCGACTTCATGACCGCCGAGCCGATCTCGGTGAACCTCGCCGCCGGCGAGGAGGAGGTCACCCAGACGATCGCCAAATACAACCTGCTCGCCTTGCCCGTCGTCGACCCCGCCGGCGTCGTCCACGGGATCGTGACGATCGACGACGCCATCGATCTCGTGCTGCCCCTGGCCTGGAAGAAACGATTGCCGCGCATCTTTCGGTGACGAGGTAGAAAATGGCCCCCTCGCCGGAGACACGCAAGCGGCCGCGCCTGGGCCGCATCGGTCGCACCCGCCTGCTGATCTTCCTTTCGATCATGGGGCCGGGCCTGATCACGGCCAACTCCGACAACGACGCCGGCGGCATCACGACGTGGTCGGTCGTCGGCGCCCACTACGGCTACCAGCTCCTGTGGGTGCTGCTGCTCATCACGCCCATCCTGGCCGTCACCCAGGAGATGGGGGCGCGCATGGGGGTGGTCACCGGCAAGGGCCTGGCGGCGCTTATCCGCGAGCGCTTCAGCCTGAAGATCACGGCCTTCGCCATGCTGGCCATGCTGATCGCCAACCTCGGCACGACGATCGCCGAGTTCTCGGGCGTGGGGGCGGCGTTCAGCCTTGCCCACATTCCGCCCTGGGCCTGCGTGCCGCCGGTCGCCCTGGGCGTGTGGCTGCTGATCACCCGCGGCTCCTACAAGCGCGTCGAGCGCGTCTTTCTGTTCTTCTCGGCGCTCTATGTCACGTACATCATCGCCGGGTTCCTGGCGCGCCCCGACTGGCACGCCGCGGCCCGCAACACAGTGGTGCCCAGCATCACCCCGACGAGCATCTGGCTGCTCACGGTGATCGCCGCGATCGGCACCACGATCACCCCCTGGGGGCAGTTCTTCATTCAGGCGACGATCGTCGACAAGAAGGTCTCGATCAAAAAGTACGCCTACACCAGGGCCGAGGTCTTCCTGGGGGCCGTGATGACCGACGGCGTCGACTTCTTCATCGTCATCGCCTGCGCCGCCACGCTCTACAAGCACGGCATCCTGGTCAACTCGGCCCAGGACGCCGCCAAGGCGCTGCAGCCGCTCGCCGGCCGGGCGGCCGAGCTGCTGTTCGGCTTCGGCCTGCTCAACGTGTCGATCCTCGCCGCCGGCATACTGCCGCTGGCCACCGCCTATGCCATCTGCGAGGCCTTCGGCTTTGAGGCGGGGCTCGACCAGAAGTTCTCAGACGCTCCCATCTTCAACGGCCTGCTGACGTTCTTTGTGTTCGTGCCGGCGGCGGTGGCCGTCATTCCCCACCTGCCGCTCGTCAAGGTCATGCTCTTGAGCCAGGACGTCAACGGCATCCTGCTGCCCATCATCCTCATCTACGTTCTCAAGATCATCAACGACAAGTCAGTGATGGGCGACCACGTCAACGGGCCCGTCTACAACACGCTGGCCTGGGCGTTTTCGGCGGGGCTGATCGCACTGACGGTCGTACTGGTGGCCTCTACCCTGCCGCTCGGACTCAAGCTCTAGCGGCCTTCCGCCCTGCGAAGCTGTGGCGGCCTGCGCCCTGCCGCTCGGGCTGAAGCTCCAGGCGGGCGTCGCCGCCCTTCGCGCGGGCGACCTTACGACTCGTCCCGACGCTCGTGGGAACCCGGCTCGATGTGCACGAGCACTTCGGTGTGGGGCAGCCGCTCGGCGATGTCGTTCTCGATGTGCTCGGCGATCTGATGGGCGGCCGCCACGGTCATGTCGCTCGGCACCGTGATGTGAAGATCGATGAGGTGCTTGGCGCCGGCCTGGCGGGCGCGCAGCTTGTGGTAGCCGATGATCAGCTCGCCACGGTGCTCGGCGACGGTCGCCCGCACGACGGCGAGCTCGTCATCGGGCAGGGCCTCGTCGAGCAGCACGCGAGTCGAGGAGCTGACGATCCGCCAGGCGGTCCACATGATGAGGACGGCCACCACGATGGCCAGCACGGGGTCGAAGAACGTGCGGCCCGTCACCTCGATCAGGACGAGGCCGGCGGTCACCGACAGCGACGTGTAGACGTCGGTCAGGTGATTGGCGGCGTCGGCCCGCAAGGCGGGCGAGTCGGTGCGTCGGGCCGCGGCGGAGAGGTACGCGGTGAGACCGATGTTGACCGCCGCCGAGACGAGCATCACGGCGATGGCGAGCGGTATGTGGTCGAGTGTCTCGCCCGAGATCAGATGCTGCACGGCCTCGACCACGATCGCCACGCCGGCCGCGAAGATGATCCCGCCTTCGATAACGCCGGAGAGGTTCTCGACCTTCTCGTGTCCGTAGAGGTGCCGGCGATCGGCCGGACGCGCCGCTTGGCGCACCGACACGAGGGCGATCACGGCGGCCACCAGATCGGTGGCCGAGTGAACCGCCTCGGAGATGATGCCGATCGAGCCCGAGATCACACCCACGACGAGCTTGAAGGCGATCAGCACGCCGTTGGCCGCGATTGACACCCACGCGGCGCGCGCCTTCAGCCTGTCGTCTTCGGCTCTGTCGTGTTCGACTCTCATGGAGCCCCGATCCCCCTCCGCCACGGCTACGGCCGGTCGTCCCTGGGGTCGTGCGAACGCGGCTCGACGTGCACCAGCGTATCGCTGTTGGGCAGCAGCTCGGCGATGTCGGCCGAGATGTGCTCGGCGACGTCGTGGGCCTGGGCGACGGTCATGTCGTCGGGCACGGTGACGTGCAGGTCGATGTGACGCTTGCTGCCGGCCCGGCGCGAGCGCAGCCGGTGGTAGCCGACGATGAGCTGGCCGCGGTGCTCCGCCACCTTCTCGCCGATCAGCTCGAGCTCGTCGTCGGGGAGGGCTTCGTCTAAGAGTACCCGCGTCGAGCGATCGATCAGCCGCCAGCCCGTCCACATGATGAGCACGGCGACGCAGATGGCAAGCACGGGATCGAAGAGCTCGAGGCCCGTGACCTTCACCAGGACGAGGCCGGCGGCGATGCCGGCGGACGTATAGACGTCGGTCAGCAGGTGCGCGGCGTCGGCCTCGAGAGCCGCCGAGTCGGTACGACGGGCGATCGGGTAGAGGTAGCCGCGCGAGACCGCCAGGTTCGTCGCGGCCGAGGCCAGCATGACGGCGATACCCAGCTCGACGTGCTCGAGGTGCACACCGTCGATCAGCTTCGTGACCGCCTCGTACACGATGACGATGGCGGCCCCGAAGATGAGCAGCCCCTCGATCACACCGGAGACGTTCTCGACCTTCTCGTGCCCGTAGCGATGGGAGGGATCGGGCGGACGAGCGGCCCGGCGGACCGACACGAGCGCGATGATCGAGGCGATGAGGTCGGAGCCGGAGTGCAGGGCTTCGGAGATGATGCCGATCGAACCCGAGAGGATGCCGACGACGAGCTTGAAGACGATCAGGGTCGCGTTCGAGGCGATCGAGATCCAGGCGGCGCGCGCCTTGAGGGCGTGGTTGTGCACGTCGGAGGCGGCCGGCAGGCCCTTGCGGCGACTCACCGGAACCCCTACGCGGAAGCCGCCAGGCGCGCGAGCAGCGCCCGCGCCGCCCGCGCGCGATGGCTCTGGGCGTTCTTGTCGGACTCGGTCATCTCGGCGACGGCGAAACTCAGACCCGTCGGCACGAACAGCGGGTCGTAACCGAACCCGGCAGCGCCGCGCGGCGCGGCGGCGATGGCGCCCGGCCACTCGCCGCGCACGGCCTGCGCTGCGACGGCCCCGTCGGGCACGAAGGCGATCACGCAGACGAAGCGGGCGGCGCGATCGTGCTCGCCGGGGAGCGCGTTCAGCTCGGTGAGCAGCCGGGCGTTGTTGGCGACGTCGTCACCCTCGTGGCCGGCATAGCGCGCCGAGATCACGCCCGGCGCGCCGCCCAGGGCCGCGACCTCGATGCCGGAGTCGTCGGCGATGACGATGGCGCCCGGGGCGACGACCGGTGAGACGGCGGCAGGCGAAACGGCACCGGCAG